>JAEUHB010000058.1 GCA_016794665.1 Opitutaceae bacterium
CGAAAGGCATCCCGCGCATGGACGCGGTCACGAACAAGCCCTGGGGCATGCGCGAATTCTCAATCGTCGATCCCGACGGCAACTTGATCCGCATCGGGCAGCGGATGGAATAGGCTTATCATCGGCCGACGAGCGGCAGAACTACCTCAGCGATCGCGCCGCGAGAAAAGCCCGCAGGTCCTCCGGCGGCGGCGCCGCAAAGACGCGCTCCAGTCCGGCGGGCCGCAAATCGATCTCCGCGCAATGCAGGGCTTGGCGCGGCAGCAGGAGTTTTTGGGCGAGCGCGTCGGTCCAGCCGTGATCAATGAAATCCAGGTAGAGCCGCGAATCAGGCCCGTAAATCTTGTCGCCCACGAGCGGGTGGCCGAGCCACTGCGCGTGCGCGCGGATCTGATGCTTGCGGCCGGTCTCGGTCACCACGCCCGCGAGCGTGAACCCGCCGCCCCGCGCCTGCGGCGTGAAGTGCGTCACCGCGGCCTGCCCCTCGCCCGCGGCGACGACCGCGGATTTCATGAAGACCGGGCTCGTCACATCGTCGCCCAAGGGCTGATCGACCGTCACTGGCGCGACCAGTTCGCCGGTCAGGATCGCGAGATATTTTTTCCCGACCTTGCGCTCCTGCATCGCGACCTGGAGGCGGCTCGCCATCCGCGCGTCCTTGGCCAGCACCACCACGCCGCTGGTCTCCCGGTCGAGCCGGAAGACGAGGTGCACCGTTGGCAGCCGCGCATATTCGCGCAGGGCACCCACCAGGCTCGACCACGGCCCGGCCTTCGAGGGATGGCAGACGATGTCACCGGGCTTGTTCACCACGAGCAGCCGCTCGTCCTCAAACACGATCCACGGCGGCACCTCCCCCGGCGCGATCATGCGCACGGGCGACTGCCCGCGCGGGCGGCGCGGCCAGGCGCAGGCCCGCTGCGAGTAGACGTCGTCGGGCTCGCTCACGCGCCCGCCCCGTCGTTGCGGTAGCGTCGCAGCGCCCGCGCCGCCACGCGCGCCGCGAGTGGCTTGGGCAGCTTCGCGCCGGCAAAGGTGTAGAGCTTGTTGAACCAGCCCGGCACCACCTGGCTGCGCCCCGCGGCGAGCGCTCGCAATGCGGCCTCGGCCACGGCATCGGCAGTCATGGTCATCGGCTTCTTGGCGGCGCTCGGCGCGAGCCCGGCGGCGTTGAAGAACTCCGAGGTCGTCGTGCCCGGACACACCGCCAGCGCGCGCACGCCGGTGCCGCGCAGCTCGTGGTTGAGCGCGAGCGTCCAGTGCAGCACAAAGGCCTTGCTCGCACCGTAGGTCGCGGCGAACGGCGTGGGCTGGAACGCCACCGTCGAGGCGACGTTCAGAATCGCGCCGCCGCGCACGCGCAGCAGCGGCAGCAGCCGCCCCGTCAGGTCGACGAGCGCGCGCACGTTCACGTCGATCACCTCGAGCTGCCGCGCGGTGTCGCTGTCGGCGAACGAACCAAAAGCCCCGATTCCGCTGTTGTTGATCAGCAGCACGGGCCCCGGTGGCGCGAGAGCCTCGATCCGGGCGCACACGGCGTCGGCCGCGCGCGCGATCTCGGCGGCTTGAGCAAGATCGCATGAAAAATGGTTCAATCTTACCTCAGCATTAGGACAGATTTTTTGCGGTGGAATGCGGCGCGAGAGGTTGCAAATGACGGCGCGCGCCATCAGTGTCCCGGTCAGACGAATGAACGATTTTCCAATACCGGAAGATCCGCCCGTCACAATGACGGCCGCGAATGGTTGGAGCGCTTCGCTGAGCGAGGGCACGACGTTTGTGGGAGATTCGAGAATTTACCGCGGGCCGGGACTGCGTCCCGGTTCCGCGCCAACCGAACCCATACGCAGAAACATGAACAGCCAAAACCAACACGAAGTAATCGTCTCCGGCATCCACCTCGAGCTGACCCCGTCCCTCAAGACGTTCGTGCGCGAGAAGACGGAGCGACTGTTTCGACATGAGGAGCGCATCGTGAGGATGCGCGTGGAACTGGAGTGCGACCGTAATCATGCGTCAGGCGAGCAGTTCACCGCCAAAGGCCACATCCAGATCCAAGGCCCCGACATGAACGCGGCGGTGCACGCCGACGAGTGCCACAAGGCGATCTCGCTGCTGGTCGACAAGCTCGACCGTATGTTGCAGCGCCGGCACCAGCTTCGGCGCGTGAAGCGCAACCATCCGCACGCCGTCGACCTGACCGCGGAAATCCCCAAGGTGCTCGCTTGAGCGCCGGCTCAGCCTGCCAATCGAACCCGCCGGATCACCGGCGGGTTTTTTTGCGCCCGACGGAGCGGCGGAAACCGCGGCGGGCTCCTGCCCGGCTAGGCTGCGACCGCTGTGGCCGCAGCCCCACTGTCCGGAAGCACGCGCGCAGGCGTCGCCAGCAGGGCTTGCTTCAGATCTCCCTGCCGAACGGGCTTGGGCAGAAAGTCATCCATGCCGGCCGCGAGGCATTGGTCCCGATCCGAGGTTGAGGCGTTCGCCGTCATGGCCACGATGCGCGGCCGGTTGGCCGGAGCGAGGCGGCCGCAGATCTCGCGCGTAGCCTCGAGCCCGTCCATCTCCGGCATCTGCACGTCCATCAGGACGAGGTCGTAGGTTCGGCCCAGCACGGCCGCCACCGCCTCGCGACCATTGGCGGCGACGTCGGCGAGATAGCCCATGCGGCGCAGCATTAGGGTCGCGACGCGTTGATTCACCGGATTGTCCTCGGCGAGCAGGATGCGGAGCGGATGGCCGGTAGCGACGGCCGCATCATCCGTGGCCGCGGCAACGGGAGCCGCGGGCCGCCCATGGAAGATGCCCATGATTGCGTCAAACAACGGCTGCACCTTGACCGGTCGGGAAACGTGCGCGGTGACTCCCGAGTCACCCTCCGGCCGCGCGTGCCCGGGTCTCACCAACATCACAATGGGAAGCACGGCGGCCACGTGCCGGCGCCGGATCAACGCCACGGTCTCCGTGCCCCCCATCACCGGCATGTCGGCATCAACGATCGCAAGATCACAGGGCGTCCCGTCCGCAAGCGCCGCGAGCGCCTCGGTGCCCGAGCACACGGCCCGCACGGTGAAGCCCCACGCGGCGCATTGATGAGCCAGCACGCGCCGGCCGATCGGATTGTCATCGACGACGAGCACATGGCGTCCGGCCATCGAGCGCGCGCGATTGAAGGGAGCCGCGGTCTCGGCCGCCTCGCCGAGCTCGACCTCAAACGCGAACGTGCTGCCTTGACCGGGCACGCTTTCCGCCCAGATGCGGCCGCCCATCAGTTCGACGATGCGCTTGCAGATCGCGAGGCCCAGGCCGGTGCCGCCATACTGGCGCGTGGTCGAGGCATCCACTTGGCTGAACGACTTGAAAAGTCGATCCATGCGCTCCGGCGGGATGCCGATGCCCGAGTCGTGGACGGAGAAACGCAGCCGGCGCCCGGCAGTGGTGCGTTCGACAACAGCCACGGAGAGCAGCACCTGCCCCTCGGCCGTAAACTTGACCGCATTGCTAAGCAGGTTGACGACTATCTGCCGCAGGCGGGTGTCGTCCCCGCGCACGCGGGCGGGCACGCCGTCGGCCAGCTCGCAGATCAGGTCGATCTTTTTCTCCGCCGCCCGCGCGGCGAGCACATCCAGAGCGGATTCGACGCACTCGCGCACGTCGAACCGCCGCGACTCGAGATCCAGGCGGCCGGACTCAATCTTGGAATAGTCCAGGATGTCATTGAGCAGCTCGAGGAGCCCGTCTCCGCTCGCACGGATGGTCTCGGCAAACTCGCGCTGCTCGCTGGTGAGCTCCGTGCCTAGGAGCACGCTGCTCATGCCGAGGACGGCGTTCAGCGGCGTGCGGATCTCGTGGCTCATGTTGGCGAGGAACTCCGACTTCGCGACGGTCGCCGCCGCGGCTTCCTGCGCGAGGCGCTGCGCACGGTCGAGCGCCTCCTCGAGTTGACGGTTAAGAATCTCCGCCTGATCGCGGGCCTTCTCGATCTCGGCTTGGGCGCGGCGTTCGGCTGTCACATCCCAGTTGACGCCCACCATGCGCGCCGCCCGCCCCGTGGAGCCGCGCTGCACGTGCGCGCGGGCCCGGATGTGCCGCTCGCGCCCGTCGGGCCGCACGATGCGGAAGGAGGTGTTGAAGGCCGAGGTCCCTTCCACCGCCGCCCGGTGCTCGGCGGCGATCCGCTCCCGGTCCTGAGGGTGCACGTAGCGCAGCCAATCGGCGAACGTCGAGTCGAAGTCCCGCGGTGCGATCCCGTAGAGGGTATGCATGCGGCTGTCCCACATCAGGCGGCCTTGCACAAAGTCGTGATCCCAGATCCCGACTTGCGCCGCTTCGGTCGCCAGCTGGAGGCGTTCGGTGAGCGACTGGAAGCGCAACTCGATCGTCTTGCGCTCGGTGATGTCGAGCGACCGGCCCACAAGCCGCACCACACGGCCCGCCGGATCCCGCAGCGGGGTGAGCCGGGTGAGGAGCCAGAGCGACCGGCCACGCGACTGGAAAGCCTCCTCGTATTCGAGCGGCCCGGCGGATTCCAAGCCGCGGCGAAAGCTCGCGCACAACGCCTCGGCCTGTTGCGCCGAGATAAGGGGCGGCAGGCTGCGCGGCCCGCGCCCGCGGAGCTCCACGGCCGCCAGCCCCGTGAGGCGCTCGTAGGCCGGATTGATGTCCGCATAGCGGAAATCGTCCCCCTCGACCTCGACGACGAAAACCCCCAGCTCGACGCTGGAGAACACGCTCTGCAGCAGCACCCGGCTTTCCTCGTGGGCCTGCTCCGCGCGCCGGCAATCACTCACGTCGCTCGTGAAACCGTGCCAAACGATGGCGCCGTCGGCCCCGGGCTCCGGCATCGCTTCGCTCCGCAGCCAGCTCTCCGCGCCATCAGGCTGCCGCACGCGGTATTCGCATTCCCAACGCGTCGTGGTCGCGGCAGACCGCGCGAGCGACTCGGAAAACCGCTCCGCGTCATCCGGATGGATTGTCGCCCACATCTGCTCCGGCGAGATTTTCCCCTCGGCCGGCAGGTGACGGAAAACGCGCCGGGCGCCCTCGGTCACGAACGGCAGCGTGCGGTTCCCGTCGCGATCCTGCCGCAGTTGGAAAAGCGCGCCGGGCACAAAGGGCGCAATCTTGGCTGCGCGCGCCGCGAGGTCGCTTGCGCGCTCCATGGCAGCCAGCTCCGCGGAGGTGTCGCTCGCCGCGAGCAGGGCGCCTTCCGGGCGCCGCCTCCGCCCTTGGAAGACCGAGAGAGTCCCGCGCAGCGGCACCGTGGTTCCGTCGCGGTGAATCGCGCGCCAGCCAGGCGCCGGGGCGCTCTTGGTGCACGCTTCGATCAACGCGGTGAGCCGTTCTTCGGCGTCCGTGCCGCGATTTTTCTCCGCGACCGGCAAGACGCGCAGGAGGACCTCCCCATTTTCCACCGTCGCGTCGAGCCTAGTCCTTCCAATCGCTTCCGCCCGCGACAGGCCGAACATACGCTCCGCACCGGTGCCGAACCCGGCGACGACACCCTCCGCATTGATCGCCACCGCGCACACGCCGGGGTCATCGGCGACAAAGACTTGCTGGCGAGCCGCCCGCCGGTCTCCGCGGCGCTTCCATGCGCTCGCCCCGGCGAAGGCCACCCCGGCAACCGCCGCACTGGCGAGCAGGAGCGACCATCCGATCGCGTCCATGCTCTCGTCCGCGCCGAGGCTGGCGAAGACGGTGCGCAAAGCCCACCCCATCGCGATCAGCGCAGCGCCGAGAGCGAGGAGAAGCCCGGCGAGGCGGTATTCCCTGGTGTTAAACATCACGACTTGCCGCCCCACTGGCAGGGACGGACTGGGGGGTTATCGGATGGGCGGCCGCCGGATTTACGGGTCACTGCGCTGCGAGGTTGCGGAGATCACCACCACCCCTCTTGCTCCCGGCGTGCCCAAGCTCACCGCCGCCAGGAAACCGACCCGCCACCGTGCCCCAGCCGCGCGAGCCCGCACGGATGGCTCAGCCGGCATCGTCACGGTCGCGGCCGAACTTGAGCGCATAGCGATTGGAGCCGGTGTGGCCGGCGGTGCCGAGGCCCGGCTTTTCGAGGCGCTCAAGATTGATGCGCTCGCGACGCTCGCCGGCGGAATAGCCCACGATTTCAACAACATCCTCACCGGCATCGTCGGCTACCAGGAACTCACGCTCGAACTCCTGCCGACGGATGAGCCGGCGCGCGAATACCTCTCCGAGGCGCGCAACGCCGCCCTGCGCGCCCGCACCCTCGTCGAACAGATCCTCACCTTTGGCCGCCGCCGCACGGCCGAGCACCACGGCCCTCTCGACCTCGCGGCGGTGATCGCCGAGACGGCGCGCATCCTCCGTCCCACTCTTCCCTCCACCGTCACGCTGGAGACCCGCTGCGCGCCGGGCTGCGGCGCGGTGCCCGGCGACGCCCTGCAGCTCCAGCAACTCATCCGCAATCTCGCCGACAACGCAATCGAAGCCATGCGGGGCGCGGGCGGCACGCTCCGGATCGCGCTCGCACCGGCCGAACCCGGCCCCACCGCGGCACCCGACCTCGACGACGAAGTGGCTCCGGGGAGCCATGTGCAGCTCACCGTGAGCGACACCGGCCGCGGCATGGATGAGGCGACGCGGCGCCGGGCCTTCGATCCGTTTTTCTCCACGAAGCCGCCCGGCTCCGGCACTGGCCTCGGCTTGGCGGTCGCCCACGCGATCGTGCGCGCGCACCACGGCGTAATAACCGTTGAGACCGAGCCGGGACGCGGGGCTGCGTTTCACGTTTTCCTGCCCACGCGCGAAAAGTCACCGCAGGCCCAAGTCGCGCGCGCGCAAACCGACGGATTCATCTGCCTTGTCGAGGACGACGCCAACGTCGCGCGTTGCCTGCGGCTCGTCCTCGAGCACGCCGGGCACAACGTGATGAGCTTCGCGACCGCCGACGAATGCCTCGCCGGCCTCGACGCCGACTTGCGCCGTGTGGGCGTCGCGCTCATCGACCAGTCGATGCCCGGGGCGCCCGGCATCGAGCTGGCCGCCAAGCTCCGCCGTCAGCGCCGCGACCTGCCCGTCGTGGTGATGTCGGCCTTCTTCACGAAGATCGCGCCCGACGCCCTCGGCGAACTGGGCGCTTTTGCGGTGCTGCCGAAGCCGTTTGCCACCGCCGAGCTCGTGCAAGCCATCGGGCACGCGCAGCAGTCGGCAGCGCGGCGATCCTAGCGCGCCGCCCTACTCCGGCAATTCCTTGCCCTTCGTCTCCGGCCCGAACCAGATCGCGACGATACCAATCACGTAGATCGCCGTGAGCACGGAGCCGGTCTTCGCGAAGCTGCCGTCAAAGGCCTTGAGCAACGTGGCGGTCTGCAAACCGCCGATCGCCGCGACGATGCGGCCGAAGTTATAGGCAAAGCCCTGCCCCGTGGCGCGCACGGCGGTCGGAAACAGCTCCGGGAAATAAAGCGGGAAGAAACCGTAGAACGCCGCCGTGACTCCGCCCGCCAGAAACGCGGCCCAGAGGAAGCCCGTCCCAAACGTCGAGTTGCCTTGATAGAAATAGAGCGCCGTCGCGATCGAGCCCGCGCACAGCACCGCATACGTCACCCGGCGGCCATAGCGTCCGGCGGCGACCGCCGCGATGATGGTGGCCACGATCGCTCCGAGTGAGGTGGCGATCTGCGTCTTCTCGCGGGCGAAATGCTTCACCGTCGCCGTGTCCGGCATGAGTTCCGCCGCCCAGCGCGGCGCCCATTGGATCGAGCCCCACGTGCCGAGCAACGCCACCCCGGCAAGGATCGCGCCGAAAAGCATCTGGCGCACGACCGCACCCTGCGCCGCGGGCTCGAGCGAACCCGCCGAAATCGCCCGCGAGAGATATTGTTTCACCGGATGCAGGTAGCCCCACAAGGCGACCGCGAGCCCGGCCAACGTGACCAGCACCGCGACCGACCAGTGGATCTGCCCGGCGGCCGGGGACCATACGAAGATGATCACCATCGCGGCGACGCCAGCCACAAGCACGCCGATCAGGTCGCTGTTGTTCCAATGCGAAGTGGTGCCCTTGGCCTTCTCCTCTTCCCATTTCGCGGACTCGGAAACGAACAACCGGATGAAGAAAATGATGAGGGCGGGAAACGCCCCGCAGATCATCAGGAGACGCCAGGCGGAGTTGGCGAGCAGGCTCTGCGTGACGGCGTCGGAGAGGCCGACGCCTCTGAGCACCGACTCGGCCGTGCCGATGAAACCGCCGAGCCCCATGCTCAGCAGCGCGACGAGGAGGAAGCCCACGTTGGCCGCGGCGCCGATGAGGCCCGCGATCAGCGCGCGGGACTTGCCGGGCCAGACTTCGTTCACGAGCGCGACGCCCAGCGCCCACTCGCCGCCCATGCCCAACGAGGCGATGAACCGCAGCGCCGCAATGTGCCATGCCTCCGTCGCAAAGCCGCAGAGTCCGGTGAAAATCGCGTAGGTGAAGATGCTCAGCGACATCGCGCGCACACGCCCGATCTTGTCGCCCAGCCAGCCGAAGAGCACGCCGCCGGTCGCGGCGCCCACGAGGAACACCGAGATGATCGCGCCAAACCACGCGGCCGCATCGGATGCCGGCGTATTGGGCCCGAGCAGATCGCGCAGCGCCGGTTGCCCGATGACGGGAAAAAGCCCGATCTCGAAGCCGTCGAACATCCAGCCGAGGAACGCGGCCGCGAGCGCCGCAATGCGTTGTTTGTTGGAGGTGGCAGATGGAACCATGGGGAAAGAATTGACGCCGGAAACGCCGGCACGGCGGGGGGAGCGCGACGAAGGCAGGCCGGGCCGCGCCATGCAAGTCCAACTGGCCCCGCCCCCGTTGCACGTTGCCCGCCGCGTCGTCAGCGCAGAAAGCGCTCAAGCCAGCCGTAGGCGCGCTCGCGCATCGCCGGCGGAAAATCGTGCTCGCCGTCCGGATGCTCGACGTCGATCCGCTCCGCCGCGCCGTGCAGCGCGAAGACCGGCCGGGCCGCCGCCAGCACGCGATCCACGCTCTGCCATTTGAAATTGGCGTCGCCTTTCGGCGAAATCGCGAGGAAGGCCCGGGGCGCGAGCGCCCCGATCAACTCGTGGAAGTCGAACGGGATTTCGGGCAGACGCCCGGCGTAGTCGGCGAGCCGCGGCATGTAGCGGTTCTGCGTCCAGCCCTGGCCGGCGCGCCACACGACCTCCCGGCGTTCCGCGTAGTAGTCCAGATAGGAGTCGAAGCCGCAGCTCGAGACGACGGCCTTGATGCGGTCGTCAAACACCGCCGTGTAGATCGAGTTGTGGCCGCCGAGGGAGTGGCCGACCGCGCCGAAGCCGCGCGGCGACACGCCGGGCGTGGCCGCGAGCACATCGAGCGCGCGGATGTTGTCCCAAATCGCCTTCATGGTGCCGCTCGCGTAGCCGAGGCCGGCGAGGTCGGGCTTGTAGTCAGCGAGGTGCGGATAGGGCGGGACAATCACGACGAAGCCGCGCTGCGCGAGTTCCTCGCCGTAGTTGCGACCGGGTTTCGCGTTGGGCGAGCCGAGGCCGACGACGGGCTTGTTGCCTTCGGTGTTGTTGGTCGGCATCGCCGCCAGCACGCCGGGCGCAATCTTCGCGCCTCCCAGCACGGCCTTCGGTATCAACAGATATGCCGGCACGCGCGATCCGGGCTCCGCGTTGTAGTGGATCTCCCGGCGCACATAGCCATCGCAATCCGTCTCGCGCTCGACGGAAATCTCGAGCGCGACGCGCTTCGCCGCGCCGGGCAGCGGTCCCATGATCAACTCCATCCCGGCGACGATTTCCGCGCGGCGGCGCTGCCAGTCGGCTGGTGTCCTCGCGACCGCGATCTCGCCGGCGTCCGTGCGAAATTGGAGGAGGTTCTCACGGTCGAGCCGCGGGGTCGCGAGCGCGGCGACGGCGGTGAGAAGCGACAGGGTGGCGGTTTTCATCTGAGCAAGTTCAGCTCCTCCGGACTCCACGCGTCGGTGTGCCCCGCGGTGGCGGAGCGGATGCCCGCGACCAAGGCCGGCTCGACCGGCGCGGCGGTGTGGCCCCACTCGCGCCGCACATAGGTCAGGATTGAGGCGATTTGCTCGTCGTTGAGCGCAGCACCGAAACCGGGCATGTCGCCGGTGTGCACCTTGCCCAGCACGGTGATCGGGCCACGCACGCCGTTGAGCACGATGCGCACCGTGCGTTCGGGCGTGCCCAGCACCCATTCCGAGTCGAGCAGCGGCGGCGCGAGCCCCTCGAGTCCGCGGCCGTTCGCCTGATGACAAGCCGAGCACACGGCCGCGAACAGGGTGCGTCCCTGCTCAAATCTCACCGCCTGCGCGGGCGTCAGTGGCGCAGTCGCCGCGATCGTGGCAACCCCCGGTTTGCCGGGCCATACGACCACATCCTTCAGGCGATCGAGGCGGGCCTTGGCGGTGGCGTTTTTCTCGAGCGCGGACCAGCCGGGAGGTTGCTTCTCCACCATGATCGGCCGGCGTGACATGCCGGCCGTCGGAATCAGGCCGTCGAGCAAAGCCACCGCGCGTTTGCTCGCGCCGGCGGCAAGCGCCTCGCCAGCCATGGTGATGATTCTCTCGGTGACGCTGCCGTCGCGAGACGCGACCAGACCACGCGCAAGGCCGGTCACGAGCTTGTTGCCGTTGGCGTCGTCGACCGGCCACGCCCGCCGATCTCCGGCGATTTCCTCGAGGACGACCAGTTCACGACCCTTGAGGCCGCTCAAGAACGCATCGCCAAGAAAAGGATTGGCCGCCTGCTCACGCACGACGCGAGCGTTCTCCTGATCCAACGTCCGGACACTCGCCTGCCCGAGCGAAAGCACCGCCTGCAAGACAACCTCCGCTGACTCGTCACGCGTCATCACCGCCATTCGCTGCACGAGTTCGTCGCTCAGCCCGGCCGGGAGAAATCGCTCCGCCAGCCGCAGGCCCGCCGCGCGCACGAGCGGCGATTCGTCCTTGAGCGCGCCGAGCACCGTCGCTCGGTCGAGCGCACCGGCGCCGTCGAGCACGGCGAGAGCATGCACCCGGCCTTGCGCGAGCGATCCGTGGAGCGCGACGGCGCGCACCGCGCCCGTCAGCGCGGGATCGCGGGCCTCGACGAGGACGCGCTGCGCGGTCTCGCGCCACCAGGCGTTGGGGTGCGAAAGTTTCTCCACCCACTGCGCGAGTTTCACCGCGGCGATGCGCCCGACGCGCGGCGCGGGCCGGCCGTCGGGCACGACCCGGTAGATGCGGCCGAGGTGCTGCGGATCGTTGAGGCCGCGATCCTCGCTCTGTTTGCGCAGGTAGCTCGTGAGCGAGATGCGGTGCTGGAGCACGCCACGGTAGAGATCGACGATGTAGAGCGCGCCATCGGGTCCGGT
This sequence comes from Opitutaceae bacterium, assembly GCA_016794665.1. Taxonomy (GTDB): domain Bacteria; phylum Verrucomicrobiota; class Verrucomicrobiia; order Opitutales; family Opitutaceae; genus ER46. Next base: position 11,360 of record JAEUHB010000058.1, read on the forward strand.
GGCAAAGCTCACCGGCCGGAAGCGCTCGTCGGTCGAGGCGATGAACTCGCGCTGCTCGTCGGCGTAGGCATTGCGCCCGCGCACGGTGCCGTTTTCGGATTTCAGGACCGCGCGGCGGACAAAATTCCCCGAGGGCTCCGCGACGAAGAGGTTGCCCGCCAGTTCCGGCAGAAGGTCGCCGCGGTAGATCCACCAGCCGCACGCGGCGGTGAACTCCTTGAGCTTCCCGTCGCGCAGCATCTCCGGACGGTAGCCGCGATTGATGCCGGGATTCACGCGGGCAGGCCAGACGAGCTGGTTGTCGGCGCCGTTCACGTTCGTGCCCGCGAGGCGCGGGTAGTTGGGGTTGCGCCCCAGGTAGTCGGCGAAGATCACGTCGACACGGAGGAAATCGCTGTTCGATCCGTAGTAGAGCCGGCCGGCGTCGTCCTGGGTGAGGCCCCACTGGCCGCGGAAGGTCGTCGGGGCCGTTTCCCACGCGCCGTTCACGCGGCGGAATTTTTTCGTGTAAGCCGCGCTGTAGATCCAGTTGTCGAAGGCCCAGAGCAGGCTGTTGGGCGCGCGCTCCGGATTGGCGAGGTGCGGGCGCTTGGGATCGACCCGCACGCCGTAGTCGGTCGCGACGATCTCGCGGGTGTCGGCCTTGCCGTCGCCATCGGTGTCGCGGAAAAAGATGAGCTCGGGCGGCGCCCCCACGAGCACGCCGTCGCCGGCGAACGCGATCGCACGCGGGAGCACGAGGTTGTCGGCGAAGATCGTCGCGCGATCATAGCGCCCGTCGCCGTCGGTGTCGGTGAGCGCGGAGACGCGGCCGGTGGGCAGGTCCTCGCCGTTGCCGTCGAGGTCGGGCATGTAGCCACGCATCTCGACGACGAACATCCGCCCATCCGGCGCAAACGCGATGGCGACGGGCTCCTGCACGAGCGGCTCCGTGGCGGCCAACTCCAGTTTGAAACCGGGCGCGACCGTGAATGACTTCAGGGCCTGCTCCGGCGTGAGCGCGGGCGCGGGCGGAATCTTGTCGGCGGGCACGAGCGATTTTTGCACCTCGCCCGCCTTGTCGGAGCGGTCGCCGATCTGGGCGAGCGCACAGGGGAACGCGGCAAGAAAGAGCAGAAGGCGGGCGGGAGAGATCATGACGGGCAATTGGGCACGCTGGGCGCGCGACGAGCCTCAGGAAACGCCTTGACTCGCCGAAGCGTCAAGGGGGACTTGACCCGCGCGGTCCGCTGATCGTCGGCGCCGGCCACGCCCCACCCCATGCGCACTCCTGTCTCCCGTCGAAAATTTCTCGGCGCCGCCGCGACCGCGGGCCTCACCGCCGGCCTGACCCGCGCTCCTTCCGCCGACTCGCCCGCCGCGCCGCGCGCCGCGGCCGGCACGGAATGGCCGTTGTTCGACGCGACCGACGAGCAGGCCCTGCTCGGCGTGCTGCGCAGCGGCCGCTGGGGCCGCACCAGCGGTGGCGCGCGCAACCGCGAATTCGAAACCGCCTTTGCGCGGCGCATGCAGGCCAAGCACTGCATCGCGACCTCCTCCGGCACGACGGCGCTGCTCACCGCCCTCGGCGCGCTGAACATCGGCCCGGGCGACGAGGTGGTGCTCTCGCCCTACACGTTTGTCGCGACCTTCAACGTCATCACGGCCAACTTCGCATTGCCTGTGTTCGCCGACACCGACCGGGCGAGTCTCCAAATCGATCCCAAAACCGTCGCCGCCGCGATCACCCCCGCGACGCGCCTGCTCCTGCCCGTGCACATCGCCGGCACCGCGTGCGATCTCGACGGCATCCTGGCGATCGCCAAGGAACGAAGTCTGCCGGTGCTTGAGGACGCTTGCCAGGCTCCGCTCGCCGAGTGGCGCGGCCGCCCCGTGGGCAACCACGGCATCGGCGGATGCTTCAGCTTTCAGGCCAGCAAAAACCTCACCTCCGGCGAAGGCGGAGCCGTCATCACCAATGACGACGACTTCGCGCACCGCTGCTACAACTTCCACACGCCCGGCGGCGGGAAGCCCGCGCCCAGCTCCGGCCGTGCATCCAATTTCCGCCTGACCGAGTTCCAAGCGGCCCTGCTGGTGTCGCAGTGGCAGCGCTTCGAGGCCCAGCAGGCGCATAGAGCCGAGAATGCCGCCTACCTCTCCAAGCTACTCGCGGCCATCCCGGGCGTCGCGCCGGCGCAGCTCGCCTCCGGCAACACGCGCAACGGCTGGCACCTCTACATGGTTCGCTACGATGCCGCCCAGTTTTCCGGCCTGCCACGTGCGAAGTTCCTGCAGGCGCTGGCGAAGGAAGGCGTCGCCGCGAGCAGCGGCTACACCGCGCTCAACCTGACGCCCCACGTGCAGGCCCTCGCGAAGAACCCGCATTACGAGCGCATCTACGGCAAGGCCGCGATGGCCCGCTGGCTCGAGCGCAGCCGCTGCCCTCAAAACGAACGCGCCGTCGAGGAAGCGGTGTGGCTCGGCCAGACCAAGCTGCTCGGCACCCGCGCCGACATGGAGCGCATCGCGGAAAAAATCGCCGGCATCCAGAAACGCTCGGGTGAGCTCGTGCGGGGGTAGGAGCGAGCCCCGCAGGGCTGAGATCGCAAGCGCGTCGCCCGCCGCGTCATCCCGGCGATGCGCGGTGCGGCGATTGACGGGCGACGAGGGCAGCCTACTTTCCGCCTGATGCCGACGTCCGCACCATCGAGTTCCATCTCGCGGCCGGATCCGCCCGACGGGTTTGCCTCCACCGAGTGGAGCCTGGTGCTCTCGGCGGCCGACGACTGCGGACCCGCGCTTGATCGACTCTGCCGCACCTACTGGCGACCCGTCTATGTCTTCGTGCGCGCGAGCGGTAGCGACCGCCACGAGGCCGAGGATATCACACAGGAATTCTTTGCGGATATGCTGCGCCGCGAGTGGCTGAAGCGGGCCGACCCCGGGCGCGGCAGTTTCCGCGCGTTCCTCCGCAATCATCTGCGGTTCTTCGTCAGCAACCGCCGGCGCACCGAACTCGCGCAAAAACGCGGCGGCGGCCAACGTGCGCTGCCGATCGACACCGAGGCGGGAGAGCAAGCGCTCGCAAAACTCGCAGCGGGCGCCGATCCGTCCGAGCTGTTCGAGCAAAACTGGGCTGATTGTGTGCTGCAGGCGGCAGTCGAGCGGCTCGCCACCGAACAGGACGACGCCAATCAGCGTCAGCGGTTTGATCGTCTTCGGCCATTCCTCACCCACGCGCCCGCGCCAGGCGACTACGCCAGCCTAGCCGACGAACTGCGATTGTCGCAGAGCGCAGTCGCGCTCCTGGTCCACCGTCTCACCCGGCGCTTTGCCGATCTGATTCGTGCGGAGGTCGCCGCCACGCTCTGCGATCGCCGCCAGCTGGAGGACGAACTGCGCTACCTGCTCCGGCTCGTCTCGCCCAGGAACTAGCCGGCGGTCCATTGATCAATGAGCGGCGCTCCTCCCTGCCCCACGTGCGGCCTGCCCGTCTTGGACGGCGTGTGCCGGCCGTGCGCCTTTGCCGCCGCGCTGTCCGGCCTCAGCACACTTTCGTCCGACGACCACGTGGCGGCGGCCACCCCGGACGCACCGGGCGGTTACGAATTGATCAAGGAGCTCGGCCGCGGCGCCAGCGCCGTGGTCTGGCTGGCGCGGGACAAGAAGCTCGAGCGCCTCGTCGCGCTCAAGCTGATCGCCGCCGGCACGGATGCGCGGCTGGTCCAGCGGCTCGTGCGCGAGGGCCAGGCCGTCGCGCGACTCAGGCACCCGCACATCGTCGTCGTGCATGCGATGGGCGCGACCGCGACGGAGGCGTTCCTCGCGATGGATTTCATCGACGGCGGCGACCTAAGGCGGCGGCTTGGAGGGCGGCCGCTTGCGCCCGGCGAAGCGGCGCAACTTGCACGCAAGCTCGCGGACGCCCTCGCACACGCCCACGCCGAGGGGATTCTGCATCGCGACCTCAAGCCCTCCAATGTGCTGCTCGACGCCGCGGGCGAGCCGCGCCTCGCGGACTTCGGCCTCGCCGCCCCGCTCGCGGGGGGCGGCGACCTCACCTTGCCCGGCCAGGTCGCCGGCACCCCCGCGTATCTCGCACCGGAGCTGCTCACCGGCGCCGAACACGCCTCCCCGCTCTCGGATCTCTACAGCCTCGGGGCGGTGCTCTACGAATGCCTCACGGGCCGGGCGCCCTTCGTCGGCGAATCCGCCGCGGCGATCCTCGGGCAGATTGCCACCGTGGAACCGCCGCCGCCGCGCCTCCTCCAGCCCGGCATCCCCCGGGACCTCGAGACGATTTGCTTGAAGTGCCTGCACAAAATCCCCGGCCGGCGCTATGCCTCGGCGCAGGGCTTGGCGGACGACCTCGGGCGCTTCCTGCGCGGTGAACCCATCGCCGCGCGGCCGATCGGCCGCGGGGAGAAGTTCGTGCGCTGGGGCCGGCGGAATCCCGGCACGGCGGTGTTGGCGGGCGTCGCCGCGAGCCTCCTCCTCACCCTCGCGATTGGCGGGCCCCTCGTCGCCCTGCGCCTGGCGCGCGCGCGCGGAATCGCCGCCAGCGAAGCGGCGGCCAGCAAGGCCGTGAGCGAGTTCCTCCAGCAGGACCTCCTCGGGCAGGCTTCCCCGGACAACCAACCTGATCGTGAGGTGAAGCTGCGCACCGTGCTGGATCGCGCGGGCAAGAAAATCGAGGGCCGCTTCGCCGATCAGCCGCAGGTCGAGGCGACGCTGCGCCAGACCTTGGGCGGGGTTTACCTGAGCCTCGGGGACTACGCGGCGACGCGCATCCACTATTCGCGCGCGTTGGAAATCCTCCGGCGGCAAAACGGACCGGAGGATCCCGCGACCCTGCGGCTGATGTCGAAGCTCGCGGACCTGCTGCGCACCACCGGCCAGTTCGCCGAGGCGGACAAGCTCGCGACCGAGACGCTCGAGCTCCAGCAACGGACGCTCGGGCCGGAGCATCCCGAGACCGTGGGCACGCTGAACCGCCTCGGCATCATTCGCCGCTACCAGGGCCGCTTCGCCGAGGCGCAGGCCTTATACGCCCGAGCGCTGGAGATTCGCCGCCGCATCTCGGGACCGGAGCATCCCCAGACGCTCGATGTGATGAACAACCTCGCGGTCGCCTACCAGATGGGCGGCAAGCTCGCCGAGGCGGAGACGCTGCAAACCGAAACCCTGCAGCTGCGGGAACGCGTGCTCGGGCCGGAGCACCCCAACACGATCCTGTCGATGAACCATCTGGCCCTCATCCAGAAGAACGCCGGCCGGCTCGCCGAGGCGGAGGTGCTCTGCGCGCGCGCCCTGGAGATTCGCCGGCGGGTGCTGGGGCCCGAGCACCCGCACACGCTGCTGTCGATGAACACGCTTGCCACGATCTATCACGACGCGGCGAAGTTTCCGGAAGCCGGGGCGCTCTATCTCCAAGTCATCGCGCTGCAAACGCGCAAGGTGGGCGGCGAGCATTCGGACACATTGCAGACGATGAGCAACCTGGGCGCGCTCTACCTCGATGATGGGCGCGCGGCGGAGGCGGAGACGCTCCACGCCAAGGTCTTCGCCGTGCGGAAGCGAGTGTTGTCGCCCACGCACGCCGACACGCTTAATTCGATGGCCTACCTCGCGCGCGCCCGGCAGGAGCAGGGGAAGTTCGCGGAGGCCGACCCGCTCTGGGCGGAGGTGCTCGCCGCGAGCGAGCACACGCTCGGCCCCGCGCACCGGCTCGCGGTGCAAGCGCGCGACGCGATCGGCGCCTCGCTCCTGCGGGAGGGACGCGGCGAGGAAGCGATCGCAATGCTTCGGCGCGCCTTGGAACTGCGCGCCAAGTCCGCCCCGGCGGCGTGGCAAACGGCGTCGACCCAAAGCCGCCTGGGCGAGTGCCTGCTGTCGCTGGCACGCTACGCCGAAGCCGAGCCCTTGTTGCAGGCGAGCCATGATGCTTTGCAGAGAAGCGCGGCGAAGATCCCGCCTTGGAGCCGGATTGAGATCGCGCGCGCGGCCGCGCGCCTCGATCAGCTCTACGCCAAGTGGGATCAGCCGGAGAAGGCCCGCGAGTGGCGGAGCCGGCGCGCGGAGACGGTTTCAGCGTCAGCGTCGAAGTGAGCGATCGTGGCGACTCGCGCCGCTAGGGGCGGCCAGCGGGCGCCCGCGCATGCCGTTGGCGCGAAGGCGTGCGCGCAGGATTCCGCGGATTCTTCCGTAGATTTTCTGAAATCCCGGGCGGATTTCTTACTACTCCACCCGACCTCTCCCTGTTTTCCCATGAAACCACCCTCGCCGTTTCGTCACGCTTGGCTCGGAATCCTCGCCGGGATTTCACCGGCCCTTTCGCCACCGGCCCTCGGTCACCGCGCGCGCGCGGCGGAGACCGCCGAGCTACGCGTGGCAGCCAACACGATCCGGCCCGGCACGATTGCCACGTCGGCGGCGGGCTTCTCCCTGAAGGCCAAGCTCAACGGCAAGGCTTGGAGCGCCGCCTCCATGATGCGCCCCGAGGCGGCGGGCCGCATCATCGGCTACAAAGGCGAGGACTACCTCGGCCTGCCCTTTCATCGCAGCCACTTGGTCGTCGGCAAAGTCATCAAATTTGGCGACGACCAAGCGGTCGATCTCGCCGTCGGTGATGACGATCTCTTCTGGGCCGGCCGGACCGGCGAGATGAAATACACCAAGATCGACGCGACCTCGGCCGAGGGGACGTTTTTCTTCACCGCCACCGCGCGCGGCACCTCAAAAAGGATCGAGGTCACGGAGGGCACGTTTCGGATTTTGCTCGGGCAAACGTGACCGAGAAAAAAGCCCGGCATTTGAGCGCTTTTCGAGCCCACGGCCTCTCTCAAACCCTCGGCGATTCACGCATTCGAGCCGCACTTTCCCGCGCCCGCCCCCATGCTATCCTTCCCCTCCCTTCGTTCGCTCATGACCGGTTGCGTTGTCTGCTTGCTCGGGTTCGGCGACACGCCCGTCCATGCACAGGCCAACTACGCGACGCCATATTTTTTTGTCACCCTCGCGGGCACGGCGGGCAGTGTCTCCACCTTGGGTAGCGCAAGCGATCCGCTGCTGAATCGTCCTTTTGGCATTGGGATGTATGGAAATGGTGAGATTGTCATCGCGGAAACCACGACGACTCCTAGCCGACGGCTGCATCTGCGAAGCCCTGATGGAGTCACCGTCATCAATGCTTTCCTCTTCGCCCCCGCTTGGGGCTCGACTGGGGCGGGTGTGTTTGGCGGGCTGGTCACGACCGGCCCGCGGCAAGGGCTCCTTGCGGACAATTCTGGGCATCGTATCGCACGTTTCGAATTTGGGGTCTCGCCGAGCTCGCCTAACGGCCCCAGTCCTTTCGTGGGCCCCGATGCGGTTGCGGCCCCTCCGGCTGGGTTCGTCAACGGTCCCGGGACCGCCGCACGCTTCAACAATCCGGTGGGATTGGCCATCGACAAGAACGGCGTCGTCTACGTCGCCGATCAATCCAATCACGCGATTCGCAGAATTATCGGCACGACGGTCACCACCCTCGCGGGAGGTGGACCGGCCAACCTCGGCTCAAGCGACGGGACCGGGACCGCGGCGCGCTTCAATTTGCCAAGCGGCGTCGCCGTGGATGCGAATCTCAACGTTTACGTCGGTGACTATGGCAACCATACGATTCGAAAAATAACGCCGGAAGGCGTCGTGACGACATTCGCAGGCCAAGCCGGAGCCGCGGGCAGCGCTGATGGCAACGGAACCACCGCTCGGTTCAACGGCCCCTACGGTCTGGCGGTGGACGGGAGCGGAAATATCTACGTGTGCGAGTTCAGCGGCCATACCATCCGCCGCATTTCGCCCAACGGGGATGTCACCACGCTGGCGGGCCTTGCGGGCACTGCCGGCGCTGCCAATGGCAGCGGCAGCACGGCACGCTTCAACCAGCCCGCCAACATCGCGGTCGACTCGGAGGGAAATCTCTTCGTCTCGGATCTCGGCAACCACACCATTCGACGAAGCCATTTCCCACCGCGGTTCGCGACGCAGCCCGTCTCCCAATCGCTCTTCCCGGGTGGAACCGCGACGTTTGTCGCCAGCGTTGCCTCCAGCCTCCCCCCACTGGATCTGCAATGGCGCAAAGATGGCGTGGCTATCGCCGGCGCCACGACAGGAACGCTGACGGTTGCAAACGTCCAAAGCGCCAACACCGGCACTTATACGCTCGTTGCCACGAGTCCCGTCGGCTCCGTCACAAGCACCCCGGCGACCCTTTCCCTGAACTCCGCACCCACGTTTAACACTCATCCCGCAAGCCAGACCGCCGCGCTCGGCTCCACGGTCACCTTCACTGCAGTCGCCACGGGTGCGGGCACCCTCACCTACCAATGGTTGAAGGATGGCGCCGCCCTCGCGGGCGCGACGAACGCAACACTGACCATCACCAACGTGCAGGCAGCCAGCCTCGGCACCTATTTGCTCGTCGCTTCCAACACCAGCGGCCCCACGGTGAGCAATCCGGCAACGCTCAGCCTTACGCCGCCTCCCACGTTCACGTTGCAGCCCGCCAGCCAGTCGGTGGCGCCGGGTGCCAGCGCCACGTTCACCGCCGCGGCGACCGGTGTCGGCCCCATCACCTACCAATGGCTCCGAGACGGAGGGCCGATCGCGGGTGCCACCGCGCCATCGCTCGTCGTCGCCAGCGTGCAGGCGGGCAACACCGGCACCTACACCGTGATTGCCTCCAACGCGGGCGGTCCCGCCGTGAGCAACGCGGCGACACTCTCGCTCCTGGCCCCGCCCGTGATCACGATTCAGCCCGCAAGCCAAAGCGTGGCCGCCGGCGATTCGGTGACGTTCACGACCGGCGCAAACGGCCCCGGGGTCATTACGTTTCAGTGGCGCAAGGACGGCCTGCCGCTGTCCGGTGCGACGACCACCTCGCTTGTGCTTGAAAACGTGCAGGCGGCAAATCTCGGGAGCTACTCCGTGGTCGCGACAAACTCCGTCGGGTCTACCGCCAGCAACGCCGCCGTGCTCTCGTTCAACGCCTCCAACGCCGGCCGCCTCGTCAATCTCGCCATCCGCTCCCAAGCCGGCTCCGGTCCGCAGACCCTCATTGTCGGGTTGGTCGTGGGCGGAGCAGGCGTCACGGGCACCAAGCCGCTTCTCGTCCGCGGCATTGGGCCGACGCTCGGCCTTTTTGGCGTATCGGGCGTGCTCGCCGATCCCACGTTGAGCGTCTTTTCCGGTTCGACGGTGATCGCCTCCAACGACAACTGGGGCGGCGATGCGCAAATCTCGAGCGTGGGCAGCCAAGTCGGGGCATTCGCGCTGGGCGTGAGCGTGAGCCGCGATGCGGCACTCTACAACGCCGGCCTGCAGCCCGGCCCTTACACGGTGCAGGTCTCCGGGGTCGGCGGCGCGAGCGGCGTCGCTCTGGCCGAAATCTATGATGCCACGGCGCCGAGCGCCTTCCTCGCGACCACGCCCCGTCTCATCAATGTGTCCGCTCGCACGCAGGTCGGCTCCGGGGCCGAAATCCTCATCGCAGGCTTCGCCATCGGCGGAACCACCGCGAAGTCCCTCCTCATTCGCGCCATCGGCCCCACGCTCGCTTCCTTCGGCGTCGCCGGCGCGCTCGCCGATCCGAAGCTCGACCTTTTTTCCGGCCCGACGCTGCTCCAGTCCAATGACAACTGGGGCGGTGGCGCGCTGATCGCCTCGGCCGCGGCGTCGGTCGGGGCTTTCTCGCTCGACGCCACCAGCCGCGATGCCGTCCTCCTCGTCTCCCTCCAGCCCGGCAGCTATACGGCACAGGTATCCGGCGTGAACAACACGACCGGTGTCGCGCTCGTGGAAATCTACGAGGTGCCGTAGCGGGGGACTCTGCGCCGGTGACAAAGGACCGCCAGCCGCCGCAGCGCCTGCGTGAGGCACTCCGCCGGTTCGCCTTTTCAGGCCTCGATTCGGAGAAACTCCACCGCGTTGCGCCAGGCCACGCGCTCGAGCTCCGCGGCGCCCAACGCGTCGAGATTCGCCAGCTTCACCAGCGATCCGCCGATGTAATCAAAGGGCGTGTGCGACCCAAACGCGATGGCCTCCACCCCGAGCGCCGCGATGAGCTTGGGCACCTCCTCGCGAAACAGCACCTGCATGCGCGCAAAGTCGATCAACACCCGGCCGCGCAGCCCGGCCTCGGCCAGCTTCGCTCCGTCGAGACCCGCCCAATTGCTCAAGACGAAGCGGAGCCGGGGAAACGCCTGGGCCGCTGCATAGACGGATGTTACCTTCAGGTCCTCCGCCCGGTCCCAAGCGTGGCGCTGGCGGCGATCCTCGAAGCGTTGCGTGAGTAGCAGCGGCACGCCGGCCGCCTCGATGCGCCGCAGGGCGGCTTGCCCCGCGGGTTCCTCCAAGGTGTAGCCATGGTGCTCGGGCACGAGCGTGACCGCGCGCGCCGGCCAGCGCTCCACCGCCTCCGCGAGGTCGCGCTCCCAGCCCGGGTATTTCGGGTTCACCGTCGCGACCGGGACGAGGCGCGCGCGAAACGGCGCCACCTCCGCCCAGAGTTCCTCGTTGCCGCGATGGGTGTCGCGATAAAAGACCGCGGGCAACGACGACACGAGGGCCCGCCTGATCCCGTTGCGGTCCAGGTGCGCGACCAATTCCGCGGCGGTGCGCGTCCGCAGCGCGCGAAACGGATAGGGCCCGACGTAGGCGTTGATATCGAAAATCATGCCGGCTTGCGGTCGAGCAGGCGCTGGAGGTTGCGCCAGAAGACGTCCTCGCGCTGCTCGGCGGTCAGTTCGGCCGAGAGGATTTTCCCGACGCAGCCCTCCATCGTCGCATCGGTGGCAAAGAGCACGCGCCGATGCCCGAGCTCGCGGACGCAGCGGCCGATGGTGTCGTCCTCCAACACGCTCCCGCTCGTGTCGAGAAGCACGTTGGGAAAATCGCGCAGCGCCCGGATCGCCCACTCCCAGTCCCCGCCGCCATTGATGTGGCCGAGGATGAGGGTCAGCTCGGGGTAGCGGCGCGAGAGCGCGCCGAAATCGAGCGCGTGCGAGGTCTTGGGCTGCAGCGCGAGCGAGCGCGGATCGGTGAGGTAGGCGGAGTGACCGAGAAACAACGCGCGCCGTGCGATGCACTTTTCCGCGATGGGAAACACGACGGGGTCGGAATACTTGAACTGGTTGTAGAGCTTCACGCCGATCATCCCGGCGTCGAGGCAGCGGTCGATCTCGTCGAGCGCCGCGGCGCCATTCCCCGGCTGCACGAAACAGTAGCCGGCAATCAGCCGCGGGTAGCGCTTCATCGCGGCGAGCACGGCGTTGTTGGATTCGCGCACGACCTCGATATCGGCCATCAGGCCGCCCGTCACGGGACGCGAGCAGCAGAGTTTCTCGATGCCGAGCCGCTCCGCCGCCGCGACGAGCCGCTCGACCTCCGCCCAGTCCGCGTTGGGTCGGGGCGCGAGCCCGAAAACATGATTGTGCGCGTCGAACTTCCGCATGGTGCGCCAGCCCGCCGGCAATCCGGAATCCGCGGCGGCGGCCGGACGCGGCTCCGCGGCTCCCGCTGCGCCGCGACCCGCCAGCGCCCACACCCCCGCGCTCGCGGCGGCGACGCGGAGGAACTCGCGGCGATCGGTGGGGCTGGCGGGGCGGCTCGGCACGGCGTTTTTCTCTTGGCGGTTCGCGCGGGCGAAAGCAACCAAGGGGTTGCGACCCATGCCCGACGCACCTTCGCCCCGTCCCACGCGCCTTTTCGACTTTCAGGTCAACGGTTTTGCCGGCGTCGATTTTCAAGCGCCGCGCGTGTCCGTCGCGGAATGCGAGCACGCCGTCGCCGGCCTGCGCCGCCACGGCACCGCCGCCATCCTGCTCACGCTGATCACCGACACGATCGACGAGCATTGCCGGCGGCTGGACCAGTTCGAAAAAATCCGCGCCGCATCGCCCGCGTGCGCGGCGATGATCGCGGGCTATCATATCGAGGGACCGTGGCTCAGCCCGGAGCCGGGTTACCGCGGCGCGCACCCGCCCGAGCCGATGCACGCGCCGTCGTGGGCCGAATTCGAGCGCATGCAGGCCGCCGCGCAGGGTCGCATCCGCCTCGTCACGCTCGCGCCCGAGTGGCCCGGCAGCCCGGAGTGCATCGCCGCGATCACCCGCGCGCGGGTCGAGGTCTCCCTGGGCCACACCAACGCCTCCGAGGCGCAAATCGACGCCGCGATCCGCGCGGGGGCCCGGTTCGCCACGCACGTCGGCAACGGCACGCCGCTCTCGATGCACCGACACGACAACGTCGTGCAACGCCTCCTCGCGCGCGACGAGCTCGTCGCCTGCCTCATCCCCGACGGCGTGCACTTGCCGCCCTTTGTCCTGAAGAATTTTTTCCGCGCCAAGCCGCCGGGCAAGGTGCTGTTCACCACCGATGCGATGTCCGGCGCGGGCATGGGCCCCGGCCGCTACGCCATCGGCCGCTTCGAGGTCGAGGTCGGCGCCGATGGCATCGCGCGCCAGCCGGGCGGCGGCGGTTTTGCCGGCGCCACGCTCACCCCGGATGAAGGCGTGCGACGCGCGGCCGAGTTCATCGGCCTGCCCTACGCCACCGCGCTGCGCCTTTGGTCGACGGACGCCGCGGCCGCGTTTCGCGTGACGCTGCCAACCGAGTAGCGGCGGGGCCTACGCGCGCGGGTGCGCCTTGGCGTGGATTTCCTGCAGGCGCGCCATGCTCACGTGCGTATAGATCTGGGTCGTCGCGAGCTGCGAGTGCCCGAGCAGCTCCTGCACGACGCGCAGATCGGCGCCGGCATTGAGGAGGTGCGTGGCAAACGAATGCCGCAGCTTGTGCGGCGAAAGGTCCATCGGCAGGCCCGCGAGCGCGAGGTAGCGCTTGAGCAGGAGCTGCACGTCGCCGACGCGCGTGCGACGGCCGTCGGCATTCAGGAGCACGGGGCTCGCCGCGGTGACGGGGCGCGACGCTTCCGCACGAGCCTTGCGCAACAGCGCCGTCGCCACCTCGCCGAGCGGGCAGAGCCGCTCCTTGTTGCCCTTGCCGACGACGCGCGCCACGCCCGATTCCAGATCGATTGCGCCGTAATCGAGGGCGACGAGCTCGCTCACGCGCAGGCCGCCGCCGTAGAGCAGCTCCATCGCGAGCTGGTCGCGCAAGGCCGTCGCGGGATCGAGCTTGCCCTCGGCGAGCAGCCGCTGCGGGCCGGCGAGGAGCAGCCGCGCCTGTTCCTCCGTCAGGAATTTTGGCAGGCGCTTTTCCAGCTTGGGCAGCGGGATGTTGAGCAGCGGGTTGCGCCGCACCTTGCCGCGCGCGATCCAGAATTTGAAAAACGTCCGCAAGCCCGAGGCGTGGTTGTGCAGCGTGCGCCGATCAAATCGCCGCTGCGCCTCGATCACGAAGTCACGCATCTCGCGCGTGGTCAGCGCATCGAGCCCGCGCGCCCAGAGGTTCTGCGCCGCCAGCCACCGGTAGAAGTCCTCGAAGGCCTGCCGGTAGTTGCGGACCGTGTAGCGCGACACGCGGCGTTCCTTGGCCAGGTGATCCGCAAAGGGCGCCCACCACTCGGCGAGCACCGCGGCGGGCACCTCAGCGGGCGATGGCGGCTTGGGCGCGCTGCTCGACATCACGCATCACCTTCGTCGCATGCAGCCGCAGCGCGCCCTCGGGGTCCAGCCCCTTGGCGCGCGCGGCCGCGGTGAGTTCAAACAGCATGCGGCCGAGCGTGGCCTCGTCCAGCTGCGCGCCGACCGCGCGCACCTGCGCCACGTCGACGGCCTCGCCGGCCGGGAGCTGCTTCTTCTCGATCTGCTTCCACACCGCCTCGGCAAACATCAGCGCCGGCAGCCGGGGCGGCAGCTCCTTGAACACCGCGGCTCCATTTGCCGCCGGGCCGTGCTTCTTCTCCGTCGCCTTGATCTTCTCCCACTCGGCGATCACCTGCTCGGAGGTGTCCAGCTTGCCGGAGCCGAAGACGTGGGGATGGCGGCGCACGAGCTTGTCGTTGATGTCGCGCGCGACGTCGTCGAAGTTGAACTCGCCGCGCTCGCTCGCGATCTGGGCGTGGAAGACGACCTGGATCAATACGTCGCCCAGCTCCTCGCGCATGTGCGGGTAGTCGCCCCGGTCGATCGTGTCGATAAGCTCGCTCACCTCGTCGATCAGGCAGCGCACCAGCGAGGCGTGCGTCTGCTCCTGGTCCCAGGGGCAGCCGTCGGGCGCCCGCAGGCGGGCCATCGTCTTCTTCAGGTCCTCGATCGCGCTCATGGCCGGAAGCTGCCCGCCGGACTCACGAAATACACGGAAAATTTTTCGGCTTTGTCTTCCGGGTCTTCCGTGTGTTCCGTCGGCGGACTCATGTCCGACAAGCTCACCGAAATCATGGCGTGGAAGCGCCGCGAGATCGCGCCCCTCGTGCGCCCGGTCTCCGAGGCTGAGCTCTCGCGCCTGAACGAGAAGCTGCCGAAGCCGCCGTCCTTCGCCCGTGCGCTGCGCCGCGCCGACGGGAGGCTCGCCGTGATTTCCGAGATCAAGCGGCGCTCGCCCTCGGCCGGCGACATCAAGGCCGGCGCTTCCTCGCTCGAGCAGGCGCAGCGCTACCAGGCGGCCGGGGCCGACGCGCTCTCCATCCTGACGGACGAGAAATATTTCGGCGGCACGCTCGGCGACCTGCGCGGCGTCACGGCGCACTTTGCCGCGCACGCGCCCGCGCGGCCCTGCCTGCGCAAGGACTTCTTCGTTCACCCGATCCAGGTGCTGCAGGCCCGCGAGGCCGGGGCCTCCGCCATCCTGATCATCGTGCGCGCCCTGAAGGATCGGGAAATCAGGGACCTCTTCGCCGCCGCCAAGGCCGCCGGCCTCGACGCGCTCTTCGAGATTCACAACGCGGTCGAGCTCGAGGAGGCCGTCGACCACGGCGCCAAGATCATCGGCGTCAACAACCGCGACCTCGCGATCTTCAAGACCGACCTCGGCCTGAGCGAGCGGCTGATCCCGCGTTTCCCACGCGACGTGATTGCGGTGAGCGAGAGCGGGATCTTCACCGGCGCCGACGCGCGCCGGGTGCGGGCCGCCGGCGCCCACGCGGTGCTCGTGGGCGAAGCGCTGATGCGCGCCGCCGATCCCGGGGCGTTGATCACGGATTTCCGCGCCAGCTGATCCCTTTTTCGCCATGTCCCAACGCCCCATCACCGCCTTCGCCAAGCTCGGCGGCCTCTACTTTCTGCCGCGCACGCTCGACAAGATCCGCAAGCACGCCCGCGGCGAGCTGCACGAGGAGCACTTCGAGTATCTCGGCAAGGGCTTCGACGGCCGGCTGTGCCATTTCCTCGGCGTCGACTACGAGGCGCTCAAGGCCCGCACCCTCGCCGGCGGCACCGACGAGGAGATCCTAGCGTGGATCATCCAGCAGCGCGGGCGTCCCATCGCGGAGATGGACGCGATGATCTGGAATGGCTTCGCGGCCAAGCGCGGCTGGCGCGACGACGCGACGGTCAACCTCGAGAAAAACAAGGCCGGCAGCGGCCTCGCGCACCGCGCGGATTTGGTGACGTTCTTCGACTACTACGAGGTCGACGAAGGCCGCGCGCCGCGCTGATCCGCCATGCCGCTTTCGCCGACCGCCACGCGCGATCTGCTCGCCTCGCTCGGCCATGCGCCGAAGCATTTCCTCGGGCAGAATTTTCTCGTGGATGGCAACATCGTCCGCAAGTCGATCGAGCTCGCCGACGTCCGCCCCGGCGATCGCGTCGTCGAGATCGGGCCGGGGCTCGGCACACTGACGGGCGCCCTGCTTGAGGCGGGAGCGGAGGTCTGGGCCGTCGAGAAGGATCGGGTGCTGCACGCGCATTTGGAATCCACCCTCGCGCTTCGGTTTCCCCATACCTTTCACCTGATGGAGGGAGATGCCATGGAAACGCCGCTAGCGGGGTTGGCGGCTGACTCAATGGGGTTGGAGCGCCCTCCTCCCACAGCCGCCGGGAACCTGCACGGTGCTGACAATCCGACACCAAACCGAGTTTTCGACTTCAAAGTCGTCGCCAACCTGCCCTACGCCATTGCCTCGCCATGGCTCGACGCGGTGCTTGCCGGGCCGCTCCCCGCGCAAATGGTGCTGATGCTCCAGTTGGAGGCGGCGCAGCGCTACGCGGCCGAGCCTGGCAGCAAGTCGTTCGGCGCCATCTCGGTTTTCCTTCGCGCCGCCTTCGATGTGGCGCCGGGGCACAAGGTCGCCGCCGCGTGCTTCTTCCCCAAGCCCGACGTCGAGTCGCGGCTGCTCGCGCTCGTTCGCCGCCCCGAGCCTTTCGCGTTCCCGCCCCCGGCCCGGCGGCTGATTCGCGCCTGCTTTCAGCAGCGCCGGAAGCAGATGGGGGCGCTCCTGCGCGTCCACGTCGGCGCGGATGCCCCCCGCTGGATCGAGCACTTGCAAGCGCGTGGCGTGAGCGCCCAGAGCCGGCCGGAGGATCTCCCGGTGGCGGTATGGCGCGAACTTTCGGGCCTGTTACCACCGTTGGCTTGAAAGTCTCGCTCCGCCGGCTACTGCTTCGCCCACCCATGTTTCGCCCAACCCTCGCCCTCGTCCTCCTCGCCGGCACCGCTGCACTCGCGCACGCGCAATCACTCCACGGAAAAGTCGAGGGCCGGACCTACGCCTCGCCCACCGGCCAGTTTCGGGTCACGATTCCCGTGCTCGCCGAGCTGGGCGGCGACGTCACCGACACGCCCAACGTCGTGACCTTTCAGGATGACTTCAACACGCACGTGAGCATCGCGGCCTTCCCGCAGGATGCCACGCAGCGGTGGGAGATGAACACCCGCGAGCGCAAGGACTACCTCGTCTATTTCTTCAGCAATTTCGTGCTCGCCGATTTCCGGCAGACTTTCGAGGGCGTGAAAATCGAGAGCGCCAAGTTCCTGCCCGGCGCGCAGGACGGCTCGCTCCTCGCCTATTTGCTCGTTCCCGGCGGCTCGATGTTCGCCAGCCGCGTCCCGCAAATCGCCCCTGACCCGCTGCAGGTCGCCAAGCGCGGCAACCTGCTCTTCGTGCGCAACGGCCACGTCTTCATCATCAGCACCGAGCTCGCCGAGCGAGTGATCGAGGGCAAGAGCTACGGGAAGAAGACCGAGGAGGAGGACGAGATACTCCGCAACCGCCTCCTTGATGTCCTGAGCAAGATGACCTTTCCCAAGGTCGCAGCGCCGGCGCCTGCCGCCGCCGACGCCAAGAAATGATCCCGGGGCGTCGCCTCGCGGTGCGACGAATCCTTGCGTGCGGCCTCGCCGCCGCCTGCCTCTTGCTCGGCGGCTGCATCTATCTCCGCCTGCTTGAGCTGAAACTCCAGCTAGGGAATTTCGACCGGCACTTTGCGCTCGAGACGGCCGACGGCCTCACTCTCGTCTGCCGCTCACCCGTCCTGCGGGCCGACGACGTGCGCTGGATCGGCCTCAAGCCCGCGACGATTCGCCGCGAGCCCGGCGCCGAGCACTGGCAGGTGCGCTGGGTGAAGCAGCTTCCCCCCGGCGTCACGGAGCCCGAGGCGCTCGACCTCGCCCTCGACCTGGATTTCACCGACGGCCGGCTCGCGCGCGCCGTCGTCGCCGAAAAATATTTCGCGCTCATGCCAAAGAGTTTCGTCGCCGACGTGATCCGCAGCACCGCCAGCGGCCAGGTCGACAAATCCGCGCGCCGCCTCCAAACCACCGTCACGGCCCAGGCCCGGCCCGATCTTCCCGCCATTCGCCGCCTGCTCGGGGTCCCGAGCGAGGAACACGCCGAGGACACGGGCACCAGCCTCCGCTACCGCTACGTGCCCGTCACCCCCGAGGCCGGCGCGACCGCGCTGGAGATGACGCTGCGGTTCGCCACCGCGAGCGGTGAACTTCTGCGCTGGCACGCGCGCACGCCAGTGGGCAGCCTCGCCTTCGACTTCGCCGGCACCGGCGCACAGAAATGACCGCCCTCGTTTTCCGCCCCGCCACCGCCGACGATCTGCCGGCCATCGTCGCCATCTACAACGCCACGATCGCCGGCCGCATGGTCACCGCCGAACTCGTGCCGGTGACCGTTGAGGCGCGCCGCCCCTGGTTCGACGCGCACCAATCCCCCACCCGGCCATTGTGGGTCCTCGCCGGGCCGGACGGCACCGTCGGCGCTTGGATGAGCTTCGATACCTTTTTCCCGCGCGCTGCCTACGACGGCACCGTCATGGTCGCCATCTATGTGGCCGAAACGCACCGCCGGCGCGGCCTCGGTCGCCGCCTGCTGGGCGAGGCGATCGCGCGCGCTCCGGGCCTCGGGCTGCACACACTGCTCGGCTACATCTTTGCCCACAACGCGCCGAGCCTCGCGCTTTTTGAATCGCACGGCTTTGCCCGCTGGGCCCACCTGCCGCGCGTCGCCGTGCTCGACGGCGTCGAGCGTGATCTCATCATCGTGGGGCGGCGTGTCGCCTACTGAACCTCACTCCATGAAAACCATCCTCCTCCTGATCGCGGCGGTCATCATGCCGCTCAGCGCCGCGGACCGGCCCTTCGGCCTCGTCCTCCACGGCGGCGCGGGCGTGATTGACCGCACGGCGCTCACTCCCGCCCGCGAAGCCGAATACCGCGCCAAGCTCACCGAGGCGCGCGAGGCGGGCTACGCCGTCCTCGAGCGCGGCGGCACTGCACTCGACGCCGTGATCGCGGCCATCGTGATCCTCGAGGACTCGCCGCTCTTCAACGCCGGCAAGGGCGCGGTCTTCACCGCCGACGGCACCTGCGAGCTCGACGCCTCGATCATGGACGGGCGCACCCAGGCCGCCGGGGCCGTCGCCGGCGTAAAGCGCATCAAGAACCCAATCACGCTCGCCCGTTCCGTCATGGAAAAATCAAGCCACGTGATGCTCGCCGGCGAGGGCGCGGAAAAGTTCGCCCAGCAGCAGGGCTTCGCCTTCGTGCCCAACGAATACTTCCACACCGAGCACCGTCGTCAGCAGCTCGAGGCCGCGAAGAAGAAGGCCGCGGCGAAAAAGACCGCCGCACTCGAAACCCAAGCCGATCGCGCCGCCCGCTACGGCACCGTCGGGTGCGTCGCGCTCGACCGCGCCGGCCATCTCGCCGCGGGCACCTCGACCGGCGGCATGACCAACAAGCGCTTCGGCCGCGTCGGCGACGCCCCGATCATCGGGGCCGGGACCTACGCGCACGACGCCACGTGCGCGATAAGCGCCACTGGCTGGGGCGAATATTTCATCCGCGTGGGCGTGGCGCGCGACATCGCGGCGCAAATCGAATATCGCGGCACCCCGCTAAAGGAGGCGGCCGCCGCCACCCTGGCGAAGGTCGCCGCGCTCGGCGGCGACGGCGGCGTGATCGGCCTCGACCGCGCGGGCAACCTCACGATGCCCTTCAACACCCAAGGGATGTATCGCGGCTGGCGGCTCTCGAACGGAACCGAGGGCGTCGCGATCTTTGCCAGCCCGTAGCGCGGACGCCGCTGAGCAGGCGGAGGAACCGCGGCTCAGTCCTGAAACTTCCCCTTGTTCTTTTCGTAGATGGGCATGACCTCGGGCATCAGCGCCCTCAGATCGGCGATGCGTTTTTCGTCCGAGGGGTGCGTCGAGAGCAGGGCGCTGAGCGTGGTTCCGCCCTTGCCGTCGGACGCCTTTTTCTGCGCCATCATCTTCTGCCAAAAGGTCACGGCGGCGCGCGGGTCGTAGCCGGCGCGGGCGGCGTAGATCGCGCCCATCTTGTCGGCCTCGCTCTCGTTGGCGCGCGAGTGCGGGAGCACGCGGCCCACCGTCACGAGCGCCGAGGCACCGCCGAAGGCCAGGCCGTAGAGCTGCTTTTTCTGCGGATCGCTGGTGCTCGCGTCGGCCGCCGTGGTCGCGAGCGCCGTCACGCCCTGGATCACCATCGCCTCGGACATGCGCTCGTTGCCGTGGCGCGCGGTCACGTGCCCGATCTCATGGCCCATGACGATGGCGAGCTCGGAGTCGTTCTCGGCGAGCTTCAGGAGGCCCGTGTAGACGCCCACCTTGCCGCCGGGCAGCGCGAACGCGTTGAGCTGATCCGAGTCGAACACGACGAACTCCCATTTTGCGTCCGGCAGATGGTCGCCGACGGCGGCGGCGATGCGCTGGCCGATCCGCGTGACGCGCGCGTTGCTGCGGGTGTCGGCCGACACCTTCTCCTTCTGCCGGATTTCCTGAAACGACGCCGCGCCCAGCTTCATCTCCTCCGCCGTCGAGAGGAGCGCGAGCGATTTGCGGCCGGTGACGGGGTTGGTGTGACAGCCGGCGAGCGCCAGCGTGAGCGCGAGGAACAGGAACGGGATTGATTTCATGGCGGGGGAAAATGTGCGACAGGCCTCAATGCTTGAAGTGCCGGCTGCCGGTGAAGACCATCGCCATGCCGCGCGCATCGGCGGCGGCGATCACCTCCGCGTCGCGCATCGCGCCGCCTGGCTGGATCGCGGCGGTCGCGCCGGCGTCCGCCGCGGCGATGAGGCCGTCGGGAAACGGGAACAGCGCTTCGCTGCACACGACGGAGCCGCGGAGATCGAGCTTGGCCTCCCCGGCCTTCCAAACGGCGATGCGCGAGCTGTCCACGCGCGCCATCTGCCCCGCGCCGACACCGAGCGTCTGCTCGCCCCGGCAATAGACGATGGAGTTGGACTTCACGTGCTTCCCGACTTTCCAGCCAAACATCATCGCCGCCCACTCGTCCGCCGTCGGCTGCCGCTTCGTCACGACTTTGAATTCCTTCACGTCGCCCAGCGTGCGATCACGATCCTGCACGAGCACGCCGCCGACGACGGAGCGGATCTCCTGCAGCGCGTCCGCGCCGATGCCGCCCTTGGCGATCATGAGGCGGAGGTTCTTCTTCTTCGCGAAAATGGCCAGCGCCTCGTCGCTGAAGCGCGGCGCGATGATCACCTCGGTGAAGATCTCCGCGATGGCCGTCGCAAGATCGGCGCCAAGCGTCTGGTTGACGACGATGATGCCGCCAAACGGCGCCTGCCGATCGGTGGCGTAGGCCTTCTCCCACGCGTCGATCAGGTTGTCGGCGCTGCCCACGCCGCAGGGATTCGTGTGCTTGAGAATCGCGACGGTCGGTCGCTCGAACTCGCCGATGAGGTAGGTCGCGGCCGTGATGTCCAAAATGTTGTTGTAGGAGAGCTCCTTCCCCTGGAGCTGCGCGAAGTGGTCGTGGAACGTGCCGTAGAGCGCGGCCTTTTGGTGCGGATTCTCACCGTAGCGGAGCGCCTGCGCCTTTTTCCAGGAGAGCGAGAGCGTCCCCGGGAAGCCGCTGAGCGCCTCGAGGTCCGGCTCCGCCGCCTGCGCCTCGAGGTAGCGCGCGATCGCGGTGTCATAGGCGCCGGTGCGTTGAAAAACCTTCAGCGCGAGCCTGCGCCGCAGCGCGGGGAGCTTGGCTTCGTCGGCAAACGCCGCGAGCACCGCGTCGTAGTCGCCCGCATCGACGACCACCGTCACGCTCTCGTGGTTTTTCGCCGCGCTGCGCAGCATCGAGGGCCCGCCGATGTCGATGTTCTCGATTGCCTCCTCGAAGTGCACACCGGGTTTCGCGACCGTCTGCTCGAACGGGTAGAGGTTCACCACCACGAGGTCGATGAGGGTGATGTCGTTTCTCTGCGCCTGGGCGAGGTGGTCCGCCTTGTCCCGGCGGCAGAGGAGGCCGCCGTGGATTTTCGGGTGCAGCGTCTTCACGCGGCCTTCCATGATCTCGGGAAACCCGGTGTGCTGGCTCACCTCGGTGACGGGCAGGCCTTTTTCGGCGAGGAGTTTCGCCGTGCCGCCGGTCGAGAGCAGCGTGTAGCCGTGCTGGCGCACGAGCGCCGTGGCGAACTCGACGAGGCCGCGTTTGTCGGAGACGGACAGGAGGGCGAGCTTGGGCATGGAAGGCGTTTTGTGTTTCGCGCCGCGGGGCGCAGCAAGCGCGAAACCCACGCACCGCCGAAACATGCCGCTTGCGGCGCGCGGCTTCCCGCATCTCCTCTCCGGCGTGTCCTCCTCCAGCGAACTGCCCGGCCTGACCGCGCGCCTCGACAAGCTGTGCTACCACCACGGCGGCGCCAGCCTGCCCGAGGACAAGCCGCACGCGTTTGTCTACTTCATCACGATTCGCAACGCCTCCGATCGCACCGTCACGCTGCTGGGCCGCAAGTGGGTCGTCGTCCACGCCGACGGCACGCAGCTCGTCGTCGAGGGCGACAAGATCGTGGGCGAGACGCCGCGCCTCGCGCCCGGCGAGGAATTTTCCTACAACAGCTACCACGTCACGGGCTGCGACGCGGAGTCGCGGGGCAGCTTCCACGGCGTGGACGAGCACGGCAACAGGATCCACGTGATCCTGCCGCCCTTCGCCCTCAGCGTGCCCCGGGGGTAGGACGCTTTTCGTTCTGGTTCGCGCGGCGCAAAGCTGCACTCTGGACCCTTCATGAAGCTCACAGACCTGAACCGCGACGGCGGCATCGGCGCCAACTCGCTGTTCGTCCAGCTCGGCGATCTCAACATCCTGGTCGATTGCGGCCTGCACCCGAAGAAAGTCGGCCGGGCGGCGACGCCCGATCTCGCGCACATCCGCGGCACGCGGCTCGACCTCATCATCATCACGCACTGCCACCTCGACCACATTGGCAGCCTGCCCGTCGTCATGCGCGACCACCCGGACACGCCGGTGATCATGACGACCTCGAGCCGCCTCCTCATCGAGCGGATGCTCCACAACTCCGCCAACGTGATGCTCCGCCAGAAGCAGGAGGAGAACATCCCGGACTACCCGCTCTTCACGCACGACGACATCGAGCGCTGCGCGCCGCGGATCAGCGGACTGCCGTTCGGCCACGCGAAGCACTTCCGCGGCGCGCGCGACCAAATCGAGATCATCCTGCACCCGGCGGGGCACGTCTTCGGCGCCGCGGGCGTCGAGATCCGGCACAAGGGTCGCGCGATTTTCTTCACGGGCGACGTGCTTTTCGAAAACCTGCGCACCCTCGCCGGCGCCAAGTTCCCCGCCGGCCATTTCGACACGCTGATCCTCGAGACGACCCGCGGGACCAGCGAACGCCCCGCCGGCAAGGAGCGCGTCCACGAGATCGCGCGCCTCATCACCGCGATCAACGACACGATCGCACGCGGCGGATCGTTCCTCATCCCGGTCTTCGCGCTGGGCCGCATGCAGGAGATGCTCGCCGTGCTGCACGACGCGCGCCGCTTCGGCCGGCTCAAGCCGTGCCCCATCATCGCGGCGGGCCTCGGCATCGACATCTCGGACTACGCGGACGCCATCACGCGCAAGACCGGCCACGCCAGTTTCTCAAA
Source organism: Opitutaceae bacterium (assembly GCA_016794665.1). GTDB lineage: Bacteria > Verrucomicrobiota > Verrucomicrobiia > Opitutales > Opitutaceae > ER46. The sequence continues at coordinate 34,657 of JAEUHB010000058.1, forward strand.
GAGCATCATCAAGGAGCTGAAAGTGAAGCCCACGCCGCGGAAGATCGAGCCGGGCATCGATCTGAAGCAGAAAGCAATCTACTTGGTGAGCTCGGGCATGATGGTTGAGCGCACGCCCAGCTACATGCTGGCCTCGGGCCTCGTCGGCCACGCCCGCAACGCGATCGGCTTTGTCGGCTACTGCGACCCGGACACGCCGGGCGGGCAGCTGCTCGCGGCGAAGCCCGGGGACGACTTCGTCTTCCAGACCGCGGACGTGAAGACCAAGATCAAAGCCACCGTTGAGCGCTTTGAGCTCAGCGGCCACGCGGACCGCGAAGAGCTGGCCGAGTTCGCCGTGCAGACCGGCGCGAGGTGCGTGGTGCTCACCCACGGGGAGCCCGACGCGCGCGCGTGGTTCACGCAGCAACTCGGCGCGCAGATGGCTGACACCCGGGTGCTGGACCCGGTGCCGCTCAAGACCTACACGGTGTGAATGGCGGCGGACGCGACGAGGCGACCCGGTTGCGCCGCCGGGTGCGATTCTGGCTGGGCCTCTTCATCGCCGGCCTGGTGCTCAGCGGACTGACCGCGTTCCCCCTCCTGGCTGAACTCAACCTGCTCTGCGCGCTCGTCGGGCTGCGGCCCGACGCGACGGCGACCGGCCACACGGGGCTTGCCCACTGGCTCCTCCTCGTGCGGGAGGGCCTGGCCAACACTTACGCGCGCTATCCGTTCATCGGCTACGGCACAGACTGGCTGGCCTTCGGGCACATCGTGATCGCATTGTTTTTCGTCGCCCCGTGGCGCGAGCCGGGGCGGCACCTCCCCGTGCTGCGCATGGGCCTCGTCGCGTGCGCGCTCGTGATTCCGCTCGCGCTCATCGCCGGCGAGGTGCGCGGGATTCCACCCTACTGGCGCCTGCTCGACTGCGCATTTGGCGTCGCCGGCGCGGTGCCGCTGTGGATTGCGCTGCGGCAGGCGCAAAGGCTGCCCGCTTAATAGCCGCCCAGGCGCAGCTCTGTGCACGCGATCTCGTAGCGAGCCCGGGTGCGCTTCAGCCATGGATCGAATTGCGAGCGATCGAGACCTGCGCCCTCGAGCCATTCGGGTGACGGCAAATCGGGGATAATCTCGTCCGTCACGCAAAACAGCGATCGGGCCCAACGAGCCGTGGCGAGCGTCATGCAAAGGCGGCGGTGCTGCTCCGGCGCATCCTCGGGCGCGAGCTGAAACTCGACCGCGGTCTTAACGGGTTCCGAAATCCCCCATTGCTGCAGCAACGCAGCCCCGGCCGTGGCGTGGGTAAATCCGAGCCAATCGCGCTCCGCCGGGGCAAAGTCCTGCGGGTAGCCACTCGAGGGGAGGCGCCGGGGGATCGCCTGCTTCGCGGCGTAGGAATTGATCACGACCAAGCCCAGGCCGTGCATGAGGCCCGAGGTGTAGGCGTCGTCGTAGTCCACCGCACCCGAGTGTTCCGCCAGATATCCCGCCGCCAGGCCGCAAGCCACCGCGCGATTCCAGAGCGTCTGCGCTTGGAGGCCATAGGCAGCCAGCGGCCGGCCGACGAGAGCCGAGGAGACCGCGTAGGTAACGAGTTCCTTCACGCCTTTCACCCCCACCCGATGGATGCCCTCGAGCACCGTCTCGACCTTGTTCGAGCCACGGTTGAAATGCGTGCTGTTGGCCATCTGCACGATTCGGGCGGAGAGGCCCGGCTCCATGACGAGCAAGTCCGCGATCATCGTGAGCGACACGTTCTCCGATGAGAGGAGCTTCTGCAGCTTCTGGAGGATCTTGGGCGCAGCCGGGAGATCTTTGAGCTGGCGGACGAGCGATTGCGGAGTCGACTTCGTGAAGGTGAGCACGGCGGATTTATCGGCGCTGTCGTTGATTGCTTGATTGCGGCTTGGCTGAATGCGGAGTCGCGGTTGCGTTTTGATGACACTCTTGCCCCAAACCTGCGTCGAGTCCCCACATCGTCTAAATCCCATGAAAATCCCCGCATTTTTCCTGCTCCCGATCGTGCTTATCGCGCAGCCCGGGCCGCCTCCTGATCGTGTCGGCCCGAACGGGCCGGGGGGCTTTGGACCGGGCGGGCCTGGAGGACGCGGTGGCCCCGGCGGCTTGGGCGGCTTCGGTGGCATGGGGCAGGAAACGAAGCTCGTCGCCCAATTCGATCGTAACGGCGACAAGCGCCTCAACGACGAGGAGCGGGCCGCCGCCCGCGAGCACCACAAGGCCGCGCGCGCGTCCCGCGGCGGGCCGGGCGGGCGCGGCGGCTTCGGCGGACGCGGCCCCTCTCGGGAACCCGGTTCGCCCGGAGTGCAGCTCGCCGCGGCCGACGTGCGCGCCTACGGCACCGAACCGCTCTACGATCCGACGGTGCTGCGCACCCTTTTCCTCGAGTTCAAGAACCCGGAATGGGAGCCCGAGCTTGACGACTTTTACCGCACGGACGTCGATGTGCCGGCCACCCTCACGGTCGACGGGAAGGTCTATCGCGACGTGGGCGCGGGCTTCCGCGGCGCGTCTTCCTACATGATGGTGCCGCGCGGCTCCAAGCGCTCGCTCAACCTCACGCTCGACTACGCGCACAAGGACCAAAACCTCCTCGGCTACCGCACCCTCAATCTCCTCAACTCAAACGACGATCCTTCGTTCTCACGCGCCGCACTCTACAGCCGCGTCGCGCAGGACTACCTGCCGACGCCGAAGGTGAACTTCGCGCGGGTCGTCATCAACGGCGAGAATTGGGGCGTCTACGCGAGCGCCGAGCAGTTCAACAAGGACTTTCTCCAGTCGCGCTTCGGCTCCGACAAGGGCGCGCGCTGGAAAGTCCCCGGCAGCCCCGGCGGGCGCGGCGGCCTCGCTTACCTCGGCGACGACATCGCCGCCTACAAGCGCACCTACGAAATCAAGTCGAAGGACGACGACGCCTCCTGGTGGAAACTCATCCGCGTGACCAAGGCCCTCGAGGAGACCGCCCCGGAGAAACTCGAGGACACGCTGGCACCCCTGCTCGATGTCGACGGCGCACTGCGTTTCCTCGCGCTCGACACCACGTTTGCCAACGGCGACGGCTTCTGGACACGCACCAGCGACTACAGCATCGGCGAGGACAAGCAGGGTCGCCTGCACTTGATCCCCCACGACATGAACGAGACGTTCAGCTTCGGCGGCGGACCTGGCGGACGTGGACGGGGCCCCGGCGGCCCCGGAGGCCCGCCACCCGGTTTCGGTCCCGGCGGGCCCGATGGTCGCGGAGGTCCCCCACCCGGCTTCGGTCCCGGTGGCCCGGGTGGCGGACGTGGGCCCGGAGGTTTCGGTTTCGGCGGCGGCGGCGTGCAGCTCGATCCGCTCGCCGTGGCCAAGAATCCCAACGCCGTAATCGCGCAAAAGCTCCTCGCCGTGCCCGTGCTTCGCACCCGCTACCTCGGCTACGTGCGCAAGATGGCCGAGACGTGGCTCGATTGGAAGAAACTCGGTCCCGTGGCCCGGGCTTACCACGAGCTCATCGACGCCGACGTGAAACGCGACACCCGCAAGCTCTTCACCTACGACGCCTTCAAATCCGGCCTCGAAGAGGACGCGCGCAGCCTGAAGAGCTTCGCCGACCAACGCCGCGCGTTTCTACTCGGCCACGACGAAATCAAAAACCTCCCGCGGTAATCCGGCTTGCCGGCCGGTAGCCGCCCGCCGGCTCCGCTCCTACCCGAACACCCGCCGCAAATACTCCAGGCTCCGCGCCGCGATCGCTTCCGCGCCCTCGTCGAACTTGAACACCTCGACCGAGACCGTGCCGCCATAACCGACTTCGCGCAGCGCCGCGACAATCGGGTGGAAATCGGTGTCACCGAAGCCGGGGCCCTTCATGTTCGCGTCGTTCGCGTGGAAGTAGGCAAACTGGCCGCGGCTCTCGCGCACAATCTGCGCGATGGGCTTAGCCTCATGGCTCATCGCCCGCGCATCGAGAATCACGGAGAAGTTCGGCGACGCCATCTCGCGCGCAAACCGGATCGCCTCGGCCGCCGTGTTGATGAAGTTCGTGTCCTCGGCCGGGAGCGGCTCGAGGCAAATCGTGACGCCGCGCGCCTCCGCCGCGCGCACCGCCGGCCGGAAAACCTCCTGCGCCCACGCCCACGCCTGCGCGTGCGTCACGCCCGGCAGCAGGCTGCGCTGCTTCGGCGATCCCACGACGATGGATTTGCCGCCGAGGTCGGCGCAAAAATCCGCGAGCGCTGAAAAATACTCCGCCGTGCGGGCGCGCACGGCCGCGTCCGGCGAGGTCAGGTAGAGCCCCTCCGTCTGCGCCAGCACCCAATGGATGCCCGATATGCCGATGCGCGCGCTGCGCGCGGCCTCGCGGATGCGGGTGCGCTCCGCCGCGGGGATATCGGTCACGTAGCTCGCGAGGGTAAACGGGGCGATTTCCACCGCGTCGTAGCCCAGCCGGGCGCAGTGCGCGAACACCGCCTCGATTTTCCAGCCTTGGAAAATCTCATTGCAGATGGCGAAGGTCATGGCGGATGGGGGGGCAGGTTTTTCGTAGCCGCGGCCGGCGACAAGCGCCGGCCCTACGATTCACAGTCTCACACGTCGCAAATCCGCACGCCCTGCGCGAGCGACGCGATCTTGTCGCCGCGCACCGGGATGAACTCCTGCCCGACGTAGCCCTGGTAGCCCAGCTCGATCAGCGTGCGCATGAGCGGCGGGTAGTTGATCTCCTGCGTGTCATCGATCTCGTTGCGGCCGGGAACTCCCGCGGTGTGCACGTGGCCGATGTAGGCGAAGTGCTTCTTCATCCGCACCGTCACGTCGCCGTGCATGATCTGCACGTGGTAGATGTCGAAGAGCACCTTCATCCGCTCCGATCCGACAAGGCGGCAGATCTCCACGGAGCGCTCGATGTCGTCGCAGAAATAATCCGGATGGCCCTTCATGTTTTCGCCGACGCGCGAGTTGAGCATCTCGAGGCAGAGCGTCACGCGCTTCTGCTCGGCGTAGCCCACGATCTTCTTCAGGCCGTCGACCATGTTTTTCATCGCGACCGCGTCGCTCAGGCCCTTCCGGAAGCCGGAGAACGTGATCACGCGCTCGACGCCCGCCGCGGCACACTCGTCGATGCGCTTGCGCAGCGCGGTCACGCACTCGTCGTGCTCGGCCGTGTTCGCAAAGCCCTTGGCAAAACCGTGGCTGCCCGCGATGGCGCAGGTGAGGCCGAGCTTCTTCAGCTCCGGCCAGAACTGCGGCGCGCACAGCTCGACGGATTTCAGGCCCAGCGCCGCGGCGTGCCGCGCGAGCTCCGGCACCGGCATCGGGTTGAAGCACCACGGCACGACGGACTGCGCGATGCGACCTTTCTTCACGCCCTCCGGCGCGCCCTGCGCGCGGGCGGAGGCGCCGAGGGCCGCGGCGGCGGCGAGGGTTTTCAAGGCGGTGCGACGGGAAAGGCGCGGGGTGCTCATGCCGCCGAGGCTGCGGTTCCGGCGGCGCGGCGCAAGCGCGACGACGCGGCATTGCCACCGCGGGCAAGGCTGCCCACGGTGGCGTCGTGTTGCCCCGCCTGCTCGCCCCGTTGCTCGCCGCCGCCAGCGTCGCCGCGGCCGAGCCCTTGCACGACTGGTCGGACTGGGCTCGATTCCGCGGCGGAGTCACGCATCCGAGTGGCGCCTTCAAGCCGGCTGACGTCGCCCGCGCCCGCGCCAACCTCGCGCGCTACCCCTGGGCCCGCGACTATGCGGCGCGCCTCGACCGCTCCGCCCGCGCCGCGTTGCCAAAAATCACCCCCGCCTACCTTGCGGCGATGATTCCGGAGACGACTCCCGGCGATCCCAAGTTCACGCCTTGCCCCGCTTGCCGCGACCAAGGCAAGCCGGTTCACCCGCATGGGCTCTGGACCTGGCGCGAGTCGTCGCCAAGTCAGCTCACGTGCGACCAGTGCCGCACCGTGTTTCCCCACGCGAAATATCCCGAGTCCGTCGCGTTGCACGCGACGTGGAAACGCCCGCAGACCTTCACCTACTTCGGCGGCGAGCCGTTCGTGATCTTCGGCTACCGCACCGGGCGGCCGAGCTTCACGGGCAACATCCGCGCGCGTCAGGTTTCCCATCTCGCCACCACCGCCCGCACGCTGGCCGAGGCGCATCTCCTCTCCGGCGACGCCGACTTCGCGCGCGCCACGCGCGATATCCTGCTGCGCTTCGCCGCGGTCTATCCCGGCTGGCTCGTCCACGTCGGCTACGGCGAGTATGCCGACATGGACCCGCGCGTCGCAGCGCTCGCCATCAACCAGCTGCCGCTCGACGAACTTTGCCCGCCGCCCAACAAGCCTGATCGCCGCCTGCACACCGGTTACTGGACCGCGGGCCGCGCATCGGGCGTCGGCCAGGAATCCGGTTTCGTCCGCCGTGTCGTCGAAGCCTACGACTTCACCTGCACGGCAAAGAACCCCGACGGCTCGCCGGTTTATTCCGACGCCGAGCGCAGCCTCATCGAGCGCGATTTGCTACTGGAGAGCACGGTGCTCCTCGTCGCCGACAAACAGATCAACAACAAGTCCGTGGGCAACCGCACCGCCGCCGCTCTCGTGGGTCTCGCCGTCGGCCATCCCGGGCTCGTGCGTTTTGGATGGGACGGTTTTCAGCAGACCATCGACACCTGGTTTCTGCCCGACGGCTCCACCTCGGAGTCCCCGGCCTATGCGATGATGACACTGCACAATATCTGGGACATGCCGCAGGCCCTGCGTGGCTACAGTGAGCCCGCGGGCTACACCGGCCCGGACGGCCAGCGCCGCACCGCGGTCGATCTCTATCGCGGCACCGCCTACGAGCGCATCTGGCAGAACTGCGTCGATGGCCTCCAAGGCGATCTCAGCTACCCGCCATTCGCCGACTCCTACCGGACCACAACCCTGGGCGCGCAGTTTGCCGAGCTTCTCGTCGCAAACTATCCCGAGCGTCCACACTACCTCACCTTGCTGAAGGAAACCTGCGGGCCCGATCTCGCCGGCGGCCATGCGCCGCTGGCGCTCTACTACCGCGAGCCGGGGCTTGAGCAGAAAGCGACGCCAACCTTCACGTTGCCGGATCACTGCCCGCCCGACCTGCGCATCGGGCACATGCGCAGCGGCGCGGATGGACGCGAAAGCCTTCTGCTCCTGAGCGCGAGCCACTGGGGTGTCCACCATCACCTCGACAGCCTGAACCTCACCTACTGGCGCGAAGGCCACGAGATCCTGAGCGACCTCGGCTACCTCTGGGATCATCCGAAAAAATCCCAGCTCGCGCGCACCGTCGCGCACAACACCGTCTTGATCGACGGCAAGGATCAGCGGTCACGCGAGCGCGAGGGCACCGTGCATTTTTTCAAGGCCTCGCCGCACGTGAAGGCCATGGCCGCCTCATCGCGCGCCTACGCCGCCGCGTCGCTCTACCACCGCACGTCCGCGCTCATCGATCACGGCGGCGGCCGCAGCTATGCCGTCGATTGTTTCCGCGTCGCAGGCGGGCGGACGCAGGACTTCGTCTATCACGCGTCATCACCCACGCTCACGCTGGCGGGCGCAAACGATGCGCCCTCCGCGGTCGCTCTCTACGACTTTGCCCGTGTGCGCTCGCTGACGCCCGCGCCAGTCTGGCAGGCGACCTGGGCCGCGGGCCCGAAGCTGACGGCGGTCGCCTGGAACCTCGGCCAACCTGGCGAGCAGGCATTTGTCGCCGACGGCTGGGGCCAGCGCGACTGGAAGAACAGCGACCTCGGCGCGACTTTGCCCTACGTCGTTCGCCGCACCAACGGAGCCGGCGAGAAGATTTTTTGGACGGTTTTCGCCGCGCACTCCGCCGACGCTGGCGCGCCGTTCGTGCGGCAAGTCGCGATGACGCCGGACGGCTCGCTCGCGATCGAGACGACACTCGGCCGCGATCTTGTCGCCGCTCATCCGGCGACGACCGCCCTCACCCTGCCCGACGGCGCCCCGCTCGTCGGCGCGTTTGCCGCGGCTTCCGTGCAGGCCGGCCGCATCGCCTGGACCTTTGCCGCAGCCGCCGAGCGCTGATCTCGCGCCCGGGATGATCGCGTGATTGCCAGCGCGGTCTTGGCCGCCCCATCGTCCCGCTCACCGCTGGTCACTTCACTTTCCATGAAATCCCCCCTGCCCCCGAATCGCCGCACGTTCCTCAAGACCCTCGGCGCCGCCGGCCTCGCGGCCCCGTTTTTCGCCCGCAACCTGCACGCCGCCGCGCCGAGCCGCGTGCTGCGCCACGCGAGCTTCGGCTCCGCCGGCATGGCCGCCGCGGACATCCAGGCCATCACCAGCAACGACTACGTGAAACTCGTCGCCGTCGCCGAGGTGGATCTCACGCGGGCCAAGGCGTTGCAGGAAAAATTCCCCGGCGTCCGCGTCTACCAGGACTGGCGCCAGCTGCTCGACAAGGAGGCGAAGAACATCGACTCCGTGAACGTCTCTACGCCTGACCACATGCACGCGCCGATTGCCGCGTCGGCCATGATGCTCGGCAAGCACTGCTACTGCCAGAAGCCCCTCGCGCACAACCTGCATGAGACGCGCATGCTCACCCGCCTCGCGCGGGAGAAGAAGCTCGTCACGCAGATGGGCATCCAGATTCACAGCTACAAGGTCTACCGCCAGGCCGTCGCCCTCGTGCAAAGCGGCGCGATCGGCAAGGTGAAGGAAGTCCACACGTGGAGCAGCAAGAAGTGGGGCGACACCGGCCGCCCGCCGCAGCGGAGCGATGCGCTCCCGGCAAATTTCAACTGGGACCTCTGGCTCGGCGTCGCGGCGGAACGGCCTTTTGTCGGCGGCGGCTACTATCATCCCGGCAACTGGCGCAAGCGGCTCGATTTCGGCACCGGCACCTTCGGCGACATGGGCTGCCACATCTTCGATCCGGTCTTCAACGCCCTCGCGCTCACCGCGCCGATCTCCGTGCGCTCCGAGGGTCCGGCCCCGGATCAATGGAACTGGGCCGTCAATGCCCGCATCCGTTACGTTTTCCCCCGCACACCGTTCACCGCGGGCGACACGGTCCCGGTCACTTGGTATGACGGCGACGAGCGCCCGCCCGCCGAAATTCGCGCGCTCATCGCCACGCCAGCAACCGCTGCGAGCGACGCCGCCAAGAAACGCAAAGGCGCAGACAACGACAGCCAAGGCTCTATCATCATCGGCACCGCCGGCGTGCTGCACGTGCCGCACGTCGCGGCGCCGCGGCTTTTCCCGCTCGAGAAATTCCGCGACTTCGCGCTCCCCGAGGCCGAGCAGGGCCATCACTGGACCCTGTGGACCGACGCCTGCCTGAACGGCACCAAGCCCCCGTCCGCAAGCTTCGACTACTCCGGCCCGATGACTGAGTCCGTGCTCCTCGGCAGCGTCGCCGTGCGCTTTCCGCAGAAGACGCTCCAGTGGAATTCCACCGCGCTGCGCTTTGAGAACAGCAAGGAAGCCAATGCCTACGTGCGCCGCACCTACCGCAAGGGTTGGGAAGTCGCGGGCCTCTGAACCACCTCGCCATGCTTCGCCTCGCCCGCGCGATCCTCGCGTCCTGGTCCGTCGGCCTCGCCATCGTTTTCGCCGCCGAGCCGGCGGCGCCGTTCGGGCAGACGCGGCCGCGGGCGGATCCCCCGGCCACTCCGCCGACGCCCGAGGAGCTGCGCCCGCTCGTCGTCGCGCCCCCGGAATTTGAAGTCGGCGTCTTTGCCACCGCCGATCAGGCCAACTATCCCGTCTCCGTCGCCGCCGCGCCGGACGGCACGCTCTACGTCGCGAGCGACGCCAATTCCTCGCTCGGCACCGATCTCGGCCGCGGCCGGATCATCCGGCTGCGTGATACTGATGGCGACGGCCGCGCCGACGAGGTCCGCCCTTTCGCCAAGGTCGATTCCCCGCGCGGCCTAGTCTGGGACGTTGATCGGCTCTACGTGATGCACCCGCCGCACCTGAGCGTTTTCATTGATCGCGACGGCGACGGCATCGCGGACGAGCAGAAGATCCTCGTGAAAGACATCGCGTTCTCCTTCCGCGATCGTCCCGCCGATCATTCCTCCAACGGCGTCACGCTCGGCGTCGACGGCTGGCTTTATCTCGCGATTGGCGACTTCGGTTTCATGGCCGCCGAGGGCACCGATGGCCGGCGGCTCCAGCTGCGCGGCGGCGGAGTCGTGCGCGTGCGGCCGGACGGCACCGGCCTCGAGCTCTTCGCGCGCGGCACCCGCAACATCCTCGAGGTCGCGCTGAGCCCGCTCCTCGACGGAATCGCCCGCGACAACACGAACGACGGCGACGGCTGGGACATCCGCCTCCATCACTTCAGCGGCCTCGAGGAACACGGCTATCCGGCGCTCTACAAGAATTTCGCCGCCGAGGCCGTCGCGCCACTGGCCGACTACGGCGGCGGCTCGGGCTGCGGCGCGCTCTGGCTCGACGAGCCCGGCATCCCCGCGAAGTGGAACGCGAGCCCGCTCACCGTGGATTGGGGCCGCGAACGCGTTTATCACCACGCGCTCACGCCCCGGGGCGCGACGTTCGCCGCCGCGCAGGAGGAATTCGCCAAGGCGCCGCGCGCCACCGATCTCGATGTCGACGCACAGAGCCGGATCTACCTCGCGAGCTGGCGCGGCGGCCAATACGGCTACGCGGGGCCGAACATCGGCTTCATCGCGCGACTCACCGTGCGGGACTACACGCCCGCGCCCCTGCCGGATTTCACCCGTGCAACCGGGCCGGACTTGGTCGCGCTCTTCAGCTCCGCGAGCCACCGCACCCGCTTGGCGGCGCAGCGCCACCTGCTGCGTCGCGGCGTGGCCAACGAGGTCGTCGCTCTCGCCACCCTCGCGTCCGATGCCACCCGCCCGCTCGTGTCGCGGGTGCTCGCCCTGTTCACCCTCAAGCAGGCGCTCGGTGAAAAATCCCACCCGGTCCTCGCCCGACTCGCTGCCGATCCCGCCGTCGCGGCCTGGGCCATCCGCGCACTGACCGATCACGAGGGCCACCTCGCCACGGTGCCGGCCGCACCCCTCCAGGCCGGCCTCAAGTCCGCCGACGCGCGCACCCGCAAGGAAGCCGCCGTCGCCTTTGCGCGCCTCGGGCAGCCTAGTTTCGCCGCGCCGGTCGCCGCCCTCCTCGGCGACGCCGATCCGGTCGTCGCGCACACCGCCGTGAAAGCCCTCGTCCGCCTCCGCGCCGCCGATCCTGCGTTTGCTGTCATCGAGTCTTCGTCCGAATCTCCGGCGCGCCGCACCGATGCGCTGCGCGTGGTGCAGGCACTGCACGATGAGAAGGTCGTCGACCGCCTCATTGCCTTGCTCGCACGAGACACCGACGACGCCCGCCGCGACGGCCTGATCCGCACCCTCTGCCGGCTCGCGTTTACCGACGCACCGTGGACCGGCGACAGCTGGGGCACGCGGCCCGACACCCGCGGCCCTTACTACCAACCGGCGCGCTGGGCGGGCTCGGCGAAAATCAATAACGTGCTCAAGGAGCTCCAAGATCGCGCGGAGGGGCCCGCCGCGGCCAAGCTCAACGAGATCTTCTCCCTCTACCGCGTTTCGCCGGGCGACAGCACAGCCCGCCTGATGACGCTAGCCGCCACCGACGACTCGCTGCTCCCCGCCCTCGCGCAGCAGCTCGCCGGCGCCGACACGGTGCCGCCCGCCGCCATCCCCCTCCTGCTGAAGGCCATCGCCTACGCCCCGCCCGCGCCGCCTCCGCCGCCCCCCCCGGCCGAGGGCGCGCCCGCGCCGCAGAAAAAGAAGGCCTTCAACCGTGCGCCCAACACCGCCCCCACGCAGATCGCCGCGATGCAAGCCCTCGTGCGCATCGGCACCGCCGAGGCGATGCGCGTCGTGCTCGACACGCTGCCGACCCTGCGCAACGCCGGCCGCCTCGGCGACGGCGCGCGGGATCGCTCCGCCAACGCCCTGTTTCAGTCGCCGGCGATGGGCAACCACTACCGCCTCTTCGGCGAGGCCGCCGCCAAGCTCGACGGCGAGCGCTCGACGTGGGCGGACGCGGTGCTGCTCCACCTTTCCGCCCAGAAGTTCGGCTCACCCGAGGCACGCGCCTTCGCGACCACCGCCGTGGACGACGGTTGGAAAATCCCCGCCCGCCGCGCGCAGCTCGTCCGCGCCGCCGCGCTCGGCCGCGAGACTTCGCGGGCCAGCGCCCTCGTCGCCGCTCTCGACGATCCCGTTGCCGAGGTCGCCGAGGCTGCGCGCGCGACCGTCGCCGCCCTAAAGATTGACGCCGATGCCATCCGGGCGGAGAGCCGGCAGACGTCGCCGCTCGTTGGCTCGATCGCGCCGGCTGAGGTGCTGCCGCTGGTCGTCGCCCAGCGCGGTTCCGTCGCCCGCGGCGAGCAGGTGTTCGCATTGGCGGGCTGCGTGGCTTGCCACACCGTCAACGCCGCCGATCCCCTCAAGGGTCCTTTCCTCGGCAACGCGGCGAAGATGTTCCCGCGCCGCGAACTCGCCGAGGCCATCCTCGATCCGGGCAAGAGCATCGCGCAGGGCTTCGTCACGAACCAGTTCACGCTCAAGGACGGCTCGACCGCGCTGGGCTTCGTGACGCGCGAGAGCGCCGAGGTGGTCTCCGTGCGCGACATCGCCGGCCAGCAGCGCGACATCCGCGTCGCCGATGTCGCCAAGCGCGACCACCTTCCGACCTCGCTCATGCCGCCCGGCCTCATGCTGGGGCTCACCGTCCGGGACTTCGCGTCGCTGCTCGACTACCTGGAGTCGTTGTCCGCCGGGAAAAACTGACGGCCGCCGCGCAAGGTCCGCGCCGGCGGGCCCGTCGGCGCCGCTCCCTTGGAGATTCGGCGTTTGGCATTTTGCTTCGCTCCTGTAGCGTGGCCCCATGCGGTTTATTTGTTTTCTCGCCGTCAGCCTGTTCGCGTCGCTTGCCTTGCGCGCCTCGCCGCACGCGATGGCGCCGATTGATACGCGCGCCTTTGCCGCCAACGTCGCCGGCGCGCTCGCGCCCGGCGGCGTCGTGCCCAATTTCCGCCTGACCGATCATCGCGGCGTCACGCGCGAGCTCTACTACGACACCACGGCCAAGGCCACCGTCCTCGTCTTCACGTCCGCCGGCAGCGCCCGCACCGTGCGGACCGCCGCGGCGCTGCGGGCGCTGCGCGCCCGCTTCCCCGCGAACGAAGTGATCATCTGGCAGGTCGAGTCCGCCGCCGGAACAACCCGCGCGGCCGTCGCCGCCACCCAGGCGCTCACCAATAATGACACCCCCGCCCTGCTCGACGACGCCCAGCTCGTCGCCACCGAGCTCGATGCGACGCGTGAGCTCGAGACGTTTGTCATCGGCGCGATGCCGTTTGCGTTCCTCGCTTACCGTGGGCCGCTCGACAACGCCGACCCGGCCTCGCTCGCCGCGCCCACGGAACACTATGCCGCCGATGCCGTCACGGCCGTCCTCGCCGGCCGCGCGCCCGCCAAGCCGTCCGTGGCGATGCCGGCCGCCGCCCCGCTCCTCGATCTCCTGCCGCCGCCGGCGATCGACTACGCGCGCGACGTCGCGCCGATCGTGCTGCGCCGCTGCGTGGCGTGCCATTCGCCCGGCAGCATCGCGCCGCACACCTACTCGCGATTCGACGATCTCGCGCTGCGCGCGAGCGCCGTGCGCGCGTCGATGCTGCAAAAGCGCATGTCGCCGTGGCACGCCGACCCGCAGTATGGCGTCTTCGCCAACGATCTCCTCCCCACGCCCGCCGAGAACGCCACCCTCCACGCGTGGGCTCGCGCCGGCGCACCGCGCGGCACCGGCCCGGATCCGCTGGCGAGCGCCACGCCCCCCGCCAACGGCTGGGCCCTCGGCCAGCCCGACCTTGTGCTCACGATTCCCAAGCAGGATCTGCCGGCGAGCGGTGTGATCGATTACCGCTACGTCACGGTCGCCGTGCCGACGACGACCGACCGCTGGCTGCGCGCCGCGGTCGTGCGGCCGGGCAACCTCCGCGTCGTGCACCACGCCCTGCTCTTCGAGGGCTCGACCGCGGATCTCCTGTTCACGGCGCTCACGACCGGACAGCTCCCGGGACTCGGCGGCTACTTCGCGGCCTACGCGCCGGGGATGGTGCAAGGGGCTTTCCCTGACGGCACGGGCAAACTCCTCAAGGCCGGCAGCCAGGTCACGTTCCAGATGCACTACACGCCCAGCGGCCAGCCCGAGAGCGACCAGACGCAGATCGGCCTCTACTTTTTTGATCAGCCGCCGCCGCGCGAGCTGCGCACAAATGCCGCCGTCAACGTCGCGCTTTCCATCCCGCCCGGCGCGCGGGAATACGAGCGCACCGCGAGCTTCACCGCCTCCGCCACGCGCGACGTCATGCTCTACGAGCTCAACCCGCACATGCACTACCGCGGGAAACGCTTCCGCTTCGAGGCCACTTATCCCGACGGCTCCACCGAGACGCTGCTCAACGTGCCGCAATACGACTTCGCGTGGCAGAGCGGCTACCGCCTCACCCAGCCCAAGCGTCTTCCGCGCGGCACGGTCATCCGCGTTAACGGCGCGTTCGACAATTCCGCGCTCAATCCCGCCAATCCCAACGCGCGCTCGACCGTGACGTTTGGCGAGCAGAGCAACGACGAGATGTTCATCGGCTACATCAATTACGCCGAACTGCCGGAAAACATGACCGTCCTGCCGCCAACCTTCGCTGCCAATGTCGCGGCCCGTGGCCGGGTGGGCGAATCACTCTCCGTGGCGGTGCCCGCCTCCGGCGTCGGCCCTCGTTACCGCGCGGCTTCGCTTCCCGCCGGCCTCGCTCTCAATCCGGCGACCGGCGTGATCACCGGCCGGCCCACAACCGCGGGCCGGCATGTGGTGGTCGTCACCGCCGAAAACGCCGCCGGCTCCGCCGCCGCCCTCGTCGATCTTGCGGTCGCACCGCCCGGCGCGCCCGCGTTCACCATCCAACCACGCAGCGCCCGCGCCCGTCTCGGCGGCAACGTTACGCTCACCGCCGCCGTCAGCGCTTCTCCCACGCCGGTCTACACGTGGTATTTCCGGGGCGGCGAATTCTGCAACACGGACACGCCCGAGCTCACGCTCACCAACATCACCGCCGCCCACGCGGGTGATTACTTTTGCGTCGCCGCAAATCCCGCCGGCACTGCGCGCAGCGCCACCGCCACCGTCTCGCTGGAGTTCAGCGGACTCGTGAACCTCTCCGCCCGCGCTAGCGTCGGCACCGGCGCCAACGTCGTCATCCCCGGCATCACCGTGCGCGGCGATAAACCCAAGACCCTGCTCCTTCGCGCCGCCGGCCCCGCGCTCGCCGCGCTCGGCGTGCCGGGCACGCTGGCCAATCCCACCGTAAGCGTCTTCAACGCCGCGGGCGACCGCGTGCTCGTGAACGACAACTGGGGCGAGGTGCCCGATGTCCCGGCCCTGCGCGCCGCTGCTTCGGCGCAGGGCGCGTTTGCGCTCCCCGAGGGCAGCCGCGATGCCGCGATGCTCGTCACGCTCGCCCCCGGCAGTTACACCGTGCAGGTCGCCGGCGCCGGCACGGGGGCCGCCGCGCAGGGCGTGGCGCTCGTCGAGGTTTACGAGGCCGACGCCTCGCCGAGCACACTCGTCAACCTCTCGTGCCGCGCGCGCGTCGGCACCGGCGCCGATATTCTGATCGCTGGCTTTGTCGTCGACGGCACCGAGCGGCGTCGCCTGCTCATCCGCGCCGTCGGCCCCACCCTCGGCACCCTCGGCGTCACCGGCACGCTCGCCGATCCCAAGCTCGAGATCATCCCTTCCGGCGCGACCACCCCGATCGCGAGCAACGACAACTGGGACGCGTCGCTCGCCCCGGTGATGGCCGGCGCGGGCGCATTCGCCCTCACGCCCGGCAGCCGCGATGCCGCGCTCGTCGTCACGCTCGGCCCCGGGAGCTACACCGCGCAGGTCAGCGGGGTCGGCACCGGCGCCGCCGCGCAAGGCGTGGCGATTGTCGAGGTCTACGATTTGCCGTGAGCAATTCCCGTCGCCCGCTTCATGAGAAGCGGGACGGCAACCATCTGACGCTCCGTCGCGCCCGAGGCTGAACCACAGGAGGAAACGCGCTCACCTCGCGCCATGCCCCGGCCTGCCCCGCTTCCCGTCGCCGC
>JAEUHB010000075.1 GCA_016794665.1 Opitutaceae bacterium
GCGAACTCGATGCGCTTGCGGAGGTCGGCGCCGTCCCAGAAGACGTTCGTGCCGTCGGCCTTCTTGACGACAATCATGGTGCCCTGCGCGGGCGACTCGGCGGCAGCGAACGGCGCGGAGGAATCGGAATCGCTGAGCGAGAGGCCGGCTTCGCGGGCGGCGGCGCGCTCGGCGCGGAAGAGGATGTAGGCGGCGGCGACCTTGTAGTGGCCGGCCTTCATCAGCTCCTCCTGCACCATGTCCTGGATCTCCTCGATGTGGACGAAGGACTGCTTCGACGAGTGGACGCGCGCGGAGACGGCCTGCGTAATCGCGACGGCGGGCGCGGAATCGCGCTGGAGGGAGAGGAACGTCTTGCGGACGGCGATCTCGACCTTGTGCTCGCTCCAAGGGACGACCTGGTTGTTGCGGCGGATGACGCGGAGGGTGGAGGTGGCGGCGGCGTCGCGGTCGACGGTGGAGATTTTGCGCGCGCGGTTGAGGAGGAGGCTCTTGGCGACGAAGTAGGCGTTGTTGTCGACGAGGGTCTTCTCGATGAGCTCGTAGAGATCGTTCAGCGAGATGCGGAGGGGCGACTGCTTGAGCGAGAGCGCGCGGAGGTTGGCGGCGACTTCACCGCAGATACGCGCGACCCAGGCGCGGTTGGCGTCGTTGAAGATGTCCTTCTCGCCCTTGGCGAGCTGGACGTTGGTGAAGGCCTTGCCGAGCGTGTCGGCGACCTCGGCGAGCGCGAAGCGCTCCTCGCCATGCGGGCAGAGGAGGACGATGGGCGGCAGATCGATCGCGTTGCCAGCGATGACATCGCGCCAGGCGAAGTGGGGTTTCTGTTCAACCGGGGTGAGGGCGGCGCGCTTGATAGCGAGGTCGTGGGCGACGGAGGGCGTGGACATGACGGCGGAGGAGGCAGCGGACAGGAGTTGTGTGAAAACGAAAGGACGGGAAAAGGAGCAGCCGCCGCGACCGGAAACCGGCGGCGCGGCGGCGGAAAAAAAGGGAAGCGACGCGAAAGGGCGGGCGCGAGACGGGGCGGGGCGGAAAACAGCAAACGCGAGCCGAGGTCAGAGCTCGTCGTCGCTGGCGACGGTGAGGGAGGAGGCTTTCTGGTATTCGGTGACGCGACCCTCGAAGAAGTTCTGCTCCTTCTTGATGTCCATCATCTCCGCGAGCCACGGGAGGGGGTTCTTGACGCCCGCGGCGAGTGGCGTGAGGCCGCAGCCCTCGAGGCGGCGGTCGGCGATGTAGTCGATGTAGGTGAGAAACTCCTCGACCGCGAGGCCCACGGCATTAACCGGCAGGCAGTCGCGGATGAACTCCTTCTCGAGCTTGATCGCCTCGCGCATCAGCTCGCGCAGCTCCTCCTTGAACTCGGCGGTCCAAATCTCCCGGTTCTCCTCGACGAGGTCCATGAACAGATTCCGGAAGACCTCGATGTGGTTGGACTCATCGCGCAGCGTGTAGCGGAACATCTGGCCGATGCCGGGGAACTTGTTCTGCCGATAGAGCGACAGGATCATGCCAAAGAGGCCGTAGAATTGCGTGCCCTCCATGCACTGCCCAAAGACAAAGATGTTCTTCGCCAGCAGCCGCTTGTTCTCCGGCAGCGTGAGATCGAGGTCGCGGCGGAGCTCCTTGGAGACCTTGGTGACAAACTCGTTCTTGCGCACGATGGTCGGGACATCCTCGAACATCGCCTCGCACTCGTGCGGGTTGATGCCGAGCGACGCGATCATGTAGAGCAGCGAGTCGGCATGGATGTTTTCCTCGTGCGCGTGGCGCCCGAGCACGAGCTTCAGCTCGGGCGCGGTGACGAGCTCGCGGACGACATGCTGGATGTTATCCCCCACGATGCCCTCGGCCGCGGAAAAATAGCCGATGCCCATCCGGATGATCCAGCGTTCGACATCGGACACGATTTTTTCGTCGCGCCACTGCTCGATGTCCTTGCCCATCGGGATGTCCTCGGGCTCCCAGTGGTTGGCCTTCATCGTGCGGTAGAGATCGTAGGCCCACTGGTATTTGAGCGGAAGGAGGTTGAAGGTCATGGTCTCGCGACCGTTGATGACTTTCTTGGCGGCGAATGCCGCCTCGGCCTTGGCCTGATCGAGGACGAAGGTCTTGGCGCCGACTTGGAAAACTTTGTGCATGGACGGAATTCGGAAGAGTTGCGGAAAGAAGATAAAAATTGGCGGAAAGCTGGGCTGGAAACGGGCGTTTTTGGGGTAAAATGCCCGCTGGCGAACCCAACTTGCTGGAAGTTGTCCACGGGTTACTGACCACAACAGGATGTGGTCCCTCGCCGCAGGGACCACAACGGATGGGATGCCGGAAGCACCGTCAAATAATTTTTCGCCGAAATCGCTGCGCATTATTTGGCCAATTTTGGCTTGCCGCGATCGCACGAAAGTGGCCCCGAGGGAAATTTCACCGGCTCGCGCCACTTCGCGCGTTTTCCCCTATGAGGCTGCGGCATTCGCGACGAGGAATTCCGCGGCAACCAGCCCGCCAAGCCGGATGGCCGGCGTATCCCATTGCCCCTGACTTGAACTCACGGCTTGAGCCTGGCTAGCTCCGCACGCGCCGCGGTGTCGGTCGGGACGGAGCGGAGGTAGCGTTCGTAATGCGGCACGGCCTCTGCGCCGCGACCGAGGCTGGCCAACGCAAAGCCGAGCGCGCGGTGCGCGCGAACAAACTGCGGGTCGATCCGCAGGGCGGCCTCGAGCAAGGGCACTGCCGCGGCCCAGCGGCCCTGCTCCAGGCGCACCGAGGCGAGGTTGAAGTGCGCGTCGGCCAGGCGCGGGTTCAGCGCCAGCGCCCGCTCGTAGTGCGCAATCGCCTCCGGGTGGCGGCCGAGCTCCAGCGAGGCGTTGCCCGCGTTGACATGAGCCTCGGCGTAACCGGGCCGTTGCACAATCGCACGCTCGTAGTGCCCGAGCGCCTCCGCCATCGCGCCGGCCGCCGCGCGCGCGTTGCCAAGGTTGTAGCTGGCCTCCGCGTAGCCGGGCTTCAGCGCGAGCGCGCGCCGGAAACGCTCCGCCGCCTCCGCGGTGCGGCCCGCCTGCAGCAGCGCGTTGCCGAGGTTGTTGTGCGCCTCCGCGAAATCCGGCCGCTGCTCCAGCGCCGAGGCGTAGTGCGCCAGCGCCTCCGGCGTGCGGCCGACCTGCACGAGCGCGTTGGCCAGGTTGTTGCGCGCCTCCGGATAACGTGGCTCAACGCGCAGCGCCCCCTCGTAGGCCGCGATCGCCTCGGCCGGACGGCCGAGCGCGGCGAGCGCGACGCCCCGGTTGTAGTGGGTTTCCGGATAATTCGGCTGCAGGGCCAGCGCGCGGTCGTAGCGCACGATGGCGCCGGGGATGTCGCCGGCGCGAAAGAGGGCCTGGCCGAGGTTGTTGTGCGCACGGGCGTTGGCCGGGCGCTTCGCCGCAGCATCAGCCCAGATCGCCGCCTCGCTGCGGTAGGCCGTGTTGCGCGCCGCCGCACCGACACCGGCCGCCAGCGCCGCCGCCGCAAGGCAGGGCGTCGCGCGCCGCCCGAGCGCCCCGTGCACGAACAGGACCGCGAGCATGACCACCGCGGCGGAGGCCAGATAGACGCGGTGCTCGGCCATCGTCTGCGTGGCGATCGGGATGAGGCTCGAGCTCGGCGCCAGCAGCGCGAAGACCCACGCCGCGAGGAACCCCAGGCGCGGCGCACGCCACAGCGCAAGGCCCGCGCCCGCGAGCGCGGCCACGACCGCGAGCGCCTGTGGCAGCACGTCGCCCAGGCCGCGCGCAAGGTCGAGGCCGTAGTCAAAGATGAGCGGCTCGGGCCACGCACCGAGCCCCGCGTAGCGCACGAGCGCCTCGCATTGCGTGAGGGCGTAGCGCCATGCCGAGACGTCCGCGCCGAAACCCGCGGTGCCGCCGCGTCCGCCCGTGCCGAGCACGAGCAGCGCGAGCAACCCCCACGTCGACGCCAGCGCGAGATAGTAGCCGCGGCGCGCCCGCCACGCGGCGGCGAAGGTCCCGCCGGCAAACGCCCGGTCGTAGAGCAGCACGAGCAACGGCGCGGCCGCCGCGGCTTCCTTGCTTGCCATCGCACCGAGGCATGCAGCGACACTCACCGCCTGCCAGCGGCCGGCCGCGCGGCTGTCGAGGCTGCGTGCAAACGCATGGAGCGTCAGCAGCACCAGCAGCCCGGCAAGGGACTCGGCCCGCTGCGCAACGTAGGTCACGGCCGCGGTGTGCAACGGATGGAGCGCCCACAAAAGCGCCGTCGCCGCCGCGATCCCGGTGGCGCGAGGGCCGAAGCGCGCGGCGAGCCCAGGGCCTTGCAGCGTGCGGCGCACGAGGCCGAACAGGCACAGCGCGCCCGCGACATGGATCGCGAGGTTCACCGCGTGGTAGCCAGCGACGTGCTGCCCGCCGAGCGCGTAGTTGGCCGCGAAACTCAGCGCGACGAGCGGCCGGCCGCTCGTGGTGAGCCCGCCCTCGCCGCCCGTCCACGAGAGCCGGCGGATCGCCGGGTTCTCGACCACGGAAGGCAGGTCGTCGAAGAGGAACGGAACGCCGAGGCTGTTGGAGTAGGCCGCGACCACGACGGCGGCGATCAGGGTCGCCAAAATCCGGATGCGCGCTGGCCGGGCGGCAGGTCCGGTCGGAGGCGGCGCGTCCATGGCCCGGCCGGTTTGTCGGGGCCCCGGCCGCCTAGAACTTCACGCGCACGCCGAGCTTGGCCTGCCAGCGCGAGGTCGAGTTGTCGCCCGCGGTGACCGGGACACCGTCGAGCGTGTTGCTGTTGAAGACATACGCATACTGGCCCTGCCCGCCGTTGCCCGCGGGATCGAAGATCGCGCCGGCAACCTGGCGGCGGTAGGCGAAAGGCACTTCCTCGACGATACCCCAGTCCTTGTCGAGGAGGTTGGCGAGGTTGATCAGCTCGAGGTAGAGCTCCGCGCGCGCGCGGCCGGCGATCGGGATTTGCTGGGTGATTGTGAGATCAACGGTCTGTTGCCAGGGCGAAGCCTGGCTGTTGCGCGGCGCGACACCACCCGCGTATTTGGCGAGGCCGCTGGCGGCGGCGAAGGCAAAGAACGCGTCACGCTCGGCGGTGTTGATCCAGCGGACCTTCGGGTCGCTGGGGCCGGCGGGCACGTAGAGGAGATCGTTGAACGTGATGCCGTCGCCGTTGGCGTCGCCGGCGAAGACCCAGCTGTAGGCGCGGCCGGTGCGGGCCTCGTAGACGAGCCCGACGGTGGTCTTGAATTTCTTGATGAACTCGAACTCCCGGACGTAGCGCGCGACAATCTTGTCGCGGGTCTGCGTGTTGGACGTGGAGGCGGTGCGCTCGTTGGGGTTGTAGATGGCGCGCGTGGTGAACAGCGAACCCGCGGTCGAGGAGGTGAGCGGGCTGACCTCGGTGGCGGAGCCGCGTGTCCACGCGACGTTGGCCGACCATTTCTCCCGCATCGGGCGGCTGACGGCGAAAGTGAAGTCGCGCGACCGCCCGTTGTTGGCGTTGGTAATCCGATACACGTCGCCGAAGCTCGCGACGCGGCGGCGGCCGTTGGTGTTGGTCTGGGGAAACGTGGTGACGTTGTTCGGATTGGCGTTGGTGTTGTAGCCGGGCGTGACGTTGCCGGCGTAGCGAATGCGTCCATCGGGCAGGGTGCCGGGCCCGGTGGCCGCGGTCTGGAAGTTCAGGAATTCCACCATGAGGCCCTTGTCCACTTGGCTGGCGGTGACCTCGGCGGAGACCGTCAGGCCGAGGAAGGGCAGCTGGTGGTCGATCCCGAGGTTGCCCTTCCAGAGCGCGGGGCTCTGGAAATTCGGATCGGTGAGGGCGATGGTGGGGACGGGCGGTGTGCCGGCCGGTATGGGCTGGCGCGTCACATCGGGCTGGAACTGGAGTGCGGGCTGGTTGTTGCCGTTCACGTTCACCGTCACGGTGCCGACCGTGCCGGCGTTTTGGTAGGCGTTGGCCATCCAGACGGCGGGATTGCGGCCGACGAAAAGGCCGACGCCGCCGCGCACCTCGGTCTTGCGGTCGGCGGGCACGCGGTAGTTGAAGCCCACGCGGGGCGAGATGGTGCTGTTGCCATCGTTGGTGCTGTCGTTCCTCACGCCGAAGGCGGTGGCAAAGGCGGCGTTGAAGGGCGGGTTCTTAGAAACCGTCGGCAAGTCGTAGCGCAGGCCACCCGTGAGCGTGAGCCGGCCGTTGGGGCGCCACGTGTCCTGCACGTAGAAAGAGTAGTTGGTGTTGGTCCACTGCGCGTAAACCTGATCGATGGTGCGGCCCGGCAAGGGCGTGGAAAGCGTGTAGGACGTGGGTAGCCCGAGAAGCCAGTTCTCAAGGCCGGTGCGGGCAGGCGTGGCGCCGAAGGCGGCGCTGTTGTTGAACGTGTAGCTGCCGTAGAAGCCTTGGAGAAACCGGTTATCGTATTCGGTGCGGGCGACTTCGCCGCCAGCGACGAGCGTATGCTGGCCGAGCGAGTATTCGCCGGAGAGCTTGTAGAGGGCTTCCTTGGTGTTGAGGGAGTTGAGCTGGCCGTTGAAGCCCGTGCCAAAGTTCAGGAAGCCCGTCGCCGTCGCACCCGTGTCCTGGCGCACGCCCGTGAGGCCGCCGATGCCGATGGCGGGGAACGGCGCGCCGCGGTTGCGACCGCTGGCCTCGTAGGTCGTGTAGCTATAGGACGCCTCGGTGCGGAAATCGGAGGTCCACTGGCTGAAGATCTGCGCGGTGTAGCTCGTGGTGTCGCGCGGCTGATCGAACCACTGGTTGCTGAGCGAGGAGCCGGTGTTGCTCGTGCGGCCGGTGAAGGTGGGCAAGATGCCTTCGTTTTGGCGGAAAGTGAAACTGGCGCGGTGCTGGCCGGAGATATTCCAGTCGAGCTTGCCGAGGTGGGTTTTCTGGATGGCGCGGTTGCCGCCGTCGCCGTTGAGCGTGCCGGCGTCGTAACCGAGGGCCTTGGCGCGGGCGACGGCCTGATCGAGCAGCGCGAGCGAGGCGGTGTTGAAAATAAAGCCGGCCGCGGGCGCATCGGCGTCGCGCTGGAAATCGTCGTAGGTGTAGGAGAAAAAGAGCCGGTCGCGCAGGATCGGGCCGCTGAGCGAGAGCGTGTAGCGGCGCTCCTCGAAGGCCTCGCGCGAGCGGGTGACCGGGTGCTTGGCGCGCATGCGCTCGTTGGTGAGTTCGTATTGCGCGGAGCCCGCGAGACGGTTGGTGCCACTCTTGGTGCCCGCGCTCAGCAGCGCGCCCGTGAAGCCGGCGCGGCGGATGTCGTAGGGGTTGAGCTCCACCGAGAGATTGGAAAGCGCCTCGAGCGGAATCGGGCTGCGGAGGGAGGAGACGCCGCTGTCGTTGAGGCCGTAGGGATCGTTGGCCTCGACGCCGTCGATGAGGAAGGAGTTGAAGCGGTTATTCTGCCCCTGCGCGCTGAGCTGGCCGCCGCGGTCGAGGGAGTTGAGCGTGAGGCGCGAGTCGAGCTTGGCGATGTCCTGCACGTCGCCGCGGATGGAGGCGATCGCGTCGAGGTCGCTTTCGGAAAACCCGGTGCCCGCGCCCATGCGCGTCGAGCCGAAAGTCGTGTCGCGGTCGGCCTCGACCTTGAAGGCCTCCATCTGCACGACCGCCGCGCCGAGCGCGATGCTCAGGTCGAGGGTCTGGCCCAGATCGAGGAAGATGTTCGCCTTCTTGTCCGCCATGCCGCCGGCGCCGTTCGTCGTAATCGTGTAGGGGCCGCCGTCGCGCAGCCCGGAGAAATTGAACTGGCCGCTCGGCCGCGTGACCGCGGTCGCGCGCGTGCCGGAAGGCTCATGCAGCACCACGACGGTGGCGCCGGCCACGGGCTTGCCCTGCTGGTCGGAAACGGTGCCGCTCAGGGCGGAAGTCGTGATGCCCTGGCCAAAGAGGCGGCCGGCGAGCACGAGGGTCAGCGCGAGGAGCGCGGCGAGTGAACGGGCGAAGAGGTGGTGCGCTTTCATGATTTGGTGTAGAGGACGGCGCCGCCAGCGGCGCGGTTGCGGGAACGATTGAAGGAGAGCCAGCTAGAGCCGGGCCAAAGGCGCAGTCAAGAACCGCACCGGGCGGGGCAAGCTCGGACACCGCAACGTCACGTTCCCGCCGCGCTTGTTTTTCCCTGGGCCGTGCGCTCAATCCCGCGCGTGCCTGCCCCTCCCCCGCTCCTCGTGCCGCGGATCGCCGCGCGCCGCTTCGCCCGGCGGGCGCTCGGGCTCGCCACCCCGCACCCGGACATCGCCGCCGCCCTCGCCCATCACGGCTACGTCCAGATCGATCCCATCAACGTATGCGGGCGCATGCATGACTTAATCCTGCGCAACCGCGTCGCGGGCTACCGCGAGGGCGATCTCATGCGGCACCTGCATGGCGACGAATCGAAAACGCGGGCGGCGGACGGCCGCGCGGCGTTTGAGCACCACATGCCGGGCACGCACATCCTGGTGGCGTTTCCACTCGAAGCCTGGCCGCACCTTCGCGAGGCGATGCGCACCCGCGCGCGCACCACCGGCGCGTGGTCGGGTCGCCTCACACCGCGCGAGCGCGAACTCGCCCCGCGCCTGCTCGCGGAGATCGCCGCGCGCGGCCCGCTCGGGTCAGAGGACTTCGACGATGATCGCCGCGCCCACCGGCCGGCCTGGGGCGCCGCCTCGCTCGTGAAGAGCACGCTGCAAAAGCTCTTCTTCCATGGCCGCGTCCTCATCGTGCAACGCTCCAATAACCGCCGCCGCTACGATCTGCCGCAATGCGCGCTGCCGGCTGCGCTACTCGCCTCGCCCGCCGCTTCCGCCGAGGAGACGGCGCGCTGGCTCGCGCTGCTCAAGCTCCGCCAGCGCCGCCTCGCCGCGCTCAAACGCGACGAACTCCGCCTCATTACCGATGCCGTGCAGCCGGTCCGCATCTCCGACGCCGACTGCCCGCCGCTCTTCATCCTCCGCGAAGACACACCATTGCTCGTTTCCGAAATCGAAAATCGAGAATCCAAAATCGAGGATCCGGCGGCGCCCCTGCTCCTCGCCCCGCTCGATCCGCTCCTCTACGATCGCCGGGTGACATCCGCGCTCTGGGATTTCGACTACACGTGGGAGGTCTACACGCCGCCACACAAACGCGCGCGCGGCTACTACGCGCTGCCGGTGCTCGCGGGCACCGAACTCGTCGGCCACGTCGGCCCGAAGGCGGACCGGGCGAACCGCAGGCTCACCGTGGTCTCGCGCCGCGTGCGGCGCGGCCACGCGCTCGCGCCCGCGGTGCGCGAGCTCGCGCGGTGGCTGGGGTTGCGCCGCTGAAGGTCACACACCCCAGCCGGAGCGGTAGTCGTAGCCGGGCCCGAGGAGCGCGTTGGCGGAGGGGTTGTTCGAGAAGCGCATCGCCTTGGCGTCCCAGTCGAGCCGCGCGCGGGCGCGCACCGCGGCGACGCCGAGCAACGCCGTCTCGGCGAGCGGCGCCGCGTAGTCGAAGTCCGAGCCGCACCGCGCTCCGCGGCGAATCGCGTCGGTCCATTCCTTGTGCGGCCCGCCGGCGACGCGCGGGAGGGATTTCGCCGGCAGCACACCGCGCATTTCCTGCATCCACGACTCCGGCAGCAGGCGCGCGCCCGCGCTGTGCGACTGCAACCACATGATGCCTTTCTCCCCGTAGAAAATGCTTCCACCGGCGCGATCGAACTTGAACCCCGGCACCGGCTCCGGCGGAAAGAGCCCGCCGTCGAACCACTTCAGCTCCACCGGCGGCCGCGCGCCGCGCGCCGGGAAGCGGAACGTGAGCACGTTCGACGTGGGGAACGTCCCTTTCTTCAGCTCCGTGCCCGCCGCCTCGATGCTCACCGGCGCGCCGAGCTCGAGCGCGTAGTTCGCCGCATCGAATTGGTGGCAGGCCCAGTCGCCGAGCGCGCCGCAACCGTAGTCAGTGTGGCCGCGCCAGAGCTGGTGGCTGCGCCGCCGCAGATACGGTCGCACCGGCGCCACGCCCAGCCAGAGATCATATTGCAGCGTCGCGGGCGGCGTCTCCGCCTCCGCGTCGTTTGCGTAGGGTTCGTGGGAATAGATCGCGTGGTTGTGGGCCGTCCATGCGTGGACCGTGCGCACGTGGCCGAGCACGCCGCCCTGCACCCACTCGCGCGCGAGGCGGATGCCCTCGGCGGCGCGGCCTTGGTTGCCCATCTGCGTGACGACCCCCGCGGCCTTGGCCGCCGCATGCAACGCGCGCACCTCGGTCACGCAACGGCAGAGCGGCTTCTCCACATAGAGGTGCTTCTTCCGCCGGAGCGCCTCCATGCCGATCGCGTAGTGCATATGATCGGGCACGGTCACGACGACCGCGTCGACCTTGTCGGCCATCCGCTCGAACATCACCCGCCAGTCGTGAAACCACGTCGCGTCGCGAAACCGGCTGAGCAGCCCCGGCGCCTTCTTGTCCGCCGCGACCTCGGTGCGACCGCGCGCATGATCCACGTCGCAGAACGCCACGATCTGCTCGTCCTGCAGCGCGGCCAGCGCCGCCTTGCCGCGGCCGCCGACGCCGATCATCGCGATTTGCAGGCGGGAGTTCGCCGGGCGGGCGCCCTGCGCGCGCAGTCCGCGCGGCAAAATCAGGAGTGAGCCGGACAACGCGCCGGTGTGGAGAAACGTGCGACGGGAAAATTTCATGGGGTAGCGCGAAGGCGCGACTCAGGAGAAACGCAGTCCGCCCCCGCCGTCAAAGCCCGACCCTCGCCGCCCGCATTTTTCCCTAGCGGAAGCACCGCGCTCGTCCGTTAATGACCCGCCCCCATGCCCCTGCCGCCACCCGATGACGCGAGTTGGTTCGCCGCCGAAGTGCAGCCGCACGACGCGGCGCTCCGCGCGTGGCTGCGCGCGCGTTTCCCCGTCCTCGGCGAAGTGGACGACGTGGTGCAGGAAACCTACGCGCGCGTCCTCCAGCTCCG
>JAEUHB010000086.1 GCA_016794665.1 Opitutaceae bacterium
GGCATGCGACCCTGCCGGAAGAAGTGGACGCGCGCGGGATCGAGGCCGAAGCACTTGTGCTCCGCAAAAAACGCCTCGGTCGCGGCGTGGTTCGCGTGGCTCGTCATGATGAACCAATGAAGCGGCCGCCCGTAGCGAAGACCCGCCGCCATGATTTTCTCCGCGAAGACCTGAAAGAGCGGCTTCCGCAGCACGGGCGTCACCGGATAGGTTCCTTTCGGTCCGTCGTAGCCGAGGCGGGTCCCCTGCCCGCCCGCCACCGTAAACGCCGCGACGCGCCCGGCGCGCAGCGCCGACTCGCCCTGGGCCTTGGCCCGCGCCCAGCCCGCGGCATCGCCGCCGCTCGTGGGGTGCCGCTCGTAGGGCGCGGGCGCGAGGCCGGCGAGGCTCACGCCTGCGGCGGCATTCTCAGCGAGGAGGGTGCGCGTGAGCCGGGCGATTTCGCCGAGGTCAATCTCGGCGGCCTCGGCGAAAAGCTGATGCCGTTCGGTTGCGGTGCAACGCTCAAGATGGGCGAAGACGTGCCCTTGGCCGGCTTGGGCAAAGCGTTCGATCAGCGGAGAAGATTGTCGGTCCATGCGTTGGCGATGAAGGGTCAGAAACCCGGATCGAAGCGGATGACGACCTCGCCTTTCCGACCGTAGCCGAGCTGCTGCCGGATCACGTGCTCGGCAAAGTCGGGATCATTGCGCAGTCGCTTGAGAAAAATCTCCTGTTCCTTGAACCGCGCCTCGGCGGCCGCGAGCCTCGCCTCACCCGCCGCCTGCACTTGGCGGAGCTGCAGGTATTCGCCCCGCGCCTCGAGAAACATCGCGCCAGCCCAGCCGCCGAACACGCAGAGCAGGACGACGTAGGTGAGGACGATGAGGCGGCGAGGAGTCACAGTTCGTCCAAGATCAACGGACACGGCCCGAAATGAGTAAAGGAGATTTAAAATCCGGCCAGAAACCGCCCCCGCGGCACATTACGGCGTGCGCCCGCCGATTCCCGAGGCAACGGTTTCTACCCATCATGTATCAGAGTTTCTACGGGTTCTCGGAGATGCCATTCAACATCACCCCGGATCCACGCTTCCTCTACCTGAGCCCCACGCATCAGGAAGCGCTGCAGCACCTCAAATACGGTGTCTCCGAGCGCAAGGGCTTCATCGTGCTCGTCGGCGAGGTCGGCTGCGGCAAGACCACCCTCTGCCGCCGTTTCCTCAACGAACTCGACCCCGCGCGGTTCGACACCGCCTTGATTCTGAACCCGCGCATCACCGAGACGCAGATGCTCAAGGCCATCCTCACCGAGCTCGGGGAGACTCAGCTTGGGCGCAGCCAGAACGACCTCGTGGCCCAGGTGAACCGCGTGCTCATGGAGCGCATCGAGCGCGGTCGCGACATCGTGCTCATCATCGACGAGGCGCAGAACCTCACGTTTGAGGTGCTCGAGCAGGTCCGCCTGCTTTCCAATCTCGAGACGGACAAGCAGAAGCTCCTCCAGATCGTGCTCATGGGCCAGCCCGAGCTGAAGCAGGTGCTGGCCAAACCCGAGCTGCGCCAGCTCCGCCAGCGCATCCTTGTTCACTACGAGCTGCGCCAGCTCACGCCAACGGACCTCGGGGCCTACATCCAGCACCGCCTCACGCTCGCCGGCGGCAACGGCCGCCCGAGCTTCAGCCCGTGGGCGCTGCGCGCCCTGCACCGCGAGAGCGCCGGAATTCCCCGCATCCTCAACAATCTTTGCGACAAGGCGCTCCTCTCCGCCTTCATCCGCGACTCGGACGAGGTCACCTACTGGGATGTCCGTCGCGCCGCGAAAGAAACCCGTCTCCTCACCGCCGCCTGAGCCATGAGCCTCATCAACGACGCCCTCAAGAAAGCCCAGCGCGTGCGGCACGACGGCCCCGAGCTCTCGCCCGCGGCCTGCCCCGGGGCTCCAGCCGCCCCGGCCTTCACTAGCGCACCGGCACCCGCACCTGCATTCACGCCCGCCGCCCCGCGATCCCGCCCGCGCAAGCCCGTCGGCCTGATCGCCGGAGGCGCAGCGTTGGTCGCGTTGGCGGCCGCCTCTGTCGTGTTGTTGATGAACCGTCGCGCTGATCCGGCGCCCGCGGTCAGTGCACCGGTCAAGCCGGCCACGCCCGCGCCGTTCGTCACTTCCGCCCCCGCTTCGGCGCCGCTGACTACGGCGCCGGTGGCGGCCGCACCAGCACCCGCACCCGCCACGGTCGCGACGCCGCCACCCGCCGCCACCGCACCGGTCGTTGCCAACCCGGTCCCCGCGACCCCGCCCGTCGCACCCGCTGCCGTCACGCCAGCCCCTGTCGCGCCGCCGGCCCTCATCACCGCGGCCGCACCGGCTCCGGTCCCCATCGCCACGAAATCAGAGCCGCCCGCCGCCGTGCCAGTCGCGCCTGCGGCCCAGCCAGCCCCGCCCGCGGCGCCGAAACCCGACGAACGCATCGCCAACTTTGTCGACGCCATCCGTGTCGCGGGTGTGCGCAATCCGGGACCCGAGGGCCGCGTGATCATGAATGATCGCGTCTACAAGCCCAACGACACCGTGGACCGCGCGCTCGGTGTGAAGCTCAGGACCATCGCCGCCAACCGCCTCACGTTCACCGACGCCAACGGCCTCGTTTACGAAAAGGAGTTCTGAGCCGGCTCGCTCGCCCGCCTACGGCGTGAGCGACTGAATCCACTCCGCGATCACGCGCACGCCGTCCGGATCCGGCACACGGCTCCCGACGGGCGGCATCTGGCCCGGCCCGCGTGCACCCATGCGCGGCAGGATCACGCTGCGGCCCGCCGCTCCCGCCGCGATCACGCGTGCATCGGGCAGGCCGAAATCGCCGTGCTCCGGCCGCTCGCCGAGCGCCTGCATCCGCTCCGCGGGCACGCCCCACTCGAAGTTCATCGCGCTGTTGCCACCACCCGAGACCGTGTGGCAATGCGCGCAATTAACCGCGAGGTAGCTCCTCGCGCGCACGTCCAGCGACGCATTCGAATCGCCAGGCGCCGCCAACCGCGCCAATCCCTCCGGCGCCCGCGGCAGCAAGGGCGAGACCGCCGCCACGCGCTGTTCACCGAAGTCAATCGCCGGTTCCGGCGGAAAGCCCCGCCCGCCGCGGCCAACCCGCCCGCCGCGGCCGCCACCACGCTCGCGGCGCGGCGCCGGCTCGACCTTGAGTAACCCCATCGCTTCCCACCGACCGAGCTGATCGCCGGAGTTCAGCTGCCCATCGCGCAGCGTCAGCGAGAACATCGCCTCGCGCGAATGGCACATCAGGCACTCCGCCCGGCTCGGCACGCGCCACGCGCGGCCGCCCGCCAACGTGAGATCCGCGCCAGCCTTTTCGGCCAGCGTCGCGTCGCGCTGCGTTGCGTCCCACACGTAGGTGTAGCCCGCCCAGTCGCCTTGCGCCTTCACCAACACGCGCGTCTCGATGCGGCGCCCGGCTAGGCTGAGGGTCTGCGCGAGGATCGCGCCATCGGGCGCCTCCCATGATTTTTCGCGCCCGACCTCGATCACCGCCCCAGCAGGCAGCGCGAGGTGGTGCGCACCCTCCGCGCCGTCGTGCCAACCTGGGGCGTTGATCCGGTAGGGCTCGACTCCGGCGGCGGGCGCGAGCGTGGCCGTGTCGGCAAACAACCCCGTCGCCGACAACCGCACCGGAAACGGCTTCGACGGCGCCCGGCGGGCCGGCGCGCGCACCAGACGGTGCACGCCGCCGACTGCCACGCGGTTCGCGCGGGGCGAACCGTAATCAGTGAGCACGATCTCGCCGGCGGCATCGGCCGTGATGTGCGTGAGCGCGAACGGCGTGTCCACGAGTTCGCGCGCCCATTCGACCTTCTTGCCGTCGTGCTTCGCGGCCCAGACGCGGCCGGTGTTGAAGTCGCCGAAGAGGAAAGCGCCGACGAGTTCCGGGAAGTTCCTGCCTCGGTAGACCACACCGCCTGTGAGTGAGCGGAACTCCGCATGGGAAAACTCCAGCGTTGGCGGCGTGACTGGCGTTGGCCCCACGGGCCGGCTCAAGCTGAAGCGCCGGCTGCCCTCATAGGCGCTCCAGCCGTAGTTGGCGCCACGCTGCACGAGGTGGGCAAACTCCCACTGGTCCTGCCCGTTCTCGCCCGACCATAGCTGGCCACTCGCGGCGTCAAAGGTGAGCCGCCACGGATTGCGCATGCCGTAGGTCCAGGTCTCCGGTGCGAAGCGCGCGTCGCCCACGAAGGGATTGTCGCCCGGGACCGAGTAGTTCTTCCCGTCCGCCGGCCGGTCCACGTTGATGCGCATGATTTTCGATCGCAGGGTGCGAGGATCCTGGCCGACACGATCCCTGTCGCTGTCCGACGTGCCGTCGCCGCTCGAGACGAAGAGCAGCCCGTCCGCGCCAAACGCGAGCCCGCCGCCGTTGTGGCCGCCGCTCGGCCATTCGAGAATCACGAGGCGCGTCTCCGGATCGGGCCGCCCATCGCGCACCGTGTAGCGCACCAACCGCGAGTGCCGCACGCGTTGCTCGTCGGGGCCATTCGTCCCGAGAAAGACGAATCCATTTTCCGCGAAGCGCGGATGAAACGCGATGTTTGTGATTTGGTCGCCTGACTCGAGCAGCGTCTCCGCGTCGCTGCCGTCGCCATCGACACGGAAGCGCCCGAGCCTCATGCCGCCGCCCCAGCCGCCCTCTTGATCCAGGAACCACATCCACCGGCCGTCGGGTGTGGGCGCGAGCGTCACCATCGCACGCGCGGCCAGCCTCGGCCATGCCGGCACGGTGGAAAAATGCGGCGGCTCGCCGGGCGGAGTGAGCAGGCTCGTGCCCGTCCAGGCGCCGCGCGGAATTGTCGGCGGACCGACGAATGTCAGCGGCGCGTAGTCGGCCGTGAGATGAAAACTCGGCCGCGAAAGCGGCACGGCGCTCGAAAGTTCCTGCGCGGGTTTTCGGCCGTTCACGCGGCAGAGGTTCACGCGCCACGTCTCGCCCGGCACCGGCCGCCCGCCCGTCATGGAAAAGTCACTCCACGGGATGCGCCCCTCCACGGTCCAGCCCCGGTCGCGATCCGAGGCGTCGTTGATTGTGCCGCGCACCGCGACGCGGACATCGACGTGGAAACGCTCGCGTCGGACGACCTCGGATAGATTCCGCACGCTCGCCGGACCCGGGAAAAACGCGTCGAAAATCGCCCCGTGGGGATTGAACTCAAACTCGTAGTAGCCCGCGTGTCTTTCCGAAGGCTTGAGGAATAGCTCGAACACATCGTCATTCCACATCGGGCCGTCGTGCTCGGTGATCGCGTTGGCGATGTCGGCGTCGTCCAGCTCCGCAAGGAAGTAAATCCACTCGCGATCCCAGAGCAGGCGGGCACGCGTGCCCTCGCGCGCAGCGGGGCCACCAGGCAGCCACGGCTGGCGGAAGCCGTCCACGATCTGCGCGTCGCGCCAGGCGGCGTCTTCACCGCGACCGTCAATCACCGGCGGCACCGGGGCCCAACGGCACTCGTAGTTCGGCGCGGCCACGGCCGAGGCGGCGAGGCCGAGGGCGGCGCAAAGGCGGCGAGCGGGGATCATGCGTCGCGAGACTTGGCCCGCTGGTTTCCATGACAACACCGTTTCGACCGCCACCGCGCGGCGCGCGCTCCAATACGCCTTTCTTCACCCTCGCCCTCGCAGCCACCACGCGGGCCGAAAGTGCGCCGTCACCGCCCCGCCTCGCGCAGCAGGCGGTCTTTCTGAAATTCCGGCAGCGGCGCGGCGCGGAGCCACGGCACGGCGGCATCGGGGTTGGTGATCAGCCAGCGGCGGGCGATTTGCTCGACCATCGCGTCGCTTACATCACTGCGCGGCAATTCGCGGAGGAAGGCCGCCGCGTCGGCCGCCGAGGCCGCGAGTCGGCCCTCAAGGTAAATTTGAAGAGCCTGCTCGCGCGCCGCACTGCCCGGCAGGCCAGCAAGCCAGCGGCCAATCGCGCCGGTGTCAGCGGGTCCGCGCTCGCGGACAAAATCGAGGAGCGCAGCCTCCAGGTCGCGGCCGGGAGGTTGGGTCGCCAACCACGCGGCAAACTCCGGGGCATCCGTGCGCAACATCAGGTCACCTCCGCCCAAGCCGCGCGAGCGGATGCCACGCTGGCCAGGAGCGTTCCCGCGCCGTCGCGCCACCGGCACACCGAGGCCGGTCTCGATCCCAGCCAGCGCCGCGTCGCGTTCCGCCCCGAGCGCGAGTTCGTTCGCCCAAGCGAGCGCCGCGGCCCGGTCTTGCGCGACCCAAGTCTGTGCAATCGCAGCCGCGAGGACCAATCTTTCCCGGCTCGCCGGCAGTTCGCCCAGGAGGCCGCTCGCGCGCCGCGGGTGCCTCTGCCCCACCGCGAAAATCATTGCCGCCCGCAGGCGCGGATCCTCCCGTTGGCCCCCGAGCCAGTCGAGCGCCGCGTCCGGATCGACGCCGGCCCATGCCGCCGCCAAGGCGAGCCGCGCCTCGGCGCGAGCCGGGGTATCCGGCCAAGCCTCGACGCCCTGAAGCAACACGCGGGGCGACCGCAGCACGCCAGCCGCCGCCACCTCGCGCAAAGCCACGCCCGCAGCCGGCCCCGCGAGGCCGGCCGCCCAAGCCAGTGCCGTGTTGGCATCCCGCGCAGCCCACGCGCGCGCCGCGTGGCCGATCCCAGACGCTTGCGCCGGGCCGGCCTCCAGCGCAACGGCGAGTGCGCCCGCCACCGCCGGCTCGGTCGCCGCCAGTTCCCGGATAGCCTGCTCCGTCGCTCGCATCCGGGCCGCGGGATCAGCAAGGACGGCGAGCGCTCCAACGGCTTCCGACATCCGGCCGGAACGCGCGGCGTCCACGGCGCCGCGCACCGCGCGCAACTCCCGCTCAGCTGGAGTCGGGCCGGCGGGCACCCCGCCCACCGTCGGCATCGCGGGCGCGCGCACCTGTGGCGGCGCGACGCAGCCGACCAGCAAAAGAAGCGGCAGCGAGGCTAGGTGGAGGCGCATGGGACTCGCTCCACTCATAGCCGAACCGCTCCCGATCACAATGGCCGAGGCGGGATTTCTGCCAGCGGATCAGGGCGACTTGCCGCTCAGATCGATGGTGACCGTCGCCTCGCTGAAGTTGGCCGGGCTCGCGATCTCGGTGATGCGATAGCGGAACGTGTAGAGACCCGAGGAAGTCTTGGGCGCGACGGTGACCGCACCGGTCGAGAGGTTCAGGGCAAATCCCTTGGGCAGCGCGGCGGGCAAGGAGATCGCGACCTTGGCGGTGGTCGCCCGAGCGCCACTGAACGTGTCGTTGGCGAGCACGCTCGCGATGACCGTGCCGCCCGTTTTCGATGAGCCGCGCGCGGAATCGGGCGCGGCGTAGATCGCGTTCGGGCGAATCGTCACGGTCGCCTGCGACGTGTTCGCGGGATTCGCGCGCTCGGCGATGCGATAGGTGAGCGTGTGCGTGCCGTGCGGGGTGCCCGGCGCGACGGTGACGGCGCCGGTGGCGGGATTGAGCGCGACGCCGGCGTGGCTCGAGGAAACCTGCGCCAGCACGACGACGGAAGGCGCGGCGATGACGCCGCCGAGCGTATCGTTGGCAAGCACGTTCGCGACGGCAGTGCCGCCGGCCGCGAACGCGACATAACCCTGATCGGCGGCCGCAAAGATCGGATACGAACGCACCGTGACGAGGGCGACGGCATCGTCATTGTTCGCCGGATTGCCGACCGCCGCGATGCGATAGACGAGCGCGTGGGTGCCGGCCGCCGTGCCCGGGGCGACGGCGAGCGTGCCGTCGGCGGACAACGTGAGCCCGGCAATCGCCGGTGATTCCAGAGTGAGTGTAACCGTTGCAGCGGTGGGGCGCACCCCGCCGATCCAGTCGTTGGCGAGCACATTGAGGGCGGCGCCGCCGAGCGGCGAAGGCGAGAATCCGGCGTCGTCGTTGGCATGGACCTTGCCGTCGAACTGGCCGGTCGGCCGCCACAGGAAGACGCCGATGCCGCCCGCGGCGGCGCCGCTCGCGCCCTGAACATGGAACGACCCTGTGGTGAAGAAGGTGTCGAGGCTCGTGATCACGGCCGCCTCCACGGGCTGGTTGGTGGCATCCGATCGCGCAGTCCAGCCTGCGGTCATGCGAAAATCAAAACAGGGCTGATAGGTCGGGCAGCCGGCGAAGGCCTGGGTCGTGCGGAAAACCGCGTGGAACTGGGACGCGGGAGTAACGTATTCGGGGCCCGCGACCGTGAGGGTCGGGCTCGCGGCAATCGCGGGGGCCCAGCGGCTGAAGAGTTGCACGACCTGGGCGTCGGTGGCCCAGACCCAGCCGGTGAGCGCGCGGCCATTGACCGTGCCAATCGCCGGAGTCACCCCGTCCTGCGACGCGACGGCGGCGACCTGAGCCCAGCTGAGGCCGGTCGTTTCAGTGAGCTGGCGCCATTCCTTGCCGGCGCCGTCGTTGAAATGCTGCGCGTGCGCGGGGGTGAGATGGGCGATAAGAAAAGCGGCGCCCGTGGCGACCGCGCGCAGTCCATTGCGTTCTGGGTTCATAGTTGGGATGTTGCTCGCGCCAATCTCCGGCATTCCCCGGAGCGGCCGACATTCCAGGATCGTAACAGTCCTGAGACATTCACCGGACTGACGAATGCGGGGGGCGAGCATCGGCTTGACCGCAAGGGGCTCGTGTTGGCTCATTGTCGAGCCCCAGCAGACCCCGTCACCGCCCCCATGAAACTGCCTCTCACCCGCCTTGTCATCCTGTTTGCCGCGCTCCTGCCGGTCTTTGGTGCCGCGCAACCCGCCGCCGCCAGCTCAATCACCGGCCGCATCTTCAATCCCGCCACCGGCGAATACCTGCGCAATGCGCAGATCCGCATTGTCGAGACCGGCCAGCGCACCGTGTCCGAGGACGAGGGCGCGTTCCGCGTCGCGCCCGTCCCGCCCGGTCGTGTCACCGTGGAGGTGAGCTACACCGGCTACCGCACGATCTCGGCGGTGGTCGAGGTGGCTGCGGGAGCTGCCGTGACCAAGGATTTCAACCTCATCAGCACGTTGCAGACTGCCGGCGAGACCGCGGTCAAACTCGATGCATTCACTGTCTCTTCCGAACGCGAGGGCAGCGCCAAGGCGATCATGGATCAGCGGCGCAACATGAACGTGACCAACACCGTTGCGTCGGACGCCTTCGGCGACAACGCCGAGGGCAACATCGGCGAGTTCCTGCGCCACCTGCCCGGCGTCGAGCTAAACCTCAACTACGGCGAGGTGCGCACCGTGAGCCTCGGCGGCCTGCCCGCCGAATACACCTCGGTCACGATGGACGGCGTGTCACTCGCAAGCGTCGATGCCAACAACAGCGGCTCCGGCGCCGCGCGCTCCTTCACGATGGAGATGGCCTCGCTCAACTCGATGGAATCGATCGAGGTCAGCAAAACCATCAGCGCCGACATGGAGGCCAACGCGCCGGCCGGCACGATCAATCTGCGCACCAAGCGCGCGTTTGACCGCGCAGGCCGGCGCGTCTCGTGGCAGGCGACCGTCGCCGCAAGCTCTTCCGCGTTTGGACTCGGCCGCTCCCTCGGGCCCGATGAGGACCAGCGCACTTACAAACTCCGTCCCGGCGGCATCCTTGAGTATTCCGATGTGTTTCTCAACAAACGGCTCGGCCTCGTGCTCAACGTCAGCGAGTCCAACGTCTATCAGGAGGCGCTGATATCGGCCCTCGCCTACAACGCCACGCCCACCGCCACCGATCCGCGCCCACTCGTTCCGACCACCCTGAATTTTCAGTGGGCGCCGCGCTTCAACAAACGCTTTGCGACGACGCTCACCGCCGACTACAAGATTTCCCAAGAACTCAACGTGGGGGTCGGCATCGTCTACAACTACGCCGATCTCTGGACGCCACAACGCACCGTCATCTTCAACGCCGGTGCGCGTGCCGCGGTCGTGGGCGCGAACCCGACGCTCAGCTTCACCTCCGGCCCGGCCGGCACGGTGCAGGTGAATCCCGTCGCCGTCTCCAAGCTGGGCGAGACCTTCACCGTGCTGCCGCGCGTGGCTTTCAAGCGCGGCAACTTCGACATCGAGGGCAAGTTTGCCTACACTGACTCGACGAGCTGGTATGACCCGCTCGGCCGCCGGAACTCGATCCGTGACACCAATTCCCCCACGGCGAACAACATAACCTTCCGTGCGCAGCGCTCGTCGGAGATGACCGCCGACTGGTCGTTTGCCCAGATTGCCGGCAACGATATTTCCCGCGGAGCAAGCTATACCAGCCCGTCGATCACGGTGAACGACGGCCGCTTCGGCCGCACGGTGTTCCTCAGCGGCGACGTCAATGCCACCCTCAAGACCTCGATGTGGCGCCCCATCGTCTGGAAAAGCGGCCTCAAGGTGCGCCAGCAGTTCCAGAAATTCGAGGACGACCAGCTCGCCAAGCGCTACGACTACGCCCCCGGCGGCGGCGCGGCCGTCGGGACCGGCGCGTGGGCCAACCAAAGGTCGCCGTGGGAATACGACCTCGGCATGAACAACGGCTCCATCAGCTCCGTCTCGGGCGCCAACGTCTTCATGCCGCACCTGCGCGGCATCCGTGAACTCTACGCCGCGCGACCCGGCGACTTCCGCCAGAACTGGGGCGCCAACAACGATAACTTCTACCAATCCTACGTCGCGCGCCGCCGCCGCTACAGCGAGCGCATCGACGCCGGCTACTTCATGGGCACCGCCAGCCTCGGCCGCGGGCTCACGGCCCGCGCCGGCCTGCGTTGGGAAAAGACGAACACCGATGCAAGCGAGGCCAACACCCGCACGCCCGCCGAGGTGCGCGCGGCGGGGTTCGCCGTAACCGCGGCCGGGGTCGCGACCACGATTCCAGGCATCGAGTATCAGTTTCTATCCCGTCCGCGCGTCAACCGCACCGGCGACTACGAAAACCTGTTTCCCAGCGCATCGTTGAAATACGGCATCCTCCGCAATCTCGACCTCCAGCTCGGCTATAGCTCCACCATCCGCCGCCCTTCCTACGTCAACCTCTCCGGCGTCTGGATTATCGACGACACGCCCAACACACCCGGCGCCCTACCCACGGTCACCGCGCCCAACCCGAAGCTCAACCCGGAGACTTCCGACAACTATGCGGCGCGGCTCGCGTATTATTTCGAGCCGGTTGGCCTGCTGGCGGTGACGGCGACCGAGCGCGCCGTGAAAAACCTCTTCATCACAGACCGCCAGACCGCGGCGGAATTCGGCTACACGGGTAACGACGAGCTCGCCAACTACGAGTTCATCACCACCAACAACGGCACCGACACGATCAAGATCCGAAGCATGGAGATCGAATACAGCCAGAGCCTCTCATTCCTCGGGAAGGCGTTCCGGCGGCTCTCTGTGCGCGGCAGCTACACCCGCGTCTACGCCGAGATTCCCCGCGCCAACCTCACCCCCCACATCGCCAATGGCGGGCTCAACTGGTCGTTCGGCCGCCTGAACCTCTACGGCAACTGGAATTGGCTCGACGATGTGAACACCAACGTCGCCGGCACTACCTATCGCCGGCACCGCACCAACCTCGACGCCGGCGGCAGCTGGCGCCTCAACAACACCTACACGCTATCCGTCAGCGTCCGAAACATCCTGGACACACCGTATGTGAACATGCAGCGCTTCGCGTCGGGCCCGACGGCGCTGACGCGCAACGAGTTTGTCGGACGCAATTGGACGTTCGCCGTCAAGGGCGCCTATTGACGGCGGCCGCGGCTACCTTTGCCGCTTCGGCAGCTTCGTGCGGAAAATCGGCACGGCACGCGGCGGCGTGGGCGCGGCGTCGGTGTTCTCAAACCGCGTCCAGCCAGCATTGCCGATGAAGTAGAAATCGCCGCCCGCCGCGACGCAGCCGAGCGACGGCGCCGCCATCGCAAGGTGCGCCGCCTCGAGGACCCTGACCGCCGCGACCGACTCCGCGTCGCCATCGATCTCGACGCGCAGCACCCGGCTCGGCCGCAGCCCGTTTTGGATCGCGAGCACGGCGCCGTCGGGCGCCAGCGCCAGCCCATCCAAGCCGATGAGCGAAGTGTCTGGCGGCGACTCCAGTCGCCGCACTTTCCTGGCCGCCAGATCGACGCGGAGCAGGCCGGCCGCATGATCCGCCACGATAGCCACCCCGCCGAGCAAGACGATGCCCTGCAGCGACAGGAATTCCTCGTTCTCGATCCACGGCTCGAGCGCGGCGCCACCGGGCGCAAGGCGCCAGAGCATCGGGCCGCCGCTGTCGGTGACCCACACGGTGCCGTCGTCACCCACGGCGAGATCGCCGAGCACGTGCGAGTGCCGGTCGCCCGGCGGCCGATTCGCCGGCAGCACCCTCCGGATGGCGCCGCCCGCAAGGTCGATTTCGGCGAGCGCGGCAGCCCCATCCATTTCGGGCGTGAAGCCGCGCATCGCGGCGACGGCGGCAGTTGCGGCCCAAATCGTCCCGCCGACCTCGTCGATCGCGAGGCCGAAGACGCCGAGCAAATCGTCGCCCTCCGGCGTGACGCGGCGCAACGCCTCGTCCGGCCCCCGCACCCAGACGGCGCGGCCGTTGACGTCGCCAAAATAGAACGCCCCCGTCTTCGCGCGCCATGCGATTCCCTCCAAGAGGCCGGTCACGCCGCGCAGGGAAAACGCAATCTCGCCGGCGCCCTTCGGGTGGTTGTTGGCGGCGAGCTTCTTCACGACGCCTTCAAACTCCTTGCGCCCTCGCAGCGCCGCGAACTCCGCGGACTTCTCGACGGGCGAAGTAAGCCCGAGCCTTGCGAGCCGCTCGAGAGTCGCGAGCGCGTCGTCCGCACGACCGGCCGCAACCTGGGCCGCCGCGAGGTTCACGTGGATACGCGGGTAGTCGGGCCGCAACACAATCGCTTCTTCGAGCTTCGCAATCGCCACCTCCGGCGCCTGTTCCTCAGCGACGGCCTCGCGCGCCAGACGCAGCGCGCGGACGGTGTCCGTCTCCGCGGCAAACGCGCTGGCCAGCAAAGCGCCACAGAGTGCGAGGCGCCCGGGCTTCATGACGAATCCGGGTTGGGCTAGAGGCCGAGGATCGCGCGCAGGATCGCGACCGCGAGATCGACGGGGCTGCCGCCACCGCCGCCCTGCCCTCCGCCTTGCTGCCCTCCGGGCTGGCCGGCGCCGCCGCCTCCTCCACCGCCACCGCCGGAGCTGCCGCCCGAACTGCCACCCGACTGCCCGCCGGATTGTCCGCCTTGTTGACCGCCCTGCTGGGCCCCTTGGCGACCTCCTTGCTGGCCCGCCTGGCCGCCTTGGCCACCTTGGCCGCCGGAACCGCCACCGCCCGCCGAAGCCACTTTTTGCAGGCCACCACGGCCGGCTCCGACAATCCCATTGGGATCGTTGTCGTCGCCTCCCTCGCCGCCCCCCTCGCCGCCGGCTCCGCCAGCGCGACCGGATTTTCCACCTTTGCCACCCTTGCCAGATTTTCCGTCGGCACCATCGCCGCCATCTCCACCTTGGCCTCCTTTGCCGTCCTTGCCTTCGCCACCTTGGCCGGCGCCACCTTGGCCCTCGGCGCCTAGACCGGTGCCCGCACGGATTTTCTCGTCCATCGTGCCAAAGGCGTAGTCATCCTTGCCGTTGCCGATGCCGTCGCCGTCGATGTCGTCATCCTGGTCATTAGGGATGCCGTCACCGTCCATGTCGTTGTCCTTGGCGTTGGGAATACCATCGCCGTCGAGGTCGCCATCCGGCCCGCTCTTGCCGTCCCCAGAGACACGGCCGAGGCCACTGCCGCCGCCTTGGCCGGCGCCATCCCCGCCCTGACCGCCTTCACCTCCCTGCCCGCCCTTGCCGAAGACACCCGAGTAGGTGAACTTCACGAAATCAACTTGGCTAGTGGACAACGTGGCACGGTTGCGAATCGCAGCATCACGCACGGTCTCGAGGTCCCACTTGCGTTTGCGCGCCTCCTCTCGGTCAGCCAGAGGGCCGAAAAGGTAGATGAGGTTCTCGTGGCGATAGCGCACATACCAGCCCTCGTCCGTGGGGCCGAGGCCGCTTACATTTATGCCGGCGTATTTCGCACGGAACTCGTCCGCGGGAAGGTTCCACAGATCCTGAATCGCGTCGACCGGGTAAATCATCATCGTCGCGGCGGCGTGGCGCGCGACCGCGAGGAAGAGGAGGAGGAAGTAGAGACGGGGTTTCACAGGGAAAGTGCGCCGGATCAGAGGCCGGACGGAATCGCGCGGCCCTTCTCCACTCGGTTTGCGCCACCCGTGCTGGAGGGCCCCTTGCCGCCGGTGCCAGTGCCCTTGTCGTGGTTCTGGGTGTTCGGAGCCTGCTGTTGCTGTGCGCCCACCACCCCTTTCTGTGCCGCGGAGGCATTTTCGATTCGCATGGCCTTGTCGCCGATGGAAACCTGCTGAGGCTTCCCGCCCTCCGCGCCACCCGAGGCCCCTGCCTGTTGCGGGCCGCCAGCCTCACCGCCAAGTTCAGCCACTTGGATGCCTTGGGCCTGGGCACCCGGCTCTCCGCCACCGGCAACAGGACTACCCGCGGCGGCCGGCGGAGCGCCTGCCTGCTGCTGGCCGCCCACGGGTTGCTGGCCGCCGGCCTGGGCGCCTCCCAGCGGGGGCTGGCCGCCACCGGCACCGCCACCGGAAGGCAGGCCCATTTGCTGTGGGCCGGACAGTTGACCGCCACCCGGTGGGGTCGGCGCGCCGTTTTGCTGTCCCCCGACTTTGCCGCTGCGAGCGTTGTCGTCGCCCGGCAACTCAAAGTCACCGATCATGCCGTGCTCGCTTTTCTTAATCGCGGGCAGGTTTGAACCGTCCAGCAACGCCGGATCAGGAAGCACTCGCCCGGCCTTCGCGGCAGCCGCGCCCGAGCGGGGAGGAACCGGCTTTGCGGCGGACTCAGCGCCGGCCGCCGGAGCAACGAGAAGCGACGTGAGGATCACCGAGCCGGTGACAAT
The DNA here is from genome assembly GCA_016794665.1 of Opitutaceae bacterium. Classification (GTDB taxonomy): domain Bacteria; phylum Verrucomicrobiota; class Verrucomicrobiia; order Opitutales; family Opitutaceae; genus ER46. Next base: position 14,935 of record JAEUHB010000086.1, read on the forward strand.
AAGGGGGCGGACCGAGCGCATGGGGAGAGATTAGCTGCGATCGTTGGACACGGAACAGGCCACGGTAACGACGGGCGGTGGCGTCCCATTGCGGACCTGGAGGAGCATAGTCACATCACGATAGCCCTTGCGGCGCCCGATGATCTCGTAGTTGCCGGGGAGCATCTTGAGCGTGAGCGAATCGGCGATTTTCTGCGGCGTGCGGAAATTTGTGATCGAGACCCAAGTGTTGCCGTCGGACTTGAAGGTGACGTCAACGGGCTGGTTCTGGCTCATGAGGAGCTGCTGGAGCTGCTGCACGCGGTCGCTGGCCACGAGGTAGGAGGGCTTCACGGCCATGGCCTCGTTGAAGCGCTTAATCGCGGTCTGGAACTCCGCCTTGTTGGCCGCCTGCTCGGCGGCCTCGATGAAGCGCTCGTAGTTGAGCAGCGCACGAATGACCGTGCCCGCGCGGGTATAGCCCTCCTTCGCATCGGCGAGGTCGGGTTCGAGTTGGAGGGTCTCGCTGTAAGCCTCGCGCGCTTCACGCCATTGATAGGCCTTCTCATGCGAGAAGCCCCGGGCGAGGGACTTTTGCACGGATTCCTTGTGCGCGCTCTCACGAGCCGATTTGAGGGCGGCCTGCACCTCGGGCTTCTGCGGGTAGACCTTTAGCGCAGCCTGATACTCCGCGATGGCCTTGCTCCAGTCGCGGGCCTTGACGGCGGCGTCGGCGGCGTTCTTGGCGGCGGCGAACTTCGTTTCCTTCTCCAACCGTGCGGCGCGCGCAGCCCCCTCCTGCGCCACGGCAGACATGGCGTCGAGGCCAAAGGCTTTCTTGTAAGATTCGGCGGCCTCGGCGAATTGGCCCTCCTTTTCCTGCTTCTCGCCTTGCTGGAGCAGCGCGTAGACGCGGTCGATGTTCTCCGAGCGCTTGAGGCCCTGGACCGCGTGCTCGTTGGCCGGCGCTTTCTCAAGGGCCGCGGAGAAGGCCTTGCGCGCCTCGTCCTTTTCACCCCGCGCCAGCGCACGTTGGCCAGACACGACATTCTTCTGCACAAAGTCCGCGACGGCCTGCTCGGCCTTCCTGAGCTCGGCGAACCCGGCGTCGAACACCTTCTTCGCGCCCGTGAAGTCGCCGTCCCCCACGAGCCGGTTCCCGCTTGCCGCCGCGGCGAAGGCCGCGTCGAGCGCCTCGGGCGCCAGCGACCGGGCGATCTCAAGCTCCTTTATCCTGAGGAGGATCTTGTTGTAGGACTGCTTGGCCTCGCCCTTGATTTTCAGGTTGGCGCTGAACGCATCGATGTCGCCGCGCAGACCCTCGAAGACCTTGAGGGCCTTGGCCCACTCGCGCTCCCCGAGCAGGTGCGTGCCGCCGTGATATTCCGTCTCCATGCGCACCAGCTCATCCGTCTGGCGCGGATGGTCGGGCGGAATGCGCTTCAGCTCGCCGAGCGACTTGGTCGCAAGGTCGCGAAGCTGCTCCGCCTTGGTCTGGGCGAGGAAGGAGGCGTTGGCGTCGGCCACCGTCTCGTCCTTGGCTACGACCGCACCGCGCGGCCTGAAGACATCCGGGCCGAAGACCAGCTTGGCGCCCCGTATCAGGATGCCGGCCACGATGAGCAGGGCGACGAATCCGCCGACGCCCCAGGCGGCGATGCGCAGGGGGGTCCAGCGTGAGCGCGCCTGCTCCCGGCCGGCGTCAGGGTTCCAATGGATGATGCGGCGTTTTTTCGCCTGCGCGGAGTCGGACTCGATTTCCTCTGCCATGGTGGGAGTGGGCCGAAGTTTAGAAAAAGTTGGTTGGACGGGAAAGCGCTGTCGAGCAGGACGGCTGCGCCCGAGTTTGGTTAGACGGGCGCCGCCGTCGTTCGTTCAGATCGGGGTCAAAACCTGAACGCAGGCAACGTGCCGGCAATCCCGCAATTTGCAAAGGCCATTGAAATTTTCCCGGAGCTTTTTGGTAACGGTTTGGTCGGGTGCTCAGGCCGCTTGCCAAAATCACGAGTCAAATTATGGCTTCGCCGCAACCGTCCCTTTTTTCGCCATGAAAACCCCGGCCCGCCTCCTTTTGCCCGCGTTTGCCTCAATCCTGCTCACTTCCTGCTATCAGGTGCCGGTGACCGGCCGTAGCGCGATGAACCTGGTCGACGACAAGGAAGTCACCAAGATGAGCGTGGGGATGTTTGACGACATGAAGCGCCGCCACCGCCTTTCCCGCGACAAGGACCGCATCGAACAACTCAACCGCGTGGGCACGCGCATCTCAAAGGTGGTGTTCTGGGACATGCCGGACGCCGACTGGGAGTTCGTCGTTTTCGAGGTTCCGGAAATCAACGCGTTCGCCATGGCCGGCGGCAAGGTGGGAATCTTCACCGGCCTCTACAAGGTGGCGAAGACCGACGACGAGCTCGCCGCCGTCATCGCGCACGAGATTGCCCACGTCACTGCCAAACATGTGCATGAGCGGCTCTCCCGCGGCCTGGCTACCAATACGATTGGGGCGGTCGGCATGGTCGGCGGCATCGCGGGCGGGTCCGGGCTGATGGTCGAGGCCCTGAGCCAGATCTACGGCATCAGCGCGGGCATCACCGGCTTCGCCTACGACCGTCGCGCCGAAAAGGAGGCCGACTACATCGGCCTCATGTATATGGCCCGCGCCGGCTACGATCCGCAGGCCGCCGTGCGCGTGATGGAGGCGATGGACGCCGAGACCGCGAGCGAGCCGAAGCCGCCCGCGATGCTCTCCACGCACCCCAGCGGCCCGGAACGCATTATCCAACTCATGGACGCCATGCCAAAGGCGCTCGCAGAGCGCGCAAAGAGCAGCGTGGTCTCCGGACCGATAATCTTGAAATAATCTCTCGAAACGAAAAAGGGCGGACCGCAGTCCGCCCTAGGATTTCAATCCTAAGCCCGACGGGCTATTCGTCGCGCCGCCCGCCGCCGAACAGCATCAGCAGCAGGTGCAGGATCTGGAAGAGGGAGGCGACGAAGGCCGCCACATAGGTGAGCGCGGCCGCGTTGAGCGTCTCGTTCACGCCGTCCATCTCATCGCGCTCCACGATGCCCAGCGAGACCAGCTGCTTCTTGGCGCGCGCCGTGGCATCGAACTCCACCGGCAGCGTCACGAACTGAAAGAGCGCGACCACAATCAGAGCCGCCAGCGCAATCTTGATGATCAGGCCGCCCATCGCGGCACCCGCGAGATAAATGCCGAAACCGCATAGCAGCCCCGCCACCGGCGACGCGATTTGCATCGCCGGGACCATCGTCTGCCGCAGCGACATCATCGAGTAGCCGACCTTGTGCTGGATGGCGTGGCCGGCTTCGTGCGCCGCAACACCGACGGCCGCCAGCGATGATCCGTGGTAGTTGTCCGGCGACAACGCGAGCCGCTTGTTGGTCGGATCGTAGTGATCGCTAAGCATGCCCTCGACCTCGACGATTTCGACATCGTGGATACCCGCGCTCTGCATTACGGCCGCTGCGGCCTCGCGGCCCGTGATCCCACCACGCGACGGGATCTGGACGTTCTTCCGGTAGGCACTCATCACGCGCATCTGGGCGTAGAGGCCGAAGAGCATGGGGACTGCAATCAGGATGAGGAGATAGATAATCATGACAGTGAGGATGGGTTGATGGACGCGACGTTAAGCAAAACGCGGAATATGCCAGCGCAAATTCCGCGTCGTGGAAACGAACCCGACAATTTCCAGTCGCTCCAAGCCTCAGCCGAGTTTTGGCACGTCCACCCAACGGCGCTCCGCCCACGACTTGAGGCCGAGCTCCGCGAGCTGCACGCCCTTGGCACCCTGGAAGAGATTCCACGGGAATGGGTCGCCCTTCACGACGTGCCGGAGGAAGAGCTCCCACTGCACCTTGAACGCATTGTCGTAGAAGCCCTGATCCGGCACGCGCGTCCAGCCCTCAAAATACTTGATCGGCGAATCGATGTCGGGATTCCAAATGCAACGCGGCGTGGCCGAGAGATGCTGCGCCGTGCAGTCGCGCAACCCCGCGACCGCCGTGCCGTGCGTGCCATCGACTTGCAGTGTAAGTAGGTCGTCGCGGCGCACGCGCACGTCCCACGAAGAGTTGAACTGGCAGACCACACCGTTGACCAACTCGAAGGTCGCATACGCAGAGTCGTCGGCGGTGCACTTGTAGGCTTTGCCCGCCTCATCCCAGCGTTGCGGGATGTGCGTCGCGCCGAGGCAGGTGAGGGACTTCACCTCCCCAAACAGATTCTGAATCACATACTGCCAGTGGCAGAGCATATCGACGATGATGCCGCCGTCGTCCTCCTTGCGATAGTTCCACGACGGACGCTGCAGCTTCTCGTGCTCGCCCGTAAACACCCAGTAGCCGAACTCCCCGCGCACCGACAAAATCTTCCCGAAGAACCCTGTGTCGATGAGGTATTTCAGCTTCAGCAGGCCGGGCAGCCAGAGCTTGTCCTGCACGACGCCATTTTTGAGACCGGCGGCCGTCACTTCCCTCGCGAGGGCGAGCGCCTCAGCCGAGGTCGTCGCCGAGGGTTTTTCGCAGTAGATGTGTTTCTTCGCCGCAATCGCCTTCCGCACGCCCGCCGGCCGCTGGCCGGTCAGCGTCGCGTCGAAATAGACTTGGTTCGCTGCGTCCGCCAGCGCCGCGTCGAGGTTGGTCGAAAAGCGTTTCACGCCAGCGCGGGCCGCGAGCGCCGCAAGCTTCGCCTCGCTGCGCCCGATGAGAATCGGGTCCGGCATGATAACCTCGGTGTCGCCGATTTTGATGCCGCCCTGGTCTATGATCGCCTTCACCGATCGAAGCAGGTGCTGATTGGTGCCCATGCGTCCGGTGACGCCGTTCATGATGATGCCGACTTTGTGCGTGGTCATGGCTGCGGGATTTTGAGGTTGGAGTGCGTCACTACATTACGCCGAAGCCCTGCCTTGCGTTAGCACGTATCCGACCTTTGCTAGGACATTTCCGACCCTATGCTCGCCTGGAGTCCCCTTCTCATCCAAAAAATCGAAATCCACGCGCTGGGCTTCGTCCTGCGAAAACTCCAGCTCAACCGGCACCGCGACGCCGAGGTGGCCGCCCACGGCCACGACTACGCGCAGTTGATCCTCTACCTCGACGGCGAGGGCGAGCAGACCGTCCGGGCCCGCCGCCGCCGTGCCCGTGCCGGCGATCTATTCGTGATTCCGGCCGGCACGCCGCACGGCTTCTCGACGGTCGGACACTCCCGGCCACTGTGCCTTGTGCTCGACTACGAGCTTGAGGGCCACGGCCGCGTGCGCGCCGCCCACCGCGCGCTTTCACCCGCCACGCTCAACGAGCTTCACGCCCTCCTCTCACGGGTCCCGCGCAAAGGCCGCCTCACCCTCGCCGACTACCCCGCGATTCTCGCCGTCGTCGCCCGTCTGCTCGGCCACACGCCGGCCATATCGCCTCCGGCGCCGACGCTCTTTGAAACGCTCCGCGAACAAGTCCGCACGCCCCGCCCGCTCGCTCACGTCGCGCGCGACCACGGCTGCCACCCCGACCACCTGAGCCGGAAACTGAAACGTGAGTCCGGCCTCGGCCTGCGCGCGCTGCGCAACCGGGTCCGGCTCGAGTCCGCCGAGGCAGCCCTCCGCTCCGCCCCCAGCGTGGCCGAGGCCGCAACGCAATGCGGCTTCGACGATCCGAATTATTTTGCGCGTTGGTTCCGCCGCCAGACCGGCCGGACGCCAAGCACGTGGCGGGCAAAGTGAAAAGTCACTCCCCGGGCTTCTTCGTGCACTGCGGCTGAGCCCCGGCCGGCAACGGCGGGATGGCGCCCTCGCCTGCTTTGGGGAGCGTGCCCGCCAGCTCCTGCCGCCAGTGCGCCACATCGCCACCCGGGCAATAAACATAGATCATGTGCATCGGCTCGTCGCCGGTGTTGGTGAGCTGGTGAAACACCGTCGGCGGCAAGAACACGGCCTGCCCGGCCTTGATGGGGCTCCGTTCGGTGCCGACGCAAATCTCACCCTCTCCCTGCACGATGAAGTAAACTTCCTCCTGCTCCTGGTTGTGCCATGGCACCTGCCCGCCGCGCGGCTCGAGGATCGAGTAGCCCATGCAAAAGCCCTTGGCGGGAATCGGCTGGCCCGCCTGCCCGACGAGGGCACGGCCCCAGCGGCGCGCCGGGAAGGTTCCACCGGGTAGTTTGGCGAGGTCGGCGATGATCATAGGCGAAAACGTGGATGCGAATTCGCGCCGGGCGTCAACGACGCTACGCCAGCCCGGCACGCACGAGTAGCGCCTGAGGATCAGGATCGCGGCCCATGAAGTCACGGAAGAGTTCCGCGGCGTCGGCGGAGTTTCCCTTGCTCAGGATTTTCTCCACGAACTGCGCGCCGACCTGCGCGTTGAAGATCCCTTCCCGCCTGAACCGCGTGAAGGCATCCGCATCCAACACCTCGGCCCACTTGTAGGAATAGTAGCCCGCGGCGTAGCCGACCGGGTCAGAGAAGATATGGTTGAAGCGCTTCACGATCGTCGGCGCAGGCGGCTCGGTCGGCACCAAACATTCCGCAATCGAGCCGCGCACCGCCGGCTCGATGTCCGCGGCGCCAGCGAAGTCCGCGGTGCGCATGTGCAGGAGCAGATCCATTTTGGCGAAGGCCACCTGCCGCATCGTGGCGCAGGCAGAGCGGAAATTCTTCGCCGCGATCATCTTCGAGAAAATGCCGTCGGGAATCGTCGCGCCGGTCTCGTGGTGGCGCGCGAAAAGATCGAGGCTCGCCCGCTCCCAAGTCCAGTTCTCCATCATTTGGGAGGGCAGCTCGACGAAGTCCCAAGCGACGTTCACGCCGTTCAGCGACTTGATTTCCACCTCGCCGAGCAAGTGGTGCAGCAGGTGACCGAACTCATGGAACACCGTCTCGACCTCACGATGGGTGAGAAGCGCGGGCCGGCCGCCCGCAGGCGGCGTCATGTTGCCGCACATGAGACCGAGGTGCGGGGCGCGGGCGCCGTCCGGCCCCGGGCCTCCGGTGATCAAGTAATTCATCCACGCTCCACCGCGCTTCGACTCGCGCGGATGCCAGTCGGCGTAAAACGAACCGACGTGACGGCCGCGCGCATCCCGGACGTCGTAGAACTTCACCTCCGGGTGCCACGCCTCAACCGCCCCCGCCGGGCGCTCCGCGACATTCAGCGCAAAGACTTTCCCAACGAGCTCAAACATCCCCGCGATCACGCGGTCCATGGGAAAATACGGGCGCAGCGCCTCCTCGTCGAAGGCGTAGCGCGCCTGCCGCAGCCGCTCCGCCCAGAACAGAATCGACCACGGTGCGAGCGGCGCGAGGGGCCTTCCGGTTTGTGCCGCGGCGAACTCCTCCAGCTCGCGACACTCGCGCGCGAAAGCGGCGCCGCAGCGCTGCTGGAAATCCTCGACGAAGGCGAGCGCGCGCGCGCCGCTCCTTGCCATGCGGCGTTCAAGCACGGCGTCGGCAAAATGCGGCTGTCCGAGCAACGCAGCCTTTTCCGCCCGCAGCGCGAGAATACGGCCGATGAGCGCGGTGTTGTCATACGGCGCGTGCGCTCCGACAGCCGCGCTCGCCGTCCACATCTCACGACGCAGGCCCTCGTCCTCAAGGTAGGTCATGAACGGCTCAAGGGACGGCTGATGGAGCGTGAAGCGCCAGCCAGCGACGCCCTTCTTCTCCGCGCTCGCGCGCGCCGCGGCCTTGGCATGCGCCGGCAACCCAGCAAGGCGCGCCTCCTCGGTGACGACGAGCTGCCAAGCATTGGTGGCATCAAGCACGTTCTCGGAATATTTCTGCGTCGCTTGCGCGAGCTCGCTCTGCAGCGCCTCGAGGCGCGCACGCTTCTCCGCCGGGAGGTCCGCGCCCGCCTGGCGGAAATCCTTCACCGTCTCCTCGAGGAAGCGCCGTCGGATGCCAGCGACACGCACCGCCGTCGGTGAATCCGCGAATGCCTTGAGGCGGGCCCACAGCGCGGCATTGAGCGGAATCGCCGCATAGAAGGCGGAGACCTTGGGCAGCATCGCGTTGTGTGCCTCGCGCAGCGCCGGCGAATCCGCGACCGATTGCAGATGCGTGACCTTGCCCCAGGCGGCCGTCAGCTCCTCGCTCGCTTTCTCGAGCGCAAGAAACGAGTTCTCGAATGTCAGTGTCGCGGGCTCGAGCGCCGCGATTGCGTCAATTGCGGCCTGGGCTCGGCCGAGGGCCGCTTCAATCGCGGGCGCAATCAAGTCGGGCGCGAGTGCGGACCAGCGAATGTGAAAGGCGGAGTCGAGGAACGGATTTTCGGCCATGGGCGGAAAAACCGCGGCGTCTCCGCCAATGTCAAACTGCAAAGCCTGCGCTCACCACCCGTAGGCCAACGTCGCCGAAAGCTGGCGACGCGCCGCGGGCACCGCGGGAACCTCTTGGAAAAACTCGTTCCAGAGATTGTCGGCCTGCACGCTCAACTCAATCCGACGGGATTCTGGCGGACGCCAGGCGAGCGCAAGGGAACTCGTGACGGCGCGCCGGCCACCGACGGTGCGAAGGATATTCGCGGCCTGCACGCGGGCGACATTGTCCATCCGCGCCTCCACGCCCCCGCCCAGCCGGGCCGTGATCGCGGCCGTGACGCGATGCCTGGCGTAGTTCAGCGCGTAGAAACTCGCATCCACAGCGGCGCCGCGGTAGTCGGCGCGCTTCGCCAGCGCAGTGTAGCCGACCACGAGGTCGACGCGCTCCCAAGAGCGGCGTGCGGTTAGCTCGAGCCCCGCGACCTCGGCATCGACGGCGTTGGCCGTCCGGGCTGTTACACCGCGGCGAAACGTCCAATCAACGAGACCGTCGTCGCGCCGCCAAAACAGCGCGCCCTCGGCGGCCCAGCCGGCAATCACACCGTTCGCGCCTAGTTCGAGATTGTGGCTGCGCTGTCGCCCGAGGTTGGGATTGCCGCGGAAGAGCCCGGCCGCGGGGTTTGAATTGAGCGCAGTGTAGGTGGGAACTTGGGAAGTTCGCGTGTAGCTGAAGTGCGCGCGCCGCAGTTCGCCCCGCGGAAATTCTCGAGCGATTTCAGCGATGGGCGCGAGCGCGCCGCCGTCGCGGTTGGTGTCGTCGCGCGCAAGGCCTGCGCGGAGCGTGGTGGTCGCTCCGCCGGTTTCGCTCCAAGTCTTTTCCGGCACAATCGCCACCTTTGTGAAGGTGCGGGCGCGGTAACGGCCAAACGTAAGCGACGTCGAGTGCAGGTCGTCACGCTGCGCCTCGCCGCGAACGCTCATCGCCAGGTCGCCCCAAGCCCAGCGGCCGCCGGCCGCCGCGCCTTGCACGCGTGTCTTGTGCTGAAAGGGGCGCACCACGCCGACGGGTGCGAACCGGTTGAAAGCGTAGTCATCTTTGTTGCGCCGATGAAAGGCCCCGGCTTCGAAATACTCGCCGCGGCCAAACGTCGCGCGGTGGTTGAGCACGAGGAGCACAGTCTGGAGGTTCTCGGTTTCGTTTGAATTGAACGGCGTGTAGAGATTCGGCCAACCAAAGAACTTCGCCTGATAGCCCGCGAACAAATCCGTCTGCGACGTGGCATCCGAACGCTGCATGCGGAAATTGAGCCGCTCAAACCCATGCTCGCCGAAGCGAACGACACCGTCCGATTCGGAGCGAGCGACAGCAATGTCTGCACCAAAGCGCTGGGCCGCGCTGCCACTGGGCCCGCTCGAGTAGCCTTGGTAGAGCTCAGCGCGGCGAAACCCAAACTCACCTACCCCGAGCGCCCCGGCGCCCGCCGTTTGCACCGGCCGCCAGGCGAACGCCACCGCACCGGCCGTGGCGTTCGTCGCTCTCGCGGCAAGCGCGGCGCCGGTGCGGACCTCCGGTGCGGTGAGCAGAGCCGGTGCAATTGGATTCTCCGCCACGTAGTGCCCGGTCTGGGGATCGAGTAGCGACACGGCGCCGACGGAGAAGCCTGTGTTTTCAAAAATCCCCCCCCGGATGGTCACGTCAGCCTGCGCCTCAGCGAGATTGCGGCCCTGGATATCCACCCGTGGTTCGTAGCGTAGCGCCGAAACCGGCATCGCAAATGTGCCCGCAGGGGATTGGTTCGCCACGCGCGATGAGTAGACAGTCACCTCCGGCAGGCGGGTGGAACCCTGACCGCACAGCACCAAGGGCGCCATCAAAAGGGCGGAGGAGACGATGGCTTTCATTCACTGCCGAGGTATCAGGCGAAGGAGCGAAAACAAGCTCCTGTTTACAAAAGCTATCTCATGACATTAACAAGCTGTGCCGCTGCTCCTGGCGAAGGCGGTCGGTTCAGGCACAAAAAGCCCCGGACCTCTCGGCCCGGGGAAAAGTTCAACGCGAAATCCTCGCGTGACGTTTCGACTCAGGCGTCGCCGTCGTTGCCGATGGCTTCGACTGGGCAGCCCTCAAGCGCCTCCATGCACTGGGCCACGTCTTCCTCCGTCGCCGGCTGCTTGTGGACGAACGAATAGCCGCCTTCATCGTGACGGGTGAAGAAGTTCGGCGCCGTCTCACGGCACAGGTCGCAATCGATGCATTGCTGGTCGACGTAGAATTTGCCGCCCGCGTTCTGGGCCCATTTGTCAGCTTTGTTCGCCATAGGAGGAGGTGGAAAAAGCGACGACCGCGGGGCCTGTCAAGCGGGCTCCCATGTCTGCTCCGGCCATTAGGGCGACCCTCGGCACCGCCGTCCACCTAAGCACAGATTTGATGGCGGGCTTTTCTTGGTGGCGGCTTGTGTTTGGGACCGCGGTTGTCATGGTCGTGGGGATGCTAGCCGAGCGGCCTTACATGCGGGGCGAATACCAACGCGAAACCACCTCGGCGCTCACTTGGCTCCTTTCCGCCCTCGCCGCGGGTTTCGTCGTGCAAATGGGGCTCAGCCTATGGGCCGGTCCCGCTGGGGACAAGTTGGAGTCAGTTGCGGGATTGAGTGCGGCGACTGTGAAGGCAACCTGGGGCGCCACCGTGCTGAGCCATGCACTACTGCACAGCTCGCGGTTCATTTTGCACGGGCTGGCCAACGGGCTGCTGCTTTTTTTCCTCGGGCGAGAACTCGTCCCGTTGCTCGGAGCAAGGCGATTCCTAGGCCTCTTGGTCGCCGCCAACCTTGTCGGGGCCCTCGCTTGGCTCGCGCTCCACTGGCAGCGCCCGGGAGACGTGCACCTCGGCGTCACCGCGGGCGTCTGCGGTCTCTTGGTGGTCTTTGCGGCGTTTAACCCGCAGCAACGTGTCGATTTTCTCCTGTTTTTCCTGTGGCCCGTGACGCTCAAGGCCAGGCACATCGTGATGACTTGGCTGGGTCTCGATCTCCTCGGCTTGTTTCTGCATGAAATACCTGCAACACCGCTGCCGCTCGGACTGGGCCTCTCGCACTCCGCGCACCTCGGCGGGATGATTGCGGGGCTTGTCTACTTCCGATTCGTGCACCACGCCGGCTGGTTCAACCCGCTCGACCGAGACGTCGCGACCCTGCCAGCCTGGTTGCCCGGACGAGCCGAAGCCGTCGCCGCGCCCGCGACCGCGACCGCCGGCCTCGACGCCGCGCCCCCAGCCACCTCGCCCGCGGAACTCCGCGCCGAGGTCGACCGCATCTTGGACAAAATCACCAGCGAAGGCCTCGCGTCCCTTACCCCCGCCGAGCGCCGCTTGCTCGACGAAGCCCGCCACAACCTGCCGCGCCGGTGACTCCGCCTATTTCGACTCCTCCTCGAAACTTTTTCCCCTGCCGCCCATCCCATCCCGTCATGAATTCCCCCGTCCGGTCTGTTCTTGCCGTAGCCCTCGGCCTCGCCGCCTTGATCTCGGGTGTGGGTGCTCAGACCCAGACCGGTGATCGCCGGCAATTCACCACCTCCACTACCCTCGGGCAAGAGGCCAGCGCGCTGACCAAGCTGCTCGACGAACTTCACTACAATCATGACGCCGTAAAAAGCGCCGACTACGCGAATGTCGTGCCGGACTTCATGAGCGAACTCGATGGCCAGCGGCTATTCTTCCTCGGCTCGGACCGCACCAAGTTCGCCGCCGCCTACGGCCGCAACATCTACTACAACGTGTCGTTCCTGAGCAACATCGACGCAGCCTACGAAATCTTCTACGTCTACCAGCAGCGCGTCGAGGCCCGCGTCGCTTGGATTTTCGAGAAGCTCGGGCAGGACTTCGATTTCAGCGCCGCCGACACCTACCGCCGCGACCGCAAGAAGGCCGACTGGCCCGCTGACGCCACCGCGTCCGACGAACTCTGGATGCGCCGTCTCAAATTCGAACTCGTCGAGGAAATCCTCAACAAGAAGACCACCGACGAGGCCAAGACCGTCGTCCGCAAACGCTACGAGCGCATGCTGAAAAACCTCGGCGAAATCGAGGGCAACGACCTCGCCGAACTCTTCCTCACGACGATTGCCAAGCTCTACGATCCGCATTCCAGCTACTTTTCCGCCGCCACCTACGAGGACTTCGGCATCCAGATGAAGCTGAAGCTCGTCGGCATCGGCGCTGTCCTCGGCCTCGACGAAGATACCTGCATCGTCCGCGAAATCGTGCCCGGCGGCCCGGCCGACCTTGAGCGGCAGCTAAAGCCCAATGACAAAATCATCGCCGTCGCCGAGAAGGGCCAGGAACCCGTCGAGGTCGTCGGCATGAAGCTCCGGAAAATCGTCGAGAAAATCCGCGGACGCAAGGGCTCCGAGGTCCACCTCACCGTGCAGCCGGCCGACGCCGCCGACAGCTCCGTCCGCAAGCAGATCGTGATCGTGCGCGACACCGTGAAGCTCAACTCCGCCCGCGCCCGCGCTGGAGTCTTCGAATTGCCCGGCGCCACACCCGATGCCCCGACTCAAAAGCTCGGCGTCATCACACTCCCCACTTTCTACAACGAGGCTGAGGAAGGCGACACCGACTCCGACCGCAGCTCAGCCCACGGCGACGTCGCCAAACTCATTGAGCTCCTGAAAGCGCAGGGCGTGCAGGGCATAACGCTGGACCTCCGCCGCAACGGCGGCGGTTTTCTCAAGGAGGCCATCGATCTCGCCGGACTCTTTATTTCCAAGGGACCGGTCGTGCAGGTGAAGAACTTTTCCGGCGAAATCCACGTCGACGGCGACAAGGACTCCAAAATCGCCTACTCCGGCCCGCTCGCCGTGCTCACCGATCGGTTCAGCGCCTCAGCCTCCGAGATTGTTGCCGGCGCCCTGCAAAACTACGGCCGCGCAATCGTCATCGGCGACAGCTCAACCCACGGCAAGGGCACCGTCCAGCAAGTCGTCGAGATGCGCCAGATCAACCGCTCCTTTGCCTTTTCCCCCCAGAAAACCGGGGCGGTTAAATTCACCATCCAGAAATATTATCTCCCCAGCGGCGCTTCCACCCAACTCAAGGGCGTCGTGCCCGACATCACCCTGCCCTCCATCGAGGACTACCTTGAAATCGGCGAGGCCGACCTCCCGCGTGCTCTCATCTGGGACAGCATCGCCACCAGCAAATTCGACGGCGCGCCGCTTGATTCAAAAATTGTCGCGCCCCTCAAGGCCGCCAGCCTTGCCCGCCAGGAGAAGCTCGACGAGTTCGCCTACCTCCGCAAGAATGTCGAGTGGTTCAAAGCCCGCCAGGAGCAAAAGACGGTCTCGCTCAACCTCGACGATCGTCAGCGCCAGAAGGCCGCCGACGACGCCTTCCGCAAGGAGATGAAGGCCGAGAAGGAGCGCATCGCCCAAGGCGACTACCCGTTCAAGACCTTTTACCTCGGGGCACCGCCGGCCAAGAAAATCAAGGCCGCAAAGAAGGACTCCGACGAGGACGAGGATGATGACGACGAAAACGAAACTTACCTCAAGGCTGACGTCCACCTGCGCGAAGCCCTGCGCGTCCTCAGTGATGCCATCGAACTCGGCCGCAACCGCGAACGCTGGGTGAGCAACCACGCCCCCCTCACCGCGCGGTCGGGCGGCTGAGCCGCGCGCTCACCGCTCCGCGCCAATCAGGAAATCCACGCCCTCCATGCGCCAGCGGTTCGCGAGGGCGTGGCCCGGCGAATCGTCGGCCAAGTGGAATCGGATGTGCGGGCGCTCGATTTTTTTCGCGCGGGCCGCGGCCGTCAGTGCGGCCACGAATCGCACGCACGCCTCCGTGTTCACCCGCTCGTCGGCATCCCCGATCGCCACGTAGAGCCGGCGGCCCGCCAGCCGCGCGGCGAAATTCCCGAGCACGAGCGGCGGTAGTTCCGCCCTTTCCCGGTCCGGCGCAAATTCCCGCAGCTCCCGCCAGTCCGTCACCGGGGCCAGCAGCGCCACCGCCGCCACGCGCTCATCCGCCGCCGCCAGCCGCGCCGCGAAATACCCGCCGCGCGACACGCCGCACACCGCGATGCGCCCCGGCGCCGCCCAACCGCGCCGCAGGCACTCGTCAATCACCGCGCGCCCATCGATGATCACGCTCTGGAACGGATCGACTCCCGCGAGAATCAAGTTGCGCAGTCCCGTGATGCCCGCGCCGCGCGCGTCAATCCGCGCGCCATGCGCGGGAAGGTCGAAGCTTACGGCGCGATGACCCAGCTCCACGACCCGCGCCGCCGGCGCGCCGTTCCGCCCGCCCGCAAGCGTCTCTTCCCGGCTCGTCGCGAATTGGATCACCAGCCACGCCTCGGGAACCGCCCCGCCCGCGCGCTCCTGAATCCCGAAACGCACCTCGCCCGCGCTCGCGTCCGTGGTCACAACCGCCGGCCCCGCCGCCTGCGCAACCAGCGCCAGCATCCCGCTCGCCCACGCCAGATGCGACCGCGCCGTCATCGGAAACGGTAGGAAAACAGATCGCATTCGCGCAGCTCGAAGCGAACGCGCACCGCTCGCCCCGCGAGCGCTTCGAGATCGCCGCCTTTCCACCGCAGCGCGCGCTCAACCGTGTCGCCGTATTCCGCGTTGCAGTCGGCCAGCGCGAGGCCGGGGATGGGTTTTCCATCCGGCGTCTGCAGTTCCGCTCGCAGGCTGCCGGCCGCGGACGTGCTGAAGTTCACCACGAGGGCGCGGCCGGAAAACGTGATCGCCTTCGTCACCAGTTCGCCAGGCTTCATGCCAGCGCGGGCCGAGACGAATCCGTCCATCCGCAGCGTGAAGCGGTCGCCGCTGCGGTGGTAGATCGACAGCTCCTCCGGCGACGTCGGCACAATGTTCAGCGCGACGTAGTTCGCGCGGTTGCCCCAACGCGCGGCGTCGAGCCCAGGCCGGATGAACGCCTCGCCAAACGCCCGATCGTAGCGCGTCGCGCCCGCGCGCGTGCTCATGAACATCACGTCGGTCACGTTTTGATCCTTCGGCTCGTAGTCGGGCGACGTTCCGCGGCCGGGCACGAAGCGCGTGGGCGTCGCCAGGTAGATGTGCGGCGCGCGCACGTAGGGCGCCGTCATGGTCGTGTAGAGGTGCTCGCCGGGGAAGTTCGGCGCCATCGCCACGGGGTCGCTCCAGGTCACGAAGTCGCGCGAAGTCGCGCGGCTCACGCTGCGCAGGCGATCCGGCTCCTGCCAGGTGCGAAAATAGCAGACGTAGAGCTGCTCCGCCTCCGACCAAAACGCGACGTTCGGCGAGTCGAACGCATGCCGCCATTCCGGCCGGTAGCGGATCGCCTCGGCGCGCTTCTCCCAGCGGATGCCGTCCGGCGACACGAAGGCAAAGAGCCCGCGCCCCGCGTCGCCCTTGCCCCGCTTATCGCCCGGCCCCGGGTAGCCGGCGAGCGCCTTGTAGCGCTCCGCCGCCGGCACCCCCGGCCGCGCGTCGAGGAAGATCATGAAGTTGGTGAGGAACGGCGGCATGCGCGCCAGCACGACGTTGTTCTCGCGCGAGCCATCGAACTCGTGCCGCCCCAGCACGGGAAACTCCCACTCGTGTCCGTCACGGCTCTCCGCGTAGTGCAGGGTTTCGCCGGGGTTGCCGGTGTGGTTGTCCCCGGTGTAGGCGGGATCCTTGCCGCGATACCATGCGCGGTAGCGATCGCCATCCTTGATGACGGTCACCATGTGGCGCTCGGGCAGCGGTGATTTCGGCCGCGGCGCCTTCACCGGGGCATGCAAGCGGAATTCCACGTCGTCGACGCGCTCGACGAGGTGTCGATCCACGAAAAGCTCGAGACGCGAGCCGATGTCGGTGGCCGGTGGCTGCGCTGCGGCAATCGTCCCTGCGACGAACGCGACGGGAAACACAAGGCGGAGAATCGGGATCATGGTGTCTGCAACTACCGGATGTAGAGCGCGCTGAAGCGAATGTCTTCCCGGCGCTCGCCTTCGAACGTCGCCTTCACGCGATAGCGCGCCGGCAGGCCGCGCAGCGCAGGGCCGTTGCGCCAGACGATCGGAGCCTGGAATCCGCCCGCGTGCACGACCGCGGCATCGTTGCCCGAGTGCCCGGGCAACGGACGCTCGTCATGCGTGAGCAGCTCGAAGCGCAGCGCGGACCCGGCGCCGAGGCCGCTGGCGTTGACATAAAGCCGCAGCCCGTCGCGGCCGGCGAGCGACGTCGTCACAAATTCCGCCGCGCCTTCCCCATAATCGCGCACGCGCAGGTGCCCGATCCGGTCGCGCGGGAGCGTCGCGAGACCCACGCCACCGCGCGCCGGGATGGGTCTGTCCCCCGCCGTCCAAGTCCGCGGATCGGCGGCTCCGTAGTAGAAAAGCGACTTGTCTCCCACGTTCTCAAAGCCCTGCCCTTGCATGAGCCCACCCTGATCCCACGTCCCGTCGGGGCCGATCGGGATGAAGGCCAGGTCCGTGATCGGCTCGCGGAAATGCAGGCCGTCGTTGCTCACGACGAGGCCGAGATCAATCGTGACGCCGGGCCAGGTCTGCGCGCCCTGCCACAGGCCGTAGAGGCCGACGAGCACGTTCCCGCGGTGCCACACGCTCACGCCTTCGTGCGACTGCTTACCGTCGTTGCCGGTCTTGCCGAGCTGAAACTGCTCGGGGCGCGCGAAAGCGAAATTTGTCGTGGCCGACCACTCGATGAAATCGCGCGAGCGAATCTGCCGCACGATTCGGGCGTGCGTGGGGCGCGTGACGTGATACGGGCTCTGGCCGCTCGCGTAATACATGCCGTCCCACTTGAAGAGTCCGCCGGCCGGCTCGAAGTGCATCGGCGGCACGATGATTTGGCTCGCGGGGATCTGCGCGTTGTCGGGCGTCACCGGGATGAGCGCGCGCCAGCGCAGGCCGTCGGCGCTGGCGAAGGGCACCGGCGTGCCGTGGCGGACCTTTCCCTTCATCCAGTAGATATGGCCCATCATCTTGTAGCGACGCGTGGGGTCCGGGTCGTCGGGCTCGTGGAGCACCTTCACGTTGATGGGGCCCAGCACGGGCTCGATCGGGAGGAGGTTGTTGTCACGGGTGCCACGGTATTCGACCAAGCCGAGCTTCGGCTTCACCCACCTGATGCCGTCGTCGCTCTCCGCGTAGGCGAGGCGCCAAAATGACGGGTTCGCCTCGGCCTGCTCGCCCCGTGCGCCATCGAGCGCGCAATACCACAGGCGGAACTTGCCATCGACGCGGATGATCGAGCCGTAGAATTGCACGCCCCAATGGTCCGGCTCGGACCGCGCGCCACGGGCGACGACGGGATTCCCGGCGAACTTCTCAGGCCGGTTCAGCTCCATCAGGAGGCTGCGCGTGAACGGAATCGAGACGGAGTCGAATGCGAAGAGCGTCGTGGCCTTGGTCTCGTCGAAGAGCGCACCAGCGGCGGAAGCGGGCCGGCCGGCGAACGCGAGCACCGCGAGGGCAAGGATTGTCGCGCGGGCGTGGTGAATGGGTCGGATCATGGCGGGAAAATCCTCAGCGTCGCGCGCCGGGCTGCACGTAGAGCGCGCTCACGCGCAGGTCCTGCCGGCGCGCGCCTTCGTAGGCGACACGCAGGCGCACGCGGTCGGGGAGGCCGGTGATCGCGGTGCGACCGGACCACTCGAGCGGGACCTGGAAGCCGCTGCGCCGCATGACCGCGGCCGCGGTGCCCGAGAAACCGGGCAACGGCTGGAGGTCGGCGCCGAGCAGCTCCACCTTCAGCGTCGCGCGCGGCCCGACGCCATCGGCGTTGAGGTGGAAGCGCGCGGGCTGGCCGCGCGCGATCGGCACGGGCGCGGTGATGAACTCGCACACGGCGTCCGCGGCCGGCAGCTGGTAGTCGCCCGCGCCGAGGCCCGACGCCTCCACCACGAGATCGCCGAATCGATCGCGCGGGAGGGTCGCGATCCCGACCCCTCCGCGCGGAGGCGAGGCGTCGGAGCGTCGCGCGTCCCAGGCGCCGTAGTAGAGATGGGTCAGTTCGCCGATGTTCTCGAAGCCCTGCCCTTGCAGCAGCCCGCCCTGATCCCACGCGCCATCCGGGCCCCGCGCGAGCATCGTCCACTCGTGCGCGGGCTCGCGGAACGAGAGGCCGTCGTTGCTGAGCACGAAGCCGAGGTCGATCGTGACGCCGGCCCACTCGGGCGCACCGCTCCAGCGGCCGTAGATGCCGAGCAGGACGTTGCCGCGGTGCCACACGCTCACGCCCTCGTGCGTCTGCACGCCATCGCGGCTGCGGC
Source organism: Opitutaceae bacterium (assembly GCA_016794665.1). Taxonomy (GTDB): domain Bacteria; phylum Verrucomicrobiota; class Verrucomicrobiia; order Opitutales; family Opitutaceae; genus ER46. The sequence goes on from JAEUHB010000086.1 coordinate 33,465, forward strand.
CGGGGCCGAGCAGCGTGTGCTGCACCGGTCGGATGAAGCCGACGGTGCTCGCGTGCGTCCAGGTGGTGAAGTCGCCCGAGGCGTAGGCGCGCACGATGCGGCCGTGGTAGGGGCGCGAGGCGACGTTGGCGTTCTGGCCGGACGCGTAGTAGATGCCGTCCCACTTGTAGAGCCCGCCCGCCGGCTCAAAATGGATCCACGGCAGGAAAAGGTCATCGCGCGTGATTTCGGCGGCGACTGGCTGGAACGGCCGGACGCTTTTCCAGCGCAGCCCGTCCGCGCTCACGAACGGCACGAGCGTGCCAAAGCGGGCCCCCTGCCCGCCCTTCGAGAACCACACGTGCGTGGTCATCTTGTAGCGGCGCGCGGGATCGGGTTCGTCGGGCTCGTGAAGGACCTTGAGGTTGAGGATGCCGAGCGGCGCAGGCTCGACGAGCAGCAGGTTGTTGTCACGGCTGCCGCGGTAATCGACGAGGCCGAGCTTGGGCTTCACCCAGTTCACGCCGTCCGCGCTCTCGGCGTAGGCCACGCGCCACGGCGCGGATCGCGGCTGCGACCTGTCGCCGCGATCGGCGCCGGCCGCGACATACCAGAGGCGGAACTTCCCCTGATCGCGAATGATCGATCCGTAGAACTGCACGGCCCACGAGTCGGGCGCGTCGGCCGGGCCGCGCGGCACGACAGGATTGGCGGGGTGCCGCTGCGGCGCGCGCATGGCGACACGGAGATTCTGCGTGAGCGGGATCGAGAGATCATCGAAGGCGAAGAGCGTGGTCGCCTGCGTCTCGTCGAAATACACAGCGGCGTCGGCGCCGGAAGCGGTGAGTGGCGTAAGCGCCAGCAGCAGCGCCGCGAGGCGAAGTTGGCAGCGGAAAGCGATCATGGGCGGCCCGAGGGCAAACTACTCTCCCGCGAGCTGCGCGGGGGTGAGCTCGTTGAGCAGCGGTTCACCGCGCCCGAGGCGCAAGAGATTTTGCGCGAAAATGTCCCAGAGCCGCTCGCGAAAGCGCGGGCTCAGGCTTGAGCCCGAGATGTGCGGGGTGAGAATCACGTTGGGCATGCGCCAGAGGGGATGCCCGGGAGGCAGCGGGTATTTGTAGTGCGTGTCGAGCGCGGCGCCGGCGATCCAACCCTCCCGGAGTGCGCGCAGGAGCGCAACCTCGCGGATGATTGCGCCGCGCGCGGGATTGAGGACATAGGCGGCGCGCGGCAGAGCCTGCAGCTCGCGTTCGCCGATCAGGCCATCGGTGGACTTCGTGAGGGGCAGCGCGACGACCAGAAAATCCAGCCCGCCGAGAAACTCGATCTCCTGCCCGGCGGTGAACACACGGTCCGGCAGCGTGCCGGCCGGATCGCCGGTGCCGGGCACGCCGTAGGCCTGGCCGCGTGGGCGCGCGCCGTGGCGCGTGAGCACGTGCACCCGCAGGCCCAGCGCGCGCGCGAGGCGCGCCGTCTCGCGGCCGATGCCGCCGTAACCCCAGATGCCGGCCGTCATCCCGCGCAGCTCGCGCTGGAACACCGCGCCCCGATCCCACACGGCGGCGTCCTGGTTGCGAATGAGCTGCCGCATGTCCCGCAGCAGGTTCACCATCATCGCCACGCACCACTCGGCGATCGGCACGTCGAAGCAGCCGAGGGCGTTGGTGGCGCGGATGCCGCGCTCGGCGAGGCCGAGGCCGACCAGCTGGGTGTAGCCAGCCGAGGCGACCTGCACCCAGCGCAGCGCGCGCGCATCGGCCAGGTTCGTCGGCGGGAACGTGCAGAAGAGCACCTCCGCGCGCGCGAGCCGCGCGGTTTCGATTTCGCGCTTCGTCTCCGCCGGCGGCTCGATCACGTCGATCGTGTGCGCGCCGGCGTCACGCATCCGCGCCAGCCCGGCGGCATCCAAAGGCACGTCGATCAGCAGGTTCACGGCACAAGAATCTTGCCGGGCACGCTGTTGAACTCGCCGCTGCCGGGCACAAACGGATAGCGGCGCTTGGTGTCTTCCGAGAGCACGATGCCCAGGCCGGGTCGATCCGGGGGCAGGACATATCCGTCCTTCAGCACGAGCCCGCCGTCGATCACCTCGGAGTGGAGGCCGGCGTAGGCCGGCGCGATTTCGAGCATCGTGCAGTTGGCCGCGGCGAAACCGGCGTGGAGGTTCTGCATGAGCGATCCGCCGGCGCCCCAGGCGTGCGTGGCGATTTTTCGCCCGCGACGCTCGAGCATCGCGGCGACTTTCATGAACTCGCCGAGGCCGCCGGTGAACGAAGCGTCGGGTTGCCCGATATCAAACGAGTCTTGGTCCGCAAACACGCGCCACTCATAGGCCGCCGTCAGGCACTCGCCTCCGGCAATGGGCGTGGTCGTCGCGCGGCAGAGTTCGGCGTAGCCCCACGGATCGGTGTAGTGCAGCGGCTCCTCGAGGAAGAACACCCCGTATGGCTCGAGCGCGCGGGCGACGGCGGTGGCGATCTCGAGGTTCCAGGTGAACTCGTGGTTGTTGCCCATGTGGCCGTCCATCATGAGCCACGCGTCGGGCCCGAGGTGCGCGCGCATGAACGCGACCTTGTCCGCCTCAAAGTCCGCCGCCTCCGCGGCCTCGCGCGCCTGATACCGGCGGTCGGGCCAGCGCGCGCCGGTGCCGACCTTTACGCCGCGGAAACCAAGCGACGCGTAGTAGTCGAGTTTGCGCGCGAGCCGCTCCTTCGGGAAAAGACTGGGGCCACCGGTCGCGTAGCACGGCAGGCGCGCGTGCTTGCAGCCACCCAGGAGCGCGTGCACCGGCAGGCCGAGCATCTTGCCCTTGAGATCCCAAAGCGCGGCCTCGATGCCATTGAGCACCGCCACGCCGAGGCCGACGCGGCACCAAAAATTCCCGCAGTGATACATCCGCTGCCAAAGCGCCGGAATGTCGTCCACCGTTTGCCCGATGAGGATCGGCTTGAAAAAATCGACGATCGCGGGCACCGCCTCGGGACAGAAGTAACCGGCGTAAGTCTCGCCGAGCCCGGCTGGCGGGCCGTCCGTGATCACCTCGATGAACGCCGCGCTCCGGCGCTTCCGTGCTTCCTGAATGAAGGGATCGTTCGACGACGGGCCGGTGAGGAGGACGGTGCGGACGTCGGTGATTCTCATGAGCGTGTCGCGGGGCGGAGCGCACATCGATCCACCCGGCCTTGGCGCCGATCCGCAAGCCGAATTCATACATGCCGCTCTTAACGTTGACCAACTTGCCGCGCGACGGACCTTGACCACGGCTGCATGGGGCAAAATCGTCTCGCACCCCCGCTCCACTCAGCATGGCCCACCCGCACCCCGACCTCGCCGCCCCGGCGATTATCCGCGCATGATCTCCGTCCCGTGGCGCGTGGCCTCGTTTCTCTTCGTCGCGGCCGGCCTCAACTACGCCGACCGCACGGCGCTCGCCTCCGTGCTCCCGCCCTTGCGCGAGCAGCTCGGCGCGACCGACGGGCAGCTCGGCCTGGCCAACACGCTTTTTCTCTGGAGCTACGCCATCGCCTCGCCGTTCGCCGGCAGCATCGCGGACCGCTTTTCGCGTGCGCGCATGGTGCTCCTGAGCCTGGTCGGTTGGAGCGCGGTCACCGTGGCCACGGGCCTCGTGCAAAGCGTGGAGGGCCTCTACGCGGCGCGCATCGCGCTCGGCATCACCGAGAGCCTCTACCTGCCCGCCGCCGCCGCGTTGCTGGCGGATCATCACGGCAAGGAAACGTGGGGGCGCGCCACCGGCTTCCACCTGCTCGGCCTCAACCTGGGGCTCGTGCTGGGCGGCGCTGCGGCGGGCACGATGGCCGAGTGGTTTGGCTGGCGCACCGGCTTCTGGGTGCTGGGCGGCCTGGGCCTGGCGCTCGCCTTCCTCGCCAAGCCGCTGCTCGTGGACGGCCCGGCGCGCCCGGGGACCGCGGGCACCGCCGCCACGCCCAAGGCCGGCTTCGCCGAGAGCTGGGCTTATCTGGTGCGCACGCCTTCGTTCCTCTGCATCCTGCTGAGCGCGATCGCGGCGGGCGTGGCCTCGTGGATCTTTCTCTCGTGGCTGCCGCTCTTTTTCTCGGAAAACTACGGCATGGGCCTCGGCGCCGCCGGGCTCGCCGGCGTGCTGCTTTACAAGGGCCCGGTTTTTGTGGGCATCGCCATCGGCGGCTGGCTTTCGGATCGCATGATCCAGCGGGACAAGCGTGCGCGGGCGCTCATCAAGGCGCTGTCGTTCCTGCTGAGCGCGCCGTTCCTCTTCGCGTTCATGGGCGCCCCGTCGTTCACGCTCGTCGCGATTACAATGATCCTCTCCGCGATTATCCGAGCCGTGGGCACGCCAAGCGAGCATCCCATCATCGCTGAAATCGTCCCGCCGCAATACCGCGCGGCGGCCGTCGGCCTTTTTAACACGTGCGGCACGGCGGCGGGCGGGGTGGGCGTGCTCCTGGCGGGCATCCTCAAGCAGGACCTCGGGCTCAACGTGATCTTCGGCGCGTCGTCGTTCCTTTATCTGCTCACCGGCCTCCTGTTCCTGCTCGCGTGGCGCGTGTGGTTCGCCGGCGATCAAGATCGCGCGAAGGCGGCCACGGCCCCCGCGTGATTTTCCCGGACATGAGGCCTTGGCACTCCCTTGCAGGAAAAACCATCTGGATCACCGGCGGCGCCGGCCACCTCGGCGCGCCAATCACGGCCGCGCTCGACGCCGCGTGCGCCAAGGTGATCTGCCTCGATCTCGGCGATCGCGCCGCCGCGCTCGTGCAAGCGCGGGGGCTCGCGCGCACGCTGCCCCGCTCGCTCGATGTCACGGGCGTCGACGCCCTGCCCGGCGCGATCGACGCGATCATTTCCGAGCATGGCGTGCCCGACGGCCTGGTGCACCTGCCGACGGCGTCATCGCGCGCGCGCACGGTGGAGACGATGCCGCTCGATGAGTTCCGCGGGACGTTTGACCGCGCGCTCACGCCGACGTTTGTGCTGTGCCGCACGCTCGCCGAGCGCATGCGGCCGCGGGGGCACGGCGCGTTCGTGCTGTTTGCCAGCATGTATGGCGTCGTCGCGCCCGACCCGCGGATTTATCACGCGCCTCAGACGCCCAACCCCATCGACTACGGCGCCGCCAAGGCCGCGCTGATCCAGATGACGCGCTACCTCGCCGTGCACTACGGACCGGCGGGGCTGCGCTTCAACTGCGTGACGCCCGGGCCGTTTCCCAACCCCGCCGTGCAGGCCGCCGATCCGGCCTTCATCGCCGAGCTCGCCAGGAAGAATCCGCTCGGCCGCATCGGGCGCCCCGAGGAGATGGCGGGACCAGTGCTGTTTCTCCTCGGCGACGGTGCGTCCTACGTGACCGGCCACAGCCTCGTGGTGGACGGCGGCTGGACGATCTGGTGACGCCGGATCAACGGGAGGCGGGCTCGACGGCGACGGGCCGGTAGGTCGCGAGCAGCACGGCCGCCCGCCAGTTCTCCGCATCCGCCCGCACTTGCTCCGGGCTCCGCGGATCATCGGCGGCCTTGATGAGGGCGGGCAGCCATTTCTGGCCGTAGCGCACATGCTGCGTCTCGTCGGCGATGTCGTAGCTCCAGGTCATCGCCCCGACCGCGTCGTGATTTTCGAGCGCCTCCTTGAGGCCTTGGTGCTTGCCGGGAAACGCATCCGCTTCCTGGGTCGTCAGCGCCGCGTAGCGATCGTGCGGCGCAAGCGTCTGCCGCAGGCGATAGGCGGTGGTGGAGAGCGTGACGTCGGTCACCTTGAGGCCGAGGGCGTTCAGCTTCAGCTCGCCGAATTTTGAGTGCCGCGTCTCATCCCACATGTGGCGCGCGGCATCGAAGTAGAAATCCCACGGCATGTCCGGCGCCTCGAAGAGAATCGCGCCGCACGAGTCGGCCGCCTGCACTTCCTGCAAGAAATTAAACGCGTAGTAGCGCTCGCGCGCCGCATATGGGCTGTCGTCCGACGGTCTCGGCGGCAACGTCGCGCGCAGGGCGAAACCGTCCGGCACCACTCCGTCCAGCAGCGGCAATCGTCCGATGCGCCGGCCCGCGCGCACTTGATCAACGTGGCGGCGGTCCGGGCGCGCGAGCTCGGAGCCGAGGTTCGCCAGCGCCGCTTCGAGGCAGGTTTCGAAGCCGGAGTCGACGGCGCCCACCGCGGGCATTTGCTCCCGCGCCCAAGCCGTCTGCCGCCTCAGCAGCTCGATGTTGGCCTCGAGCAGCGGCACCGTCGGGAGGTCGTAGATGCCGCGGGCTTCGTGCAACAGGCCCTCAATCCAGACGGCGAGACGCGGCTTCACGTGCAGCGTGATGCCGGCAAACGCCGCCGCCGGCGTGGGCGCCGCACAGAGCACCTCAATCAACGCGCGAGCGGGCGCGGCTTGGCTGAGGTGGATTTCGCCCGGCATCACGCCCAGTTCCCGGTGCCGCGTGCGCAGATCCTGCACCATCCGGAAGTCGGCGAAGATCTCGCGCGGCCAGCCGATGCGAACCAGCCACGCCGACATGCCCGGGACAAAGCCGGCCGCCACGCGCGCGAGTTCAGTCTGGAATTCGGCGAGGTTGCGCAACAAGAGGCCGCGCTCGCGCGGCAGCGCCTGGGAGACCGGCATCGCGGAGTCGGTGGCTTTCATTGGCGGGACATTGGCGGACGCAGGGCTCGGGATCAATTTTTCGCGGGCCGATAAATCCTCGGCGCAGCGGCCATCCGCTGCATCGCCGTCGGCAGATCCGGCCACACGCCCGCGCCCACGGCCGCCAGCATCGCCGCACCGAGGCAGGCTTGCTCGGCCTCGGGCGACGCGCGCACCGGAACACCCAGCACGTCCGCGGTGACCTGCAGCCACACCCCGCTGCGGGCACCGCCACCGGTTACGGCGACACTGCGAACCGCCTGCGGGCCCGCCGCGCGCACGAGCAAGCCGCGGAGCGTGCCCGCCATCGCGACCAGCAGATCGTGCACGGCCGCGCCATGGCGGCTCGCCGTCGGCCGCCCGGCGCGGTCGAGCAACTGCTCCACCGTTTGATCGGGCGCGTGCTTGCGCTGGTAGGCCTCGAATTGCCCCGCGCCATTCGGATCGTAGGTCAGCCGGAAATATCGCCTCGCACCGAAATGCCCCCCGTGGATGCACCCCGGCTCCGCCCCGATGTCGTCCACGAGCGCCAGCGCCGCCAACACCGTCCCGATCGAGAGGCTCGCATCCACCGGCCCACCCACCCCTGCACCGATTGCCGCGGCATGATGATCGAGCGCGCCCGCCGCAAAGGGAATCCCGGCGGGCAAGCCGAGCCGTTCGGTCGCGCGGGAAATCGTCTGACCGCACAACGAGCCCGGCGGCCGAGGGCGTGAAAGCTGGTCCTCGCGCAGACCGAAATGCGTGAGCGCCTCCGGCCACCACTCGCCGCTCGGCAGGCTGAGCAGGCCGGTCAGCGCCGCCGTGCTGGCGTCGCCGTTGGCCTCACCCGTGAGCCCATGCACGAGGTAGTCTGAAATCGTCAGGATGCGCTGCGTCCGCGCCGACAGCGCCGGCTCATGGCGCACGAGCCAGCGCCACTTCGCCGGCATTCGCTCCGGCACTGCGCCCGTCATCCCCGTGACGGGTCCGTGCGCGGGAGCTTGCCCGAACGCTATCGTTTCGGCGTCGAGCGGCGCGGCCCGGCGATCCGGCCAGAGAATGAGCGGCGTGAGCGCGCAATCCGCGCGGTCGAGGAGCACGAACGAATTGGCCTGCGACGAATACGACACCCCCGCAAGTTTGCGCCCCGCCACACCCGCGCCCGCCAGGGCCTCGCCAACCGCCAGACGCAGGCGTGCCCAGAAATCAGCGACCGCGACTTCCATCCGTTCCGGCGCCGGCTGCACGGCGCCCAGCGCCACGCGCCCAAGCCCGCGCAAGGTCCCATCCCGCTCAAACACGCCCGCCTTCAGGTAAGACGTGCCGAGATCGATGCCGAGCAGCATGGGCATGGGCGCAGCAAGGCCGCGTCAGCCGGCCGCCGCAATGACATCCAGCGTGCGCTCGACGAAGCGCGGGCCGTTGGCCACGGAGAAAATCGCATTCGTCGCCTCGTAAGCCCCGCGCGCGACGGCCGCAGGCGTCGCGATGTAGCCCTGCAGCTCGCCATTCGCGAGCGTGACGAGAAACGTGCCGGGCGGCGCGGCGGCCTTCAGCGCCAGCCCATGCTCGACGAAGAACTCGCCCGGCCAACCGACGAAGCGCCACTGCCCCACGCGAATGACCTGAATCTCCGCCGGCGATGCCACACTCACCGCCGCCGCGAGCCGCCCATCCGCGGCGGCCTGCGCAAGCAGGACGGTTTTTTCCGCGCCAAAGACATCGCACTCCGCCGTGCGCACCTCCTGCCGCGGCGCACCGTTCGCCCGCAATTCGGCGAAGCGCTTCCGGCTGTGCGCCAAGGCCGCCTCCGCCGCCCCCACCGCCGGAAACTGCCGCGGCCTCACCTCGATCGCCGCGCGCCGCGCGACGATCTCCGCCGCGGGCCCAAACGCGATTTGCCCGATCGCCGAGGCGACGCCGCGGGCGAGATTGCCCCCGATGCGCTCGGCCTCGGCAAACGTGTTGGCCTTCGTCATGTGCCGCGGGCTCTGGTCGCCCGCCGCGCCCAGGTGGTAAATCACCGGGCAGTCGGGCGGGAGAATTCCGTTTCGCAGCGCACGGCGCGTGAAGCCCTGAAAGTCCGCGCTGAACAGCGTCGAGTCCTCGTGCAGCACGGTCGGATGCATGCCGTAGGTCAGCATCGCCGCGAGCGGCCGGCCGGTGCGCTGCGAGCGCGCGACCAGCACCGGCACCTCTGGATCCGTCGGACCCGCGGGGTCGTGACGGTTGGAGCCCACGCCCTCGGCGCGCGCCACCGCGAGGCCAACATCGGCGGGCTCCGCCCGCTCCACCGCGGCGACCGCTGTGGCGACGATGCGGTCCGCCAGCCAACGGAGGTAGGCCTGATCGGCGCGCGGCACGACGGAGTCCGCGCTGTTGCTCAGGTTATCGGTCATGACCGGGCCCGAGTGCGTGTGCGTCGCCGAAAGCATGATCGCCTCGACTGGCACGCCCGTGGCCGCGGCGATGCGCCCCCGGATCTCCGCCGCGTAGTCGCGCCCAAAGTAGATCAGGTCGTTCGCGATGAAGATCGCCGCGCCGCGCGCTGCGCGCAGGCAGAGGGCCGCGCACTCCAGCGGATCGTGCACGCCCGTGCTCATGCGCCGCACGTGCGGGTAGCCGAAGAGGTGCACGCTGCCGGCCGGTGTGATGTCGCTCACGGCAGCGCCGGCCCAAGTCACGGGTGGGGATGCGGTGGTGGCGGCCATCCCGCAGCTTCGGACGCGGCAGGTTGCGGTGCCAATGTTATTTTCTGTGCGATTTTCTCACACCTTGACATTTCTCAACATGGCCGCGCTGATCCCCGCACCATGCGCAAGCTTCCCTCCGCCGTGCGCCAAGCCCGCATCAGGGAGCGGCTCGCCGCCGCGCCCAGCGTGTCGATCGCGGCGCTGGCGGCCGAGTTCCGGGTGAGTGGCATGACGGTGCGCCGCGATCTTGCGGTGCTGGAGGGGCAGGCACAGGTGCAGCGCACGCACGGCGGCGCGGTGCTGACCGAGCGGATGATCCTCGAGTTCGACTACCGCGACCGGCGCGAGCTCAACGGCGCCGCCAAGCGCGCCATCGCCGCCGAGGCCCGCAAGCTCATCATCCCGGGCCAGCGCGTGCTCCTCGACACCGGCACGACCACGCTCGAGCTCGCCGCCCTGCTCCGCGATGCCGAGGACCTCACCGTGATCACGCCGAGCCTCGCCGTCGCTTCCGAGCTGCAGCACGCCGCCGGCGTCGAGGTCGTGCTGCTCGGCGGCGTCATTCGCCGCGGCAGCCCGGATCTGACGGGCCCGGTCACGGAGCACTGTCTGGAGTTGTTTGCGGCCGACCTCGCGTTTCAAGGCGCCGACGGCATCGGCGAGGACGGCGCCATCTACAACAGCGACCTCCGCCTCGCACGCGTTGATCGCCTGATGCGCCAGCTCGCCGCGCGAAGTTGCGTGCTCGCCGACAGCTCGAAGATCGGCGTCACCGCGCTCGCAAAGTCCGGCACACTCGGCGACGTCGATTTCTTCATCACCGACCGGGCGACTCCGCGCGCCACGCTGCAGCGTTTCGCGCGCCTCGGCCCAAAGGTCATCACCGTCACCGCCTAGTTCTTCCCACCATGCCTCCGCCCGTCGCCGATACTTTCTCCACCCTCGAATGGGGCCGCGTTGATCTCGCGCGCGTGCCCCACCTGCCCGTGCCGCCGCCGGGCCCGCAGTCGAAGCACTGGCACGAGCGGTGCACGCGGCACTTCAAGGGCCTCAGCTCGCAGGTGAAGCTGTTCCCCGTTGCCTTCGAGTCCGGCGCGGGCTGCGTGCTGCGCGACGTCGATGGCAACGACTACATCGATTTCTCCTCGGGCATCTACGTCACGACGCTCGGCCACTGCCACCCGAAGATCAGCGAGGGCATCGCGCGCGCCGCCGCGCAGCTGATGAACGCCCACGACTTCACCACGCCGCTCAAGACCGAGTTGATGGAGAAGCTCGCCGCCATCCTCCCCGGCGATCTCGATGGCTTTCAGCTCTACGACTCCGGCACCGCCGCCGTGGAGGCGGGCATCCGCGTCCTCCGGGCCGCGACCGGCAAGCACGAGACCGTATCCTGCTTCAACGATTTTCACGGCAAGACCTACGGCGCGGTCTCGCTGGGCCACATCCGCTCACATGTCTACGGCGCCGTCCGCGCGCCCGGTGCGCACATGGTGCCGCGCCCGGACACCTATCGCCCGGTGTGGACCAAGCCCGACGGCACGATCGACACCGACGCCTACCTGCGCTTCTACGGCGAGTATCTCGACAAGGGCACCGTGGGCGCCGTCGCCGGCTTCGTGCTCGAGCCGATCCAGGGCTGGGGCGGCTCGGTGATGCCGCCGGACGATTTTTTCCCGAAGCTCCGCAAATTTTGCGACGATCGAAAAATCCTCCTCATGGCCGACGAGGTGCTCACGAGTTGGGGCCGCACCGGCAAGTGGCTCTGCATGGAGCACTGGGGCGTCGTGCCCGACGTCGTCACGATGGGCAAGGGCTTCGGCAACGGGTTCCCCGTCACGTGCGTCGCCGTGCGCGAGAAATACAAGGAGAGCTTCGAGAGCATCTCCGCCTCCTCGAGCTACGGCGGCAACCCGATGGCGTGCGCCGCCGCGCTCATCTCCACGCAAGTGATCGAGGAGGAAAACTTGCTCGCGCACGCCACTCGCCTCGGCGAAGTCGCGCTGCGACGGATGGAAAGGATGCGCGCCGCCCATAAGATCGTAGGCGACGTGCGCGCCAAGGGCTGCCTCATGGGCATCGAGCTCGTGAAGGACAAATCCACGAAGGAGCCCTTCGACAAGGCCGGCACGCTCGTCTACCAAAAAGCCTTCCGCAAGGGCCTCGCTTGGATCCCCGCCGGCCATATCCTGCGCATGAGCCCGCCGATCGTGATGGACGAGGCCACGCTGCTCCGCGGCCTCGACCTCATCGACGAGGCCATCGGCGAGACAGCCAAGGAGCTCGGTTTCGCCTAGCCGCAATTTCCCGTGCCCCCCCCGCTGCTGATTCGCGACGTCCGCCTAGTGCATCCCGGCCGCGCCATCGTCGTGGGCGACCTGCTCGCGCGCGACGGCGCGATCGCCGCGGTGGGCCGCGTGAGCGCGGCCGACACCGCCAGGGCCACCGTCATCGAGGGCCGCGGGCGCCTGCTCACGCCGGGTCTCATCGACGTGCACACGCACGGCGTGATGCACAGCCTCTACGAGCACGGCGCGCGCGGGCTCGCCGCCGCCGCGCGGGAACTCGGGCGTTTCGGCGTCACCACTGTCCTGCCCACAATCATCCCGCGGCCGACGGAGGAGATGTTCACCTGCCTCGCGGAGATCTCCGCCGCGCTGCCCGCGACGCGGGGCGTCAACACCCCCGGCCTGCACCTCGAGGGCCCGTTCATGGCCATCGGCGGCGCCGCCTGCCCCACCCTGCCCGGCGATCTCGCGCTGCTCGAGCGGCTGCTCGACACCTGCGGCGGGCGTGTCGCCGCGATGTCGGTGAGCCCCGACGCGCCGAATATTCTCCCGGTGATCCGCCGGCTGCGCGCGCGCGGCATCGTGGTGTTTCTCACGCACACCCGCGCCAGCACGGATCAAACCGAGGCCGCGCTCGACGCCGGCGCGACGCACGCGACGCACTTCTACGACGTGTTTCCCGTGCCGGCTGAAACCGAACCCGGCGCGCGCCCCGTCGGCGCCGTCGAGTCGATCCTCGCGGACCCGCGCGCGTCGGTCGATTTCATCTGCGACGGCGTCCACGTCCACCCCACCGCGATCCGCGCGGCGCTCGCGGCCAAAGGCTGGCAAGGCGTCATCTTAATCACGGACTCCAACATCGGCGCGGGCCTGCCCGCGGGCGTCTACGACACGCCGTGGGGGTTCCCGATTCGCGTCTCGCCGGAGACGGCCGCGCGCCACGCGACGAAAGGCACGCTCGCCGGCAGCGCGCTCACGATGGACCGCGGCATCGCCAACCTCCACCGCTGGCTCCGCCTCCCGCCCGAGCAGATCTGGGCGATGGGCACGCTCAACCCCGCGCGCCTCCTCGGCCTCGGCCGCAAGGGCCGCCTCGAGCCTGGCGCGGACGCCGACCTCGTGCTGTGGGACGACGGCTTCGTGCCCGCCGCGACGTGGGTGAACGGCCAACTTTCCTATGAAAAAGAAGCATCCCCCGTCCTTTGAGTTCGAGCCCGCCGCGTTCATCCCCTTCCGCGACCGCAAGGTCCTCGCGCGCATCCGCGCGATCAAGCGCGCGGACATGGAAAAGCACTGGAACCCCGACTACCGCATCCGCGTGCTGCCCGATGCCGACATGGAGTTCGTCTGGATGAACGACATGTTCCACCGCATCAAGACGGCCATGGATGCGGGCAAGCAGTTTGTGATGATCACGCCGAATCCGTGGCCGCGCTACGCGCGCCTCGCCTACCTGCTGAACAAGCACCGGGTGAACTGCCGCCGCCTGCACACGTTCAACATGGACGAGTATGCCAACGAAAAGGGCGAGATTGCGCCCGAGACGTGGGAGTTCGGCTTCATGCACGCCTTCAAGAAATATTTCTGGTCCAATCTCGATCCCAAGCTGCGACCGCCGGAGAAACAGATGCAGGGGCCGACCGACAAGAACATCAAGGTCTACGGCAAGATGATCGCCGACCTCGGTGGCGCGGACATCTGCTACAGCGGCCCCGGCTGGACCGGCCACCTCGCCTTCATCGATCCGGGCGCGCCGGAGTTCGCCGCCGATTCGCTCGAGGAGTGGAAACAACTCGGGCCGCGCGTCTGCACGCTGCACCCGCTCACCATCGCGCAGAACTCGATGCACGGCAGCTTCGGCGCCAGCGGCGACGTCGCCGCCGTGCCGCCCAAGGCCGCGACCATCGGCCCGGCCGAGGTAGTCGCGGCGAAGCACCGCGTGCAGATGCACTCGATCAGCGTGGGCGGGACGTTCATCTCGTGGCAGCGGATGGTCACGCGGCTTGTGCTGCACGGTCCCGTGACGCCGCTCGTGCCGGAGTCGCTGCTCCAGTCGCTGCGCACCGATGTCTATGTCTCCGAAACCGCCGCCGCCGACATCGTGCCGCGCTGGAACATCGGCTACTGATCACTACCGCCGCCACTCCGGTGGAATCGCCGCGAGGAAGGCCGCGAAGTCCTCCTCGGCCGCGCCCTGATACGGAGGCAGCAGCCGCAGCGGGAACGCAGGGTCGCTCACTTTGTAGAGCACCTTGTCGAAGGCGCTGTCGATGTGGAAGCGGCCCGCGGCGAGTTCGCGCAGCTTGGCACCCATCGCTTGGATTCCAGCAAACAGCCGCGCGCGCTCCGCATCGTCGGCCGCCACGAAGCGGTGAGCGACCGCCGGATGCACCGAGCCGATGGAAATCAGGTAGCCGCACTCGCCGTGACGCCGGGCCTCGGTGTAGCCGCGCTCGGTGAAGAAAAACCGCAGCCGCGGCCGCAGGGCCATGAAGTCGCGCACGATCGCGGGATCGGAAGCGCTCGATTTCACCCAGAGAAAATTCGGGTGCGCGTCGGCGAGGCGGCGGTAGTCGGCGGCCGTGAGGAGCCGGCCGGTGCGCTGGAGGTTGTAGTGGAGGAAACGGCAGTCCGCGAAGCGCCCGCAGGTCTCGGCGAAGAACACGTCGAGCTCGCGGTCGTTGAGCGCGCCCCACGAGGGCAGCGAAATCTGGAACTCGCGGCACCCTTGCTCCCGCGCCCAGGCGATGCGCTCAATCCCCGTCGGCAATGACATCGAGATCACGCCAATCATGGGCGTCACGCTTTCCTCGCGCGCGACGCCAAGGAAGCACGAGGCGATCTCGCGGAACTGGGTGTCCGACACCGCGTGGCCCTCGCCCGCCGTGCCGAAGATGTAGATGCGACGCGTGAGCTCCCGGGCGATTGAGCGGACCTGCCGCGCGAAAGCCTCGGCGTCGAAACGCCATTCGGCGGTCCACGGTGTCACGGCCGTGGCGAGGATGGGGAGAGTTTCCGAGGAATTGGGCGAGGACATGAACTTGGACAGTGGCGTCACGCCGGCCTCCGTCCAAGCCAACGATCAAACCAGCCGAAGGCGACGAGGCGCGCGGCGGGCGGGAAGGCGTGGCCGCCAGGGAACGAGAACCACGAAAACGCATCGCCCGCGTTGATCTGGCGGAGGTCCCTCTCGACGCGGTCGGCCGCAAGGCGGTTGTTGAACTCGTAGTAGGCGAGCGTGTCGTCGTAACCGCGGCGACGCTTGCGCCCGTCGACCACACTGGGCAGGCCCGGCGCGTCGCGCCACTCGCTGTAGACCCGCGCGGCCGTGAGCAGCTTGGGCATGAGCTTGTGGCTGTAGAACTCCCATTCGCTGGAGATGATGAGCTGGGCGCGCGGGGCGACGAGCATCATGAGTTCGTCGAAATCGGTGGGCACGGGCTTCGCCGGATCGGCCACCCAGGGGCGGAACTTGCGAATGTAGATGTAGGGCCCGCTGTTGGGCTTGAAGCCGAAGCGCCGCTCGAGCTCCGGGCTGTTTTGCAGATCGTCGGGGCGCGCCCACGAGTTGGTCGGGCGGTGCCAGTCGAGCACGCCGCCGTTGCTGAGGACGGCCTTGATCCTCGGCTCGAAGGCCGCGGCAAAAATCGCGCTGTGCCCGCCGAGCGACCAGCCGGTGCAGCCGATCTGCTCCGCGTCGACGAAGTCGAGCGTCTGCAAGAAATCCACGCAGCGCATCACGTCCCACGTGTTCTTGCCGACGATCGACCACTCCGGGTGGCGCAAATAGAAGGGCCGCGTGTCCATCACGCGGTCGCCGGGCCGGATGCGCTCCCCGTCGGTGAGCAGATCGAGGCTGAGCGTGACGAATCCATGCCTCGCATACTCCCGCCCGCTTGCCACGCCGATTGCCGGATCGCGCGGCGGGTCCTGCGGGCGACGGCCGGCCAGACCGATCGTGCTGTCCTTGCCGGCGCCGAACGTCGTGCTGTGGATGCACACGATCGCGGGTGTGCGGACGCGGCGCGCGGCGGCGGGCACCAGCAGCCACGCGGTCACCCGGTCGTCCGCCTCGCTCTGAAAGCTCACGTGGTAGCGCGTGATCCCCTCCTCCACCGCGACCTGGCGCAGCACCGGCGCAAGCGGCGGCACCTCGCGCGGGAAATCGCCCAGCAGGTCGAGCCACGCCCGCTCAATCTTCCGACGGCGCTCGGGCCAAGACGGAGCAATCGTCCTTGGGGCGGCCTTGGCCGCAGGCTCGGCGGCCCGGCCCGCCGCTGCGCTGGCGAACGCAGCCGCCCCTCCGGCGATCAGGCCGCGCCGCGAGAATCTGCTTTCCGACGGCATCGCGAGTGAATCAAAAAGTGCCCTTGAGGCCGAGCGTGTGATTGGCGGCGACGAACTGGTAGTTGCGCGGGCGCAGATAGGCGGGGAGGCCGGGGCTGCGGATCTCGAGGCGCACGGGCTCGGCCGTGAGATTGCGCACACTGTAATAGACCGAGAGCCGGCGCCACACGCGCAGCTCGGCGGAAAAATCCCACCGTGTGGACGGCGCGCGGAACGTGAAGCTGTCAGGGCGGTTGTTGCCGCCCGCGGCGAGGGGCGCACGGCGGACCCACTTGTTGTTGTGCACGTTCAGCTTCACGGCGAATGCGGGTGTGGCGTAGCCGATCCCGGCGTTGAAATTGCGGGGCGAGAATTCCGCGAAGTCCGCGACGTTGGTGCCGTCGATGGCCAAGCTCGTGAGGTTAGCAAAGGCCTGCAGGCGGCGGCCGATCACCGGGACAAACGACAACTGCTGCCGCCAGCTCAGCTCGACGCCGCTCAGCTCGGCGTCGCGGCCGTTGCGCGTGCGACGGATGAAATAGTCGGCGTAGTCGTTGGGGAGGCCAAGGTCAGTGAGGTCGGCGGGCGTCACCGGTCGCTCCGCGTCCACGAAGAAGTCGCGGATGTTTTTCTGGAAGAGGCTCACCGAGGCCGTCGCGCCCTTGAGGTCGTAGACCTCAAGGGTGAGGTCAAAGTTGTCGGCGGTCCACGGCTTGAGGCTGCCGTCCACGACCGTGATGCGGTGCGTGGACACATCGAGGCTCGGATCGGTGACGATGATGCTCGGGATAATCTGCGTGAGGTCGGGGCGGCCGATGGTGCGCGCGTAGCCCGCGCGGGCGACGATGCGGTCGGTGAAATTGTAGCTCGCGTTGAGGCTCGGGTAGAGATCGCCGTAGCTCGTCTTCTTGCGCGCGCCGCGCTCGGTGTATTGCGCCTGCGCGATCGTGAGGGCGTTGCCGGGGATCCGCACGAGCTGGCCGGCGGCGTTGCGGAGGAGGGCGCCGTTGGCCCCGCGTTGGTAGGTGGCGCCGATGTCATTGAGCGGCCCCCGGCCTTCGTCGTCGGTGCGCTCGTAGCGCGCGCCGGCGACGAGCCAGAGCTTGTTCTCGAAGAACTTTGCGTCGGCGCGGCCGTAGAACGCCGTGATCGATTCCTTGAGGCGGATCGACGCGTTGACGCGGTTGGTGTGCGCGGCGGCCTCGTTGAGGACGAACCACGCGGGATTCGCGCGGTAGAGGTCGGCGATCTTGGCGAGACTGAGGTAGCGCGAGAAAACAGCGCGGCCGCCGATCTCGGTGAGCGGCGCGCGGCGAGAGAACGCGTCGTTGATCACGTTGTGCGCCGACGCGAGGCGGCCCGCCGCCCCGCCGGGCGGCGCAAAGGTCCACGTGAGCGTGCCGCCCTTGTTGTCGCGCTCCATCATCTCGGAGTAGGCGCCGAGCTTCACGCGCACGGGCACGCCAAGCGCCACGTCGCGCGCGAGGTTGGCTCCGAAGCTCGTGACGGTGTTGTCCACGACGGAGGCCGCGCTCGTCACCGTATTGATCGTCTGGCCGGCGCCGTTAAAGATATCGACGGCCTGCCCGCCGCGGGTGGCGGTGATGCCGGGGATGCCGCGGCGCGTGATGTTGTCGAGGTTGTCGGCCCGGATCACGAGCCCGGTCTGGTTGGCGGCGACGGTGCCGAAGAAACCATCGTCGAGATCCTTGATGGTGAAGCCGCCGTTGGAGAGGGACGCAAAGCCGTCGACCTTCCAGACGGGGCCGTCGTGGCGGACGCGCGCGG
Organism: Opitutaceae bacterium; assembly: GCA_016794665.1. Lineage (GTDB taxonomy): Bacteria > Verrucomicrobiota > Verrucomicrobiia > Opitutales > Opitutaceae > ER46. The sequence continues at coordinate 51,143 of JAEUHB010000086.1, forward strand.
AGGCGAGCTCGAGGCTGCGATACTGCTGGTTGCCGCTGAGGTTCTGTGCGGCGGTGCCGACGCCGGTCGCGGCGCCTTGGATGAAACGCCAGTCACCCGTCGAGCCCGCGCCCGGCGTCAGGACCTGGAAGTGCTGCCGCGTGAGGCTGCGCCGATCCATCTTGTAGTAGCTCACCTGGACCGTCGTGTCGGGACCGGGCTTCCAATCGATCGTCGCCTTGCCCGTGCGGATGTCCACGTCGGAGACGAGCTCATTGAACTGGTAGGCGTTGAGCAGGCCGGTGACCGTATTCCACGTGGGCGAGCGATATTCGATCTCGTTGAACCGCGGCGCGCGCGTGAGGGCAAAGGTGAACGCGAGGTTTTTCCGCCAAGGAAATATGTAGGAGAGATCGTAGGCGAGCTGCACGGGCCGCTTGCTCGCGAGGCCGTCGGGGCCGGCGACCTTGGACAGGCTCGGCGAGAACTCGTCCTCGCTCGCGTTGTAGGTGAGATAGGAGTTGTAGGAAAGCAGCGGCGTGCGCCGCGAAAAGCCCGACTTGGAAATCACGTTGATGGAGCCGCCCACCGCATTGGCCGGCATGTCGGGCGTGGGGACCTTGGAGATTTCGACGCGGTCGATGTTGGCGTTGGCGGCCGTGTTCATGTCGAACGACCGGCTGTTGCCCGCCGGCGCCGGCGCGGTCGGCATGCCGTCGAACTGCACCAGCGTGCCGCTCGCCGGCATGCCGCGGATCGTCACAAACTGCGGGCTGAAGGGGTTGTATTGGAGATCGAGGCCGGGGACATACTTTATGAACTCGCCGATGTTGCCCTCGGCTTGATCAACGAACTCGTCGGGCGAGATCACGGCCTTGATGTTGGGGGCGTTCCGCTGCTCGGTGAGCGCGACGGCCTGCGCGCTGAGGGCTCGGGCCGTGACCGAAACGGTGTCGAGCACCACGGTGCGGCCGGCGCCCGGTTCGCCCGCCACACCGAGGTCGAAATCCTGCGCAACCACGCCGCCCGCCGACACGGTGACCGACTGCGTGCGCGGCGCGAGGCCGACGACACTCACGACGACGCTCGCCGGACCGGCGGGCACGCCGGTGAGGCGGTATTCGCCATTGGCATTGGTGAGCGACGCGATCGCCGTGCCCTCGACGGCGACACGGGCGCTGCCAAGGAAATTGCCGGTCGATGAATTGAGCACGCGGCCCTCGATGGTGCCGGTGCCAGTCGCGGCGCGGGCGACGGTTCCTAGCAGGGCGATGAACGTGAGAACCAAACCATGGCGGGGCGCATGACTGCAGAATAAGTCGATCATGGAGGGAGGATCGAAGCGTTGCGGATCAGGATGGCAAACCGACGGAACCAAGAGGACGGGTTTGCCTTGCGCGCTGTCAACGAGCAGAATCGGTCAACGTTTTCCAATCCATGTCTGCTGCCCCGCTCCCCCCCCTCCGGCTCGCCATGCTCGGCATGATCCCGGGCAACGGGCACCCCTATTCGTGGAGTGCGATCATCAATGGCTTCGATCCCGCCGCGATGGCGTCGTGCCCCTATCCGGTCATCCCGAAATACCTCGGGGCGCGGCCGCTCGAGACCGTGCGCGTGCCGGGGGCGCAAGTGACCCACATCTGGACCGACGATCTCGCGGAGGCGCGCCACGTCGCCGCGGCGTCGCTGATCCCAAACGTCGTCGAGCGGCCTGAGCAGGTGATCGGACAGGTCGATGCCGTGCTGATCTCGACCGACGACGGGCTCGACCACGTGCGGCGTGCGCGCGCGTTCGTGGAGGCGGGGTTGCCGGTGTTCGTGGACAAGCCGCTCGCGACCTCGGTCGCGGAGCTGGGGCAATTCATCGCGTGGCAGAGTGCCGGCGCGCGGATCCTCTCGTCATCGGGCCTGCGCTACGCGGCCGAGCTCGACGGCGGCCCGGCGGCGTTCGCCGATCTTGGCGAGCTGCGCTGGCTCTCGGGCGTGACGGTGAAAACCTGGGAACGCTACGGCATCCATCTGCTCGAGCCCCTCTACCGGATCGTCGGGCCCGGGTTCGAATCGGTGCGCCTCGAGACGCGCCCCGGGCTCGAAATCGCGCACCTCGTGCACCGCAGCGGCGTGCAGCTCACGCTGCCGGCCATCTACGACGGCGGGGGTTCGTTCGGGACGCTCCAGGTATGCGGCACCCTCGGGCAGCGCTCGCTGCGCTTCGGCGACACCTACACGTGCTTCCGGCGGCAGCTCGTGAGCTACATCGATTTCGTGCGCTCCCGGGTGGAGCCCTACCCGTTTGCCGAGACGATTGAGCTGATGACGGTGCTCATCGCCGGCCTGCGCAGCCGCGAGCAGGGTTCCCGCCGTGTCGGCCTCGCCGAGATCACCACGGAGCTGAAGGCTTGAGCATCATGCCGACCGCGCCCTCACCCGCGCAGCTCTCCGTGCTCGCCACTCGCCTCGACGGCGAGCTCTACCTCGACGAGGCCACGCGCCGGCTCTACGCGACCGACGCCTCGGAATACGAGGAATTGCCCGTCGCCGTAGCTCGGCCGGCATCGGAGGCCGACATCCGCGCGCTGCTCGCGTTTGCGGCGCAGCAGGGCACCGGCCTGATTCCCCGCGCGGCGGGCACTTCGCTTGCGGGGCAGGTCGTCGGCCCGGGCATTGTGGTCGACGTTGGCCGGCACCTGAACCGTATCGTCAGCTACGACGGCGGGCGGCGCCGCGTGCGCGTGCAGCCAGGCGTCGTGCGCAACGACCTTAACCTTTTCCTCAAGCCCCACGGGGTGTTCTTCTCGCCGGAGACCTCCACCGCCAACCGCGCGATGATCGGCGGCATGGTCGGCAACAACTCCTGCGGCGCCAACTCGATCGTGCTCGGCACCACGCGCGACCACGTGGTGTCCGCGCGCGGGTTTCTGAGCGACGGCTCGGAGGTCACCTTTGGCCCGCTGACGCGCGAGGAGTTCGCGGCCAAGTGCGCCGCAGCCGACTCGCTCGAGGCGCGCATCTACTGCTTCGTGCGCGACCTGCTCGGCGATGCGAGCAACCGCCAGCAAATCCGCGACCACTACCCGAAGTCGACGGTCACGCGCCGCAACACCGGCTACGCGCTCGACGTGCTGATGGACTGCGCGGTGTTCGATCCGGCGAGCGCAAAGCCGTTCAACCTCTGCCAGCTGGTGTGCGGTTCCGAGGGCACGCTGTTCCTCGGCGTCGAGTTCGAGCTCAACTGCGAGCCGCTGCCGCCGCCGGGCGCGCTGCTGTGCGCGCACTTCGCGACCATCCAGGATTCCCTCAAGGCCACGCTGATCGCGATGCGGCACCGGCCCTTCGGCTGCGAGCTGATCGACCGCCACATCCTCGAGTGCACGAAGGCCAACCTCGAGCACGCGAGGAACCGCTTCTTCGTCACGGGCGATCCCGGCGCCGTGCTCGTCGTGGAGCTGCGCCATGGCGACCGCGCGCACCTCGCGCGCGAGTTCGCCGCCATCGAGGCGGAGATGCGGGCAGCAGGCCTCGGGTATGCGTTCCCCCTCGTCTGGGGCGACGACTGCAACCGCGTGTGGGATCTGCGCAAGGCCGGCCAGGGCCTGATGAACAACGTCAAGGGCGACGCCAAACCCCGCGAGTGCGTCGAGGACACGGCCGTCGCGGTCGAGGACCTGCCCGCCTACATCGCCGAGTTCGACGCGATCATGCGCGGCAAATACGGCGTCAGCACCGTTTACTACGCGCACGCGGGCGCCGGCGAGCTGCACACGCGGCCGCTCTTCAACCTCCGGACGGCGGAGGGCCTGCGTTTTTTCCGCGGCATTGCCACCGATGTCGCCGCCCTCGTGAAGAAATACCGCGGCTCGCTCTCCGGCGAGCACGGCGACGGCCGCCTGCGCGGCGAGTTCATCCCGTTCATGGTCGGGCCCGAGTGCTACGCGATGATGCGGCGCGTGAAGGAGACCTTCGATCCGCGCAACCTGCTCAACCCGGGCAAAATCATCGACACGCCGCCGATGGACACCCACCTGCGCCACTCGCCCGGCCAGCCTGACCCGCACTACGAAACGATCTTCGACTTCGGCGCGGCCGAGGGCGTGCTGCGCGCGGCGGAGGCGTGCACCGGCGTGGGCGAGTGCCGCAAGTCTCACCTCATGGGCGGCACGATGTGCCCCAGCTACATGGCCACACGCAACGAGCAGGATACCACGCGCGCGCGCGCCAACCTTCTCCGCCAAGTCCTCACGCATCCGCGCTCGGTTAAGGATCCGTGGGACAGCGCGGAAGTGCGCGACGTGATGGACCTTTGCCTCTCGTGCAAGGGCTGCAAATCCGAGTGCCCCTCCAACGTCGACCTCGCGCGCCTCAAGGCCGAGTGGCAGCAGCACTGGCACGACACGCACGGCGTGCCACTGCGGTCGCGCCTGATCGCGGGCTTCGCGCGCACAATGCGCGTGGCCGCGATCGCGCCGCGGCTGCACAACTGGGCGGTGACCTCGCCGATGGTTTCGGGCGCGCTGAAGCGCGTCGCGGGCTTCGCCCCGGAACGCAGCCTGCCGACGTTGCACGCGACGACGCTCGCCGCCTGGCACGCGCGCCACGCCAACCCGTCGCACCTCGCCTACCCGCACGGCCGCGTGCACCTGTTCTGCGACGAGTTCACCCACTACCACGACACCCCCGTCGGCATCGCCGCGATCGAGCTGCTCAACCGGCTCGGCTACGAGGTCGTCATCCCCACCCACGCTGACAGCGGCCGCGCGCAGCTATCCAAGGGCCTCGTCCGCGCCGCGCAGAGGCTCGCGATCCGCAACATCGAGCTGCTCAAGGATGTGGTGACCGATGCCGCGCCGCTCATCGGCCTCGAGCCCTCGGCGATCCTCGGTTTTCGCGACGAATACCCCGATCTTGTGCCCGCCTCACTCAAGCCCGCGGCGCAAGCGCTGGCAAAGCGCGCGCTGCTGTTCGACGAATTCGTCGCGCGCGAAGCCGCCGCCGGGCGCATCCGGCGCGAGGACTTTCGCGCCGAGAAAAAGCTCATCCGCCTCCACGGCCACTGTCATCAGAAGGCGCTCTCGTCGCTCACGCCCACCGTGCAGGCGCTCGAGCTGCCCGCGGGACACGAGGTGCGGCTCATTCCGTCGGGCTGCTGCGGCATGGCGGGATCCTTTGGCTACGAGGCCGAGCACTTCGCGCTCTCCCAGCAAATCGGCGAGCTCGTGCTCTTTCCCGCCGTGCGCGCCGCCGCGCCCGAGACCGCGATCTGCGCCCCGGGCACC
>JAEUHB010000087.1 GCA_016794665.1 Opitutaceae bacterium
CGGGCGGCGCTGCCGGCCTTCATCGCGGCGTGGCTGCCCATGCCGCGGTATTGTTTGTAGACCTTGCCGTTGATCTCGAGGATTTCGCCGGGGGCCTCGCGGCAGCCGGCGAGCAGGCCGCCGAGGATCACGGCGTCGGCAAGCGTGAGGGCCTTCACGATGTCGCCGCTCTTGGTGATGCCGCCGTCGGCGATGAGCTTTACGCCGGTTTTTTTCGCGGCGGCGCCGGCCACGTGGAGCGCAGTGAGCTGCGGGATGCCGACGCCCGCGACGATGCGCGTGGTGCAGATGGAGCCCGGGCCCTGGCCGATCTTGATCGCGTTGGCGCCGCACTCGCCGAGGAAGGTGACGCCGCCCCCGCTCGTGACGTTGCCGGCGATGATCGTGAGTTCCTTGAACGCGCCGCGCACGAGCTTCACGACGTCGCCGACGCCCGCGGTGTGGCCATGGGCGGTGGAGACCGCGACCGCGTCGACGTGCTCGTCGACGAGCCGGCCCACGTGCTCGATGATGCGATCGCGGTCGAGCGAGCCGTCGGGCTTGCGCACGGGCGACAGCGCGGCGCCGGTGACGAGGCGGAAATCCCCGTCGCGCGCGGGCTTCCGGCGCGACTTGGACTCGGCGGTGATGCGCTCGACATCCGAGGCGGTCACGAGGCCGCGCAGGCGGTCGGAGTCATCGACGACGAGCATCTTGTTGATGCCGACGTGGGCGTTGAAGAACGCATCGGCCGCCTTGATGGGATCCTTGGCGACGGCGCGGTGCTTTTCGGTGGCGAGTTGGGCGCGCGGCGTCATCACGTCGGCGACATTCTTGGACTTATAGCGCTCCTTGACGACGTTGCCGGAGAGGAGGCCGGCGAGTTTGCCGTCGGCATCGACGACGGGGAACGTGGAGAACGAAAAATTTTTCGCGGCGATGCGGGCGAGCAGGTCGCCGATGAGCTGGTCGGGCGTGACGGTGATGGGATCCTGGATGAGGCCGTGGATGTGGCGCTTCACGCGGGCGACTTCCTTCACCTGCGCCTCGGGCGTCATGTTGTAGTGGATGAGGCCGAGGCCGCCGTTGAGCGCCATCGCGATCGCCATGCGCGACTCGGTGACGGTGTCCATGTCCGACGAGATGATCGGAATCGGCAGGCGCAGGGCGTCGCTGAGCGCGGTCGAGGTGTCGGCGTCCTTGGGCAGGATCGCGGAGTAGAGGGTCGCGAGCGAGACGTCGTCGAACGTGAGGGCGGTCGGGGCGCAGGCCCGGAAAAACGCCGCGGCGGGCAGGTAAAACTCCGCGTCGGCGGCGGAAGTGGCGGTGGCAACCTTGGTCATGAGTTGCCATGAACGGAGTAGGGTCGCGCGACGCGGGCGCAAACAGAAAGTCGGAAGTCGGGTTTGCGCGCGGGCGGTCGGGCGCATGGTGTGGTGCGGTGAAGCTCCGCCTCCAGTTCCGCCGGTATCGCGCGCCCTTTCGCGCGCCCGTGCGCACGGCGCATGGCCTTTGGGCGGAACGCGAGGGCATGATCGTGCGGCTCGAGAGCGAGGCGGGCGCCGTTGGGTGGGGCGAGGCGGCGCCGATCCCGTGGTTCGGCACGGAAACCGCCGACGAGGACGAGGCGGGTGCGCGGGTGCTGGGCGAGTGGACGAATCCGGAGCACATCGCCGCGGTGCCCGCGCGGCTCGGTTGCCTGAAGCACGCGCTCGCGGCGGCGAGCGCAGAGCTGACCGGCACTTCGATGGCCGCGGCGCAAAAGGCGCTGGGTGTGGCTGCGCTGCTGCCCGCGGGTCGCGCGGCGCTGGCGGCGATTCCGCCGCGGGCCGAGCTGGGGTTTCGGGTTTTCAAATGGAAAGTCGGCGTCGGCGATCCCGCGGAGGAGATCCCCTTGCTCGACGACGTGTGCGCGGCGCTGCCGGGTGGCGCGAAGCTGCGGCTCGACGCCAACGGCGCCTGGGAGCGACGCTCTGCGGAGCGGTGGCTGGAGCGCTGCGCGGAGCGGCCGGTGGAGTTCGTGGAGCAGCCGATCGCGCGCGACGCCCGCGGTGCGGAGGATTTGTTGCTCGGCTTGGCCGGCGATTACCCGACCCCGCTGGCCCTCGACGAATCGCTCGTCGGCGAGAGCGACCTCGAGCGCTGGCTCGGTGCGGGCTGGCCCGGGGTGCTGGTGATCAAGCCGGCGCTGTTGGCGGACGTGCGCGCCGCGCTGGCGGCGTTGGCCAAGGCCAAGGCGTCCGTCGTTTTTTCCTCGGCGCTCGAGACGGCGGTGGGGGCGCGGGAGGCGCTGCGGGTGGCGTTGGCGTGGGAAGGCGAGCCGCGCGCGCTCGGCTTTGGCGTGTGGCCGCTCTTTGCGGACACGCGGCT
>JAEUHB010000100.1 GCA_016794665.1 Opitutaceae bacterium
TAGGGAAGGACCTTCGGCGCGAAGCCGGTGTGGCGGTGAAAGCGTTGCGCGGCTGCGCGATTCCCTCGCCGGGCTCGGAGTCGTTACAGCAGCACCAGGTCGTTGCGGTGCACGACCTCGAGGCGCTTCCGGTTCGGATAGAGGGCGGCGACGGCAGGGCCCTGTTGCTCGGCGATCGCGGGGATCTCCTCGCTGGCGTAGGCGGTCTTGCCGCGGGCGAAGACCGCGCCATCGGGGCCGGCGATGTTGACGATGTCGCCGGCCCCGAATTCGCCCTGCGCGCCCGTCACGCCGACGGCGAGCAAGCTGCGGCCCTGCTCGCGGAGCACGGGCACGGCGCGCGCGTTCACCGTGATTGTGCCGGCCGGGCGCTGGAAATAGGCGAGCCACCTTTTCTTCGATTCCATCGGCAGGCCGCTCGGCACGAAGAATGTCCCGGGGCCGCGGCCGGCGAAGAGTTTTTCGAGGATCCGCGGCTCGGAGCCGCTGGCGATGAAGACACCGCAGCCCGCCTTGGTCGCGAGCTTGGCCGCGGTGATTTTTGAAATCATCCCGCCCGTCGCGGTCTCGCTCGTCGTGCCGCCGGCCATCGCCTCGATCTCGGGGGTGATGCGCGCGACTACGGGGACGATCTCCTTGGTGCCTTGCATGTCAATGAGGCCGGGCGCAGTGGAGAGGATGACGAGGTGTTGCGCCTCGACGAGGCTGGCGACCATCGCGGAGAGCGTGTCGTTGTCGCCGAACTTGATCTCGGCGGCACTGACGGTGTCGTTTTCGTTGATGACCGGGATCGTGCCGTAGGCGATGAGCTGGCGGAGCGTCTCCTTCACGCCGAGATAGCGGGCGCGCACGCGCAGATCATCGTGCGTGAGGAGCACCTGCGCGACGGTGAGGCGGTGCGGGGCGAAGCCCTCCTGCCAGACCTGCATGAGACGCGACTGGCCGATGGCGGCGCAGGCCTGCTTGCGCGCAATCTCCTTGGGCTTTTTCGCGAGGCCGAGCGCGCCCATGCCGAGGCCGACGGCACCGGAGGAAACGACGATCACCTCCGTGCCGCGGGCGCGGAGCGCGGTGATTTCGGCGCAGACCGCGGCGACGCGCGCGGTGTCGAGCTGGCCGATGCCGGTCGTGAGCACGCCAGTGCCGAGCTTGACGACGACTCGGCGGGGAGGGGGGCTGGAAATTTCTTTTTTCAACGCGGAGGCCACGGAGGGCGCGGAGCGGGGGTGGTTCTGAAAATGAAATCCTCCGCGCGCTCCACGTCCTCCACGTTTCAAAATTTTCCGTCAGACCGTGAGCAAATCCTTCTCCTTGTGCGCGAGGTGGGTGTTGATCTCGGCGATGGCCTTGTCGGTCGCCGTCTGGATGTCCTTTTCGGTGCGCTTGGCCTCGTCCTCGGGGAGCTTGGCTTTCTTGACGGCTTCGATGGCGTCGCGGCGCACGTTGCGGACGTGGACGCGGCCTTCCTCGGCGAGGCGGTGGGCGTTCTTCACGAATTCCTGCCGGCGCTCGCGGCTCATGTCGGGGAGCGGGATGCGGATGACTTTCCCGTCGGGCACGGGGTTGAAGCCGAGGTTGGCGGCCTGGATGCCGGAGATGATCGATTTGATCAGCGATGCGTCCCAAGGTTGGATTTGGATGAGGCGGGCATCGGGCGTGGAAATGGCGGCGCAGCTCTTGAGGGCCTGCATGGAGCCGTAGGCCTCGACCATCACAGTCTCGACCATCGCGGGCGTGGCTTTACCGGTGTGGATGGAGCTGAACTCGTGCAACGTGTGATCGACGGCCTTTTTCATGCGGGCCTGGGCGTCAGTCAGAATGGGATGGGACATGGGTGGTCGATTGGTTGGGTGAAGGTTAAGGGAAGGGAATACATGGACGGGCGTTGACCGCTTGGCAATGGCGGTGCGGGCCTCAACGAACGGGTGCAGGGCTTCGGAGGGGGCCGAGGATGGAGGTCGCGTCGGCCTCAACTTCCCTTTCCCAACTGTCGATGAGGGCCCGGAGACGGGCGACGATTTTGGGGTGCTGGGCCGCGAGATCATTTCGTTCGCCCGGGTCGTCGCGCAGATCGAACAGGAAGGTGGGTGAGAAACTTCCGCCCTCGACGAGCAGTTTCCAGGGGCCTTGGCGCACGGCGCGCTGCTGGCGATGATCGGATCCGCCAAAGCGCCAGAAGAGCGTCCGCTCTCGGGCGGGCGCGCGGCCGGCGAGGATTGGCAGGAGGTCGATGCCATCGAGGCGTGCGTCGGGCGGCACGGGGGCGCCGGTGGCGGCGAGGATCGTGGCGGTGAGATCCATGGTAATGCCCGGCTGGGGGTCGACGCGGCCGGCGGGAAGGCGGCCCGGCCAGCGCAGGATGGCCGGCACGCGGATCCCGCCTTCCCAGACGCTGCCCTTGCGGTGGAAAAAGGGCGTGTTGCGGGAGAGCCATTCACCGCCGTTGTCGTTGGTGAAGATCACGAGCGTGTTCTCGGCGAGGCGGAGACGTTCGAGTTTCGCGAGGATACGGCCGACGCCGGCGTCGGCCTGCTCCAGCATGGCCGCGTAGTCGGCGCGCGTCGGCGGCGGGTCGTCGGTCGGGTGTTGGAACGCGCCGTTGTTCTTCGCGCGCGACGGCCGGCCCGGTGGCTGGAACGGCCAGTGCGGCGCGGTGTAGGTGACGGCGAGGAAGAAGGGCTGGGCGGCGTGTTGCGCGATGAAGCGTTCGGCGCGTTCGGTGAAGAGATCCGTGGCATAGCCCTCGACCGTGACCGGGCGGCCGTTCTCGAAGAAATCGAGCTGACCGTCGGCGCGCACGTGGTGGTAGAAGTCGACGTAGCCGCTCATCGGGCCGAACGCGTAGTCGAAACCGTGCGCCTGCGGGCTGAACTCGGGCTTGTAACCGAGGTGCCATTTGCCGACGAGGCCGGTGGCGTAGCCGTGTTCCTTCAGCAGACGAGGCAGCGTGCGGCCGTTGGCGGGCAGGCCCATCTCGAGTGAACTCCCTGCGCTGCCGAGGGCGCGCTCCAGGCGGACGCGCTGCTGGTAGCGGCCGGAGATGAGCGCGGCGCGCGTCGGCGTGCACTGGGGCATCGCGTAGAAATCCGTCATCCGCACACCCTCGCGCGCCAAGCGGTCGATGTGCGGCGTGCGAATGTCGGTCGCGCCGTAGCAGCCGAAATCGGCGTAGCCGGCGTCGTCTGTCATGATGAAGACGACGTTGGGGCGGGAGGTGGCCCGATTTGCGATGGCGCCGGCAGCTTCGAATGCCATGAAGGCCGCGGCCAGCCCGAGAAGGAAAGCGCGGAGGAGGGGCATGAGCTGGAGGATTGCTGCAGACTGCCCGGCAGGGCGTCGCGTCGCCGCCGTGCCTGAACCTAGTTGTGCACCAATGTGCCGATCTTCTCGCCCATGATCGCCTTGCGGATGGCGTGCTCGTCGCCGAGGTCGAAGACAAGGATGGGCACGTTGTTGTCCATGCAGAGCGAGAAGGCGGTCGAGTCCATCACGGTGAGGCGCTGCTTGAGGGCGTCGGTGAAGGTGAGGTGGTCGTATCGGACGGCGTCGGCGTGCTTCTTGGGATCCTTGTCGTAGACGCCGTCGACCTTGGTGGCCTTCATGATGATGTCGGCGTGCATCTCGGAGGCGCGGAGGGCGGCGGTGGTGTCGGTCGAGAAGTAAGGGTTGCCGGTGCCGGCGACGAAGATGACGACGCGGCCCTTCTCAAGGTGGCGAACGGCGCGGCGAAGGATGAACGGCTCCGCGATCTGGTTCATCGGGATGGCGGACTGGACGCGGGTGTTGACCCCGAGCTTTTCGAGGCAGTCCATGAGGGCGAGGCCGTTGATGACGGTGGCGAGCATGCCCATGTAGTCGCCGGTGGTGCGGTCGACGCCGCGTTGGACGCCGTTGAGTCCGCGGAAAATGTTTCCGCCGCCGATGATCACGCAGACCTGCACCCCGAGGGCGTGGATCTCCTTCACCTGCGTGCAAATTTTCTCGAGGGTGGCGGCATCGATCGGATCGCCGGACTTGCCGCCGCGGAGGACCTCGCCCGAGAGCTTGAGGACGACACGTTTGTATTTTGCGCGCGGATCGACGGACTTCGCTTTGGACATCGGGCCCGAAGAAACGGCCCGGAAAAAACCGCGTCAATGCCCGAGATTCGTTTCGCAGGGTGCGTCCTCGACAAGCCTCGGTCCGGCGCCTGTAGTCGCGCATCGTTTTTCCCCGTGCCGCGTCGTTGTCCCCCCGGAGACCATTTCCCATGAAACTGCACCGCCTTGTCGCTTCCGTTACGCTCACCCTTGCCGCCGTCGCGCCCCTCTGCGCGGCCAACTGGCCCAATTGGCGCGGGCCCAACGGCGACGGCACGGCGCCCGCCGCCCGCAACCTGCCGGTGATGTGGAGCGCCACCGAGAACGTGAAGTGGAAGGTCGCGCTGCCGGCGTGGAGCGGCTCGTCGCCCGCGGTGTGGGGCGATCGCGTTTTCCTGAACACGCCGTCGAAGGAGGATGCGGCGGCCGTGGCGCCCCCGCCTCCGCCTGCGCCGGGCAAGAAAGCGCGGCCGCGTCCGGCCGGCGCGCCAGGGCCCGGCGGGCAGGAACTGCTGCTCATCTGCCTCGATCGCGCCACCGGCAAGGAGCTGTGGCGCCGGCAATACGACCGGGGCAACGACTTCAAGATGAAGCACAACATGTCGTCGCCGTCGCCGGTGACCGACGGCCAGCACGTGTGGGTCGTGTCCGGCAACGCGCAGGTCGCGTGCTACGATTTCGCGGGCAACCAAAAGTGGACCTTCGATATCCAAAAGAATTTCGGGAAGATGGGCATCCAGTTCGGCTACGGCTCCTCGCCGCTGCTCGTCGACGGCAAGCTCGTCTTCCAGATGCTGCAGGGCCTCTACACAGACGATCCGTGCTACCTGTTCGCGCTCGACGGGACGACGGGCAAGCTGCTGTGGAAAGTGGAGCGGCCGACCGATGCGGAGCATGAAAGCCCCGACTCCTACTCGACGCCGACCCTGCTCGTGCACGAAGGGAAGAAGCAGTTTGTCGTCGGCGGCGCGGACTATGTGACCGGCCACGATCTCGCGACGGGACGGGAGTTGTGGCGCGGCGGCGGCTTGAATCCGGAACGCTCAAAAAATTTCCGCGTCATCGCGTCGCCGCTCGTGAAGGACGGCATGATCTTCGCGCCCACGCGCGTGAAGCCGTTCATCGCCTTTCGTGCGGGCGGCGCCGGCGACATCACGACCAGTCACCGGGCGTGGATGTGGACGGAGCGCGGTTCGCCGGATGTGCCCACACCCGTGAGCGACGGCGAGCTCCTCTACATGGCCGACGACCGCGGCTCGATCACCTGCGTCAAGGCGAAGACCGGCGAGCGCGTCTATGGTCCCGAGGCCACGGGCCTCGGCACTGTCAGTGCCTCGCCGATCCTGGCGGATGGAAAAATCTACATCACGGCGGAGTCGGGCGAGACTGCGGTCGTGCAGGCCGGGCCGGCCTACAAGCTGCTCGCGAAGAACTCGCTCGATGGCAGCTACACGCTCTGCACGCCGGCCGTCGCGGACCGCGAGATATTCATTCGCACGGCCACGCATCTCTACTGTGTGACGAACCGCTGAGCCTGACGGCGCCGCATGACGAACCTACAGCTTGCGGTCTTCTTTTTCTTCCAGATCGCGGTCATCCTCCTCGTCTGCCAGGCAGTCGGTCTCATCGGGCGGTGCGTGGGCCAGCCGCAGGTCGTCTCGGAAATGATCGCGGGGGTGATGCTCGGGCCATCGCTGCTCGGGCTCCTGTTCCCTGGCGTGTCGGCCGCCCTGTTTCCGCCGGAAACGCTGCGTATCCTCTTCCCTGTCTCACAGCTCGGGCTGGCGGCCTACATGTTTGTCGTCGGGCTCGAGTTTCGTGTGGACATCGTGCAGGCCCGGCTGCGCAGCGCGGTCGCGGTTTCGGTGGCGGGCATGGTGACGCCCTTCGCGCTCGGCGCGGCGCTCGGCTGGTTTTTCCACGCGCACACGGGGCTCTTTCCGGAACGCACGTCGCTTTTTGAGGCGATGATTTTCCTCGGGGCGTCGATGTGCATCACGGCCTTCCCAATGCTGGCGCGCATCATTCATTTCAAGGGCCTCACCGGGACGACGATGGGCACCGTCGCGATCGGCGCCGGTGCGATCGACGATGCGATGGCATGGTGCCTCCTCGCGATCGTGCTCGCGAGCTTCGATGGGAACTTCGCCCATGCCTGGCTCAACATCTGCGGCGGCGCGGGCTACGTCGCGCTCGCCCTGCTCGTGATCAAGCCCTTGCTCGCGCGCTGGGCGCGCGGGGTCGAGGCGCGTGGCGCGCTCTCGGACCGCGAGTTTGTCGTTTGCCTGGCGTTGATGTCACTCGGAGCGTGGTTCACGGATCTCATCCACTTGCATGCGGTGTTCGGAGCCTTTGTGATGGGTGTGGCGATCCCGCGCGGGCTCGTGGCGCGCGAACTCATCGCGCGCATCCAGCCGCTCACGGTGGCGTTGCTGCTGCCGCTGTTCTTCACCTATTCCGGCCTCAACACCCAGATCGGCCTCCTCGACACCGCCTATCTGTGGGGCATGGCCGGCCTTGTCCTCGTCGCCGCAATCGGGGGGAAGGGCGTGGCGTGCTGGCTCGCGGCTCGCGCGACCGGCTTGCCGCAGCGCGAGGCGCTGGGCATCGGCACGCTGATGAATGCCCGGGGCTTGATGGAGTTGATCATCATAAACATCGGCCTGCAGCGCGGCGTGATCTCGCCGGCGCTGTTCGCGACGCTGGTGATCATGGCGGTGGTGACGACGTTGATGGCGTCGCCGATTTTCGATCTGCTCGTGGGGAAAAGGGAGCGGGCCATGCAGTAGCCGCGCGACGGCTATTGGCCGGTCCCGTTTCGCCGGCGAAACGGAAATCGCCGGCTGGGCAGCGCCAGAACCGGCGATTTCACGGGGGACGGCGGTGGGGCTACGGCAGCTCGTAGATCTCGGCGAGGGCGACGCCGGTGGTGTTGTTCACGCCGCTCACTTGGGCGGTGTAGGAGCCTGGCTGGAGGGTCACGCTGAGCGCTGCGTCCTTCGAGGTGGCGGCGAGGCCGAAGGCGCCGACGGAGGTGAAGGCGCTGGCGAGGGCGGAGCCGCCGCCCCAGTCGTCGTTGCGGTTCACTTCGGTGCCGGCGGCGTTGAAAATCGCGAGCTGGGGATCGGCGAGGGCGCCGGCGACGCCGAACTGCGTGAGCGCGGGGCCGATGGCGCGGATGAGGAGGTTCTTCGGGCCGTTGCCGACGATGTTGAAGCCGACGATGAGGATGTTGCCGCCCGTGCCGACTTGGTTGCGGGCGGAGAGGTTGGTATAGCGGGCGAGGGGCGAACCAGCGTCGGAGTCGTAGGCCTCGAGGAGCACGACGCCGCTGCTATTGGCAGCGCCGCTCACCTGTGCGGTGTAGCCCCCGGCGGGGAGCGCGTTGAGGAGCACCGCATCCTTCGATGCGGCCGGCAGGCGGAAGGCGCCGACGGCGTCGAACGCACTCGTGAGCGCGGCGCCGCCGCCCCAGTCGTCGTTCTGCGCGGTCTGCGCGCCGGCGCCGGTGAAGACCGCGAGCCGCGGGTCGTCGAGCGTCCCTGGCACGCCAAAGGTCCCGAGCGTGGGCCCGACGGCGCGCAGCAGCACGTTTTTCCCGCCGCCACCGAGCGTGAAGCCGACGATGAGCGGGTTGGCGGCCGTGCCGGCGGTGGTGCGCACGGAGACGTTGGCGA
Source organism: Opitutaceae bacterium (assembly GCA_016794665.1). Classification (GTDB taxonomy): domain Bacteria; phylum Verrucomicrobiota; class Verrucomicrobiia; order Opitutales; family Opitutaceae; genus ER46. The sequence goes on from JAEUHB010000100.1 coordinate 7,757, forward strand.
GGCGTGAGACAGCAGGCGCTACCGTGACCGTGGTGGGCGCGCTGGTGACGGAGCCATCGCCATTGGTGACGACGACCGTGTAGGTGCCGGCATTGGCGGCCTGCGTGTTGGGAATCGTGAGTGTGGCGTTCGTCGCGCCTGCGATGGCCACGCCATTGTGCTGCCATTGGTAGCTCGCGGCGTCAGTCACGGCGACATTCAACACCGTGGTGCCGCCGGCCGCCACGGCCTGGGCTTGCGGCTGCCCGGCAATGGCCGGTGGCGGGCCGGCGGGGGCGCTGTAGGTGAAGAGGAAAGCCGTGGGCCGGCCGCTGAGCGTGCCGTTGCCGGCGATATTGTAGCTGCCATCGTTGTTGCGGGTGATGCGGTCGACCGTCTGAAACACCCAGCCGGTGACGTCGATGCCCATGACGCTGAGAAAATCCTTCAGCTTGATCATCGTGCCGGACTTGGTCCACAGCACGGCGATGGGGTTCAGGAAATTTGCGCCGTAGCTCACCCCGCCGATCAACGCGCCGTTGGAGCCGATGGCGTTGGCGGACGAATTCTCTGACCCGAGCAGCGTGCGCAATCCGGTCATGCCGGTGGCCGCGGTCCACACAAATGCGTGGCCACTGTTGCCGACGACCGTGGTGCCATCACTCGTGAGGTCGAGCGCTTCTCCGAAGCTCTGGCCCGGCAACGCCCCGAGGTCCTGGAAGGCGCCGGCCTGTGTCCAGCGAAGCGGATGGCTGCGGAAACTTGCATCGATGTAAGATCCGACGATAGTCGCGCCATCGCCCGAGACATTCAGCGCGTTGCTGACGGCGAACCCGGGAAAACCGCCGATCGTGGTGATCGCATAGCCGGCGCCGGAACGTGCCCAGCGGACGATGCGGCGGGTCGCTGGGCCGTTGGCGACGTTTTGGATGGTCGTGCCGACAATGAAAGTGCCGTCGTCGGAGATCTTGGCCGGCGTCCCGCCGCGGTCGCCAGGAGCGAGCGGCAGCGCGGTGGGCGTGCCGGTGGGCAGTGTGAGAAAGAAGGGCACGGTGTCGGTGGAGGGCGGCAGGCGATATTCCCCGGCCGCCACGGAACCGCCGGCGGCGACGCCGATCAGGGTCTGATCCCTTGAGGTGGCGGGAAAGCCGCTGACCACGCTCGTCGCAAACGTGCCGGTAAATCCGGACGCGCCGGTCGGTCCGATGGAAAGCAGGGCTTGCGTCGGCGCGCCGGGGGCGGTCCGGCCTTGGCCGACGAGCACAACGCTGCCGCTGGGCAGGGCGGCGCGAGGTGGCTCGCCGCCCGCCGGCGGGGAAGAGCGGGGTCCGAACTGAATGAACAGGACCCGGGTCATGTCCCGCATGGCGCCATCTGAAATTCCGCCAACCTGGGCAATGGCGCGGGCCAAGGTGAGCCTTGGCCCGTTTGGATCCGGCAGGCCCGCCAAAAATCTCGATGCGGTCAGGATGTTCTCGGGAATGTCGTTCCGTGAACGCGGATCGAAACCTTGCTCGGTAAGAACACGATTTAGCAGTGAGATTTTGAGTTCGATGGAGTCATCGACCTTCACGAACAGATCGGAAACCCCGATGGGTGGAGTGGACTGTGCGCGGGCGGATGGCAGAAATCCGAGGGCAACGGCGGATACGATCACGGATGACGCGCGGGTGAGCTGACACCAGCGACGAGCTGTGATCAACGACGAGTGGGCGGAGGCCGGGGCGAGAGCGGGAGAATTCATTGCGGAGAGGGGAGGATGATCTGGGCAACGGAAAGCCAGGAGGTAGCCGAGCGTGCTCACGGCAGCTCGTAGATCTCGGCGAGGGCGACGCCGGTGGTGTTGTTCACGCCGGAGACTTGGACGGTGTAACTGCCGGGAGGGAGCGTTACCACCGCGGCGGCGTCGCGGGACGAAGCGGGGAGCGGAAACGCGCCAACGGAGCCCGCGGCGCCGCTGATCGCCTCTTCGGCGCCCCAGTCGTCGTTGCGCGCGAAGACGGTGCCGTTGTTGTCGGTGACGAGCAGCTGCGGGTCGGCGAGGGAGCCGGCGACGCCGAACTGCGCGAGCGTGGGGCCGACCGCGCGAATGAGGAGGCGCTTGGACGCGCTGCCGGTGACGTTGAAGCCGACGATGAGGATGTTGGCGCCGGTGCCGACTTGATTGCGCGCGGAGAGGTTGGTGAAGCGGGCGAGCGGAGAGCCGGCGTCGGCGTCGTAGGACTCGACCAGCGCGACGCCGGTCGAGCCGCCGACGCCGGTGAGCTGGGCGCTGTAGCTGCCGGGCGCCAGCGTGGCGAGGAGCGCGGCGTCCTTGCTCGTGGCGCCGAGCGGAAACGCGCCGACGGAGCCAAACGACGCCGTGAGCGCCGCGCCGCCGCCCCAGTCGTCGTTCTGCGCGGTCTGCGCGCTGGATGCGTTGAAGAGCGCGAGCTGCGGATCGGCCAGTGCGCCGGGGACGCCGAACTGGCCGAGCGTGGGGCCGACGCCGCGCAGCAAGATGCTCTTGCTGCCGCCTGCGGTGGTGAAGCCCACGATGAGGGTGCTGGCGCCGGTGCCGGCGGTGGCGCGCACGGACAGGTTGCTCAGGCGGGAAACGGACGGCGCGACCGTGAGGGCGGCGGGCGCGCTGGCGACGGCGGCGGCGGCATTGGCGACGATGCAGGTGTAGTTGCCGGCGTGCGCGGCCTGCACGTTGGTGAGCGTGAGGGTGGGAGTGGTCGCGCCAAAGATCGTCGCGCCGTTGCGCTGCCACTGAAAGCCGGTGGCGTTGGTGGCATTGACCGAGAAGACCGCGGTGCCGCCCGCGCCGGCGGCCTGTGCGGCCGGCTGCGTTGCAATCGCGGGCCGCGTGCCATCGCCGGCATCGAGATGGGCGACGAAGCCGCGGGGCGCGCCGTTGAGCGTGGCGTTGCCGAGAAACGTGTAACTGCCGTCCTGATTCCTCACGATGGAGGTGAGTTCGTTCAGGGTCGCGCCCCCGAAGGTGAGGCCATAGCCGCGGAACATGGCCTGCGCGTTGATGTTGGTCTCGTCACCGAGCCACAGTTGCGCCCGCTGGGTCGACGTGCCGTCGCGGCTGAAACCGCCGATGAAGGCGCCGTCCGACGAGATGCTGCGCGCTTCGGAACGAGTGGCGCCAAACGGGACCTGGAGCGGCCGCATGCCGCGCATCTCCGTCCAAATGAAACCATGCCCGCTGCTGCCCACCACGGTCCCGCCGTTGTGCGTGAGGGCGCGTGCCTCGCTGGTCGTCTGGCCCGGCAGCGTCCCGAGATCCGTCCACCTCATTCGCACATCGTCCGCCAGCCATGAGGTGATCCGGCTTTGCGAGTTGAGATGGTAGCCGACCGTCTTCGAGCCGTCGCCGGAGATGGCCGTGGGGTGGGTGTGCACGGAGCCGGGGAACGAGTCGGCCCCACTTGTCCCTTCGAACGTGATCCCGCTATCGGTGGTCAAGCGAGCTTTGAGGCGGAGCGTGCGATTGAATCCTTCGAAGCCCTCGCCGGTGATCGTGCGGCCATCCGCGGAGCCACCGACGGCCGTGGAGCGCGTCACGCCGGTCGGCTGCGGCAGCTCCACCGGGGGCGCCGAGGTGTTCAGCGGGTTGTAGGCGAAACCCCGCGAGCCCCCCTGCACCGTATCAAACGTGCCGTAGGCGACGCGGGCATCGAGGGAGATGCCCGTGAAGCCCTTGTTGGTCGCGTTCGTCGGAAATCCGGCCGAGATCGCCCCCGACCTGAACTCGAGTTCTTTGCCCGTCTCGGTGGGGATGACCACCCCGCCCGCCAGGATGGGCTGGAAGGGCGCGCTGGGCGAAGACCGATCGGACCCGACAAACGGCCCGAGGTAGGCGGCGTTGGAACCGGCCGCGCCGGTCAGGCTGGACGCGGTGCCGTTGCCGGAAGGCGGCACGATGCCGCCGACCCAAAAGGTCCGCGCCGGGCGCAGCGGGCCGCGGATCGAAACGACCGCATCAATCCAGTCCTGCTCTGTCGCGGTGGCCGTGGTCTTGCCGCGTTGCGTGAAGAACGTGCGGATGAGTGCGAGCTCTTCGTCAACCGTCAGCTTGACCGAGATGGGATTCGGCGCGGTATCGGCCGAAAAACTGAGCGACGTCAGAATCAGTGCGGCCAGCACAAATGCCACCCGGGGGCGGCAACGAGGTGAACGGCGTTTCATGGGGAGCGAAGAAACGGTGCGCGAGGTGATGGACGGTGGTGGATCCGCCCGAGCTACTGCAGCTCGTAGATCTCCACGAGGGCGACGCCCGTGGTGTTGTTCACGCCGCTGACCTGAACCGTGTAGCTGCCGGGCTCGAGGGTCACGACTTCGGCGGCGTCGCGCGAATCGGCTCCGAGGGGAAACGCGCCGACCGAGGCGAACGTGGGGCCGATCACCAGGCTGCCCGGCGGGCGGTTGTTCCAGTCGTCATTGCGCGCGACCTCGGTGCCGGCGGCATTGAAAACGACGAGCTGGGGATCGGCGAGGGCGCCGGCGACGCCAAACTGCGTGAGCGCGGGCCCCACGGCACGGATGAGCAGGGACTTCCGGCCGCTGCCCGTGATGTTAAAGCCCACGATCAGGATGTTCGCGCCGGTGCCGACTTGGTTGCGCGCGGAGAGGTTGGTGTAGCGCGCGAGCGGCGAGCCGATGTCGCTGTCGTAGCTTTCCATCAGCACGACGCCGGTGGTGCCGGCGGTGCCGGTGACCTGCGCGCTGTAGCTGCCGGGCGTGAGCGTCGTGAGGATGGCGGAGTCCTTGCTCGTGAGGGCGAGTGGAAACGCGCCGGCGATATTGAACGACGCCGTGAGCGCGGCGCTCCCGCCCCAATCGTCGTTCCGCGCGGTCTCGACGCTGGAGGAGTTGAAGAGCGCGAGCTGCGGATCTGCGAGCGCGCCGACGACGCCGAACTGGGTGAGCGTGGGGCCGACGCCGCGGAGCAGCACATCCTTGGTGCCGCCCGCGGTGGTGAGGCCCACGATGAGCGTGTTGGCGCCGGTGCCTGCGGTGGCGCGCACGGACAAGTTGTTGAGCCGCGAGACGGTGTTGGCCACCGTGAGGGGCGCCGGCGAGGAGGTCACGGCGCCGCCGCCGGAGCCGACGACGACCGTGTAGTTGCCCGTGGCGGTGGACTGGGCGTTGTTGAGGGTGTAGGTGGCGTTGGTTGCGCCGGGGATGTTAACCCCGTCGCGCTGCCACTGGTAGGTTGCTCCGTTGGTCGCCGTGACGGAAAACACCGCGGTGCCGCCGATGCCCACCGCCTGCGCGCGCGGCTGGGTAGTGATGGTGGGCGCCGGACTGCCGTCGCCAGCCGTGAGCTGGAACGCGTAGCCCTGCGCGACGCCATTCAGGGTGGCGTCGCCGGCGATGTTGTAGCTCAGGTCGTCGTTTTTCACGATCGCCGTGATCTTGTTAAACGTCCAGCCGGTGATGTTGGCGCCGTAGCCGCCGAGAAGCTTGCCGAGATCGTAGGTCTTGTAGGTGCCGTCGACCTTCGCCCAGAGCTGCGCGGTCTCGCGGAACGAGGCGTCGAGGCCCACGCCGCCGATGAACGACTCGTCCGGTGAAATGCAGAGCGCCTGGGCGCGCGTGAGCATGGGAAGATTGGGCAGCATCGTCATGCCGCCGGCCTGGGTCCACGTGAACGCGCTGTTGCCGCTGTTGCCGACGACGCGTGCGCCGTTCTGGCTCGTGGCCGTGGCCTGCGACGACGTTTGGCCGGGCAGCACGCCGAGGTCGAGATAAGTGCCGCTTGCCTGCGTCCAGCGGAAGGCGCGCGTCCGGAAAGTCTGCGCATCTTGGTAGCTGCCGACGATGGAGAGGCCATCGCCGGAAATTCCGGCGGCGCTGGTGCGCGTGGCGCCTGGATAGCCGCCGAGGCTGCGCACGATCCACGGATCGTTTTCGAGCTTCTCATAAATTATGGGGGTGGTCGTCTGGTTGCCGCCTGTTCCCTGGAAGGTGTCGCCGACAAGTCTTGTGCCGGTGGCCGAGCCGCCGACGACGGTGGCCCCGGTGTGCCCCGTCAGGAGCGGCAGCACGATGGCGAAGGGCGCGGGCTCGCGGGGATTGAAGGTGAAAGGTTGCGACGTGACCGCGCCCGGCTGCTCATAGTAGCCATAACCCACCGCGGCATCGCGCGACAGGCCGGTGAGGAATTGGTTGGTCGAGAGAGCCGGGATGTTTAGCGTGAACTCGCGAGTGGTCCCCTTCAGCTCCTCGGTTGCGCCGGAGCCCTCAAACAGACCTGACCAAAAGAAGGGGCTCGCGAAGAGGGCGCGCGGGCCGCGGTAGTCGGTTTTTCCGAGAGTCCAGAATGCCCTGTCCCGCGTGGCCGAAATCGCGGTCACGAAGGCCCTGATTTGGTTGGGCGTGACGCGATTGAAGGCCAGCAGGATTCTCAACCGGGGCTGCGTCTGTCCCAGCGCCGCTTCTGCGAAACGGAACGCAGTTTGCCACTGGGCTGGAGTGGCGGTTGCCGCGGTGGCACCCTGGGCGGTAAGGCTGGCCTCCACGAGTTGCATTTCCCGGACGAATGTCAGGTCGACAAAGGCCTTGAGCGGCGCGGAGCCGAGCGGGCCGAGCACCGCGAGGAGCAGGGCGACAATACGCATCCACAGCGGGCGCGGCAGGATAAGTCGGAACGAGGAGATCATGGCGAGGGGGAGGGCAATGCGGTTGACGAATGAAGCGTGGGATCGCTGGACGGGCCTAGAACGGGGGTGCAAGTGCACTTCTTTCAAAAATCGCCGGAAAATATTTTTCCCTGCGCGCCACTTTCCTGAAAGATGCGCTCGTCCAATCCCGTTCTAGGGGCGCGTTGCACACCATGAACCCCGAGCCTGTCTCCGAACTCCGCACGCGGCCCACGCTGCTTTTCCGGCTGCGCGACTGGCAGGATGCGCCCAGCTGGGAGGAATTTTACCGGCTCTACCGGCACTTCGTGCTCGGGCTGGCGGAGCGCGCCGGGCTCACGCACGAGGAGGCGGAGGAGGTCGCGCAGGATGTCTTCAAGCGCGTGGCCGAGACCATCGCGGAGTTTGAGGCCAACCCGCAGCGCGGGTCGTTCCGCCGCTGGCTCATGAACCTGACGCGCTGGCGCATCGCCGATAAGTTCCGCGAGCGCCCCGCCGGGGCCCAGCGCGGGCTGCGTCGCGAGGGTCACGACGGCACCGCGACGGCCGAGCGCATCCCCGACGACGCCGCGCCCGATGCGGGCTGGGACGACGAGTGGCGCAAACACGTGCTCGATGCCGCGCTCGACCGCCTGGCCCGGCGGATCAACCCGCGGCACTTCCAAGCCTTTGATCTTTACGTGCGGCAGAACTGGCCGGTCCTCAAGGTGGCCCGCGAGCTTGGTCTCGGGCCCGCGACCGTTTATCTCATCGGCCACCGCGTCAAGCAGCAGCTCAAGGTTGAGGTGGCCCAGCTCGAGGCCCGGCTTGGGTGACGTGGGCGAGGCGCCAGGCGGCGGTGCACCGCGCGGTCCGGCGATTCGTCGCTTTCCATTCGACCGCGGCTAGCGTCGCTGCCTTGCTTCAGGCCCGTGACGCCGTCGATCCCCGACTACGAGCTCCTGCGCCTGATCGGCCGCGGCAGCTATGGCGATGTCTGGCTGGCGCGCGGCGTGACGGGGATTTTCCGCGCCGTGAAGATCGTGTGGCGCGATCGCTTCGAGGACGCGGATCCGTTCGAGCGCGAGTTCAAGGGCATGAAGGAATTCGCCGCCATCTCGCTCTCGGAGGCCCATCAGCTCGCGTTGCTCCATATCGGCCGAAGTGCCGACGGCGCGTTTTTCTACTACGTGATGGAGCTGGCCGACGACGCCGCGAGCGATCGTGCGATCGATCCGGTGCGTTACGTGCCGCTCACGCTGAAGGAGGTCCGCGCGCGCCGCGGGCGCCTGCCCGCCGCCGAATGCCTCGCGCACGGCGTCGCGCTGGCGCAGGGGCTCGCGGAGCTGCACGGCCGCGGCCTCGTGCACCGCGACATCAAGCCTTCGAACGTCGTCATCGTCGAGGGCCGCGCCAAGCTGGCCGACATCGGGCTCGTCGCCTCCGTGTCCGACGCCAGCACCTACGTGGGCACCCAGGGGTTTGTGCCGCCGGAAGGGCCGGGCGCGCCGTCCGCCGACGTGTTCGCGCTCGGCAAGGTGCTCTACGAGCTCTCGACCGGGCTCGACCGAAATGACTTTCCCCGCCTGCCCGCGGGCCTGCGCGAGTTTCCCGACAGCCGCGCGCTGCTCGAGCTCAACGAAATCCTGCTCCGCGCCTGCGACCCGGATCCAGGCAAACGCTACCCGGAGGCCAAGGTGCTGCTGGCCGACCTCGCGTTGCTGCAAGGCGGTCGCTCGCTCCGGCGCCGGCGGCGGGTGGGGCAGGTCATGCGCATCGCCGCGATCATCGCGGCGGCGGCCGGGCTCGCGCTGGGTGGGGCGTGGTATCTCCATTTCCGCGAGGACGCGACCGCGGCCGTTGGCGGCCACGCGCGCGATCCGAAGGCGATCGCGGTGCTGCCCTTTTCCAATCTCAGCCCCGATCCTGCGAACGCGTTTTTCGCCGACGGCATGCACGACGAACTCACGACGCAGCTCGGCCGCATCCGCGATCTGCGCGTGATCGCGCGGGGCTCGACGCTGGCCTATCCGCCGGGGCAGCGCGACTTGCGGCGGATCGGCCGCGACCTCGGCGTGGGCAGCCTGCTGGAGGGCTCGGTGCGGCGGGAGGGCGAGCGGGTGCGCGTGAGCGTGGCGCTCGTCGACGCCCGCAACGGCGCGAGCCTCTGGACCCGGAGCTACGAGCGCGCCCTCGCGGATGCGTTCGCGCTCCAGACGGCGCTCGCCCGCGAGATCGCCGGCGAGCTGCGGGCGACGCTCACCGCGAGCGAGCGCGCCCAGCTGGAGCGCCCCCGCACCTCGGACCAGGTGGCCTACGATCTTTACCTGCGGGCGCGGGCGTCCGGCCAGCGGGGATTCATCGAGCGCGATCCTTTCGATCGCGCGGTGGAGCTTTACGAGCAGGCGGTCGCGCGCGATCCGGGCTTCGTGCAGGCCTATGTGCAGCTGGCGCTCATGCACGGCACGCTCTATTGGTATGGCCACTTTGATCCCACGCCTGCGCGGCTGGCGCGGCTCAAGGCCGCGGTCGACGCCGCGGTCCGCCTCGCGCCGGATCTGCCGGAGACACGGCTGGCTCTTGGGTCTTATTACTACCGTGGCCCGCGCGAGCTGCCCAAGGCCTTGGTCGAGTTCCAAGCCGCCGCGGCCGGGCTGCCAAACGACGCGCAGCTGCGCACGTTCATTGGCGCCATCGCCCGCCGGCGCTACGACTGGCCGGAGTCAGCCGCGCAATTCGGCCAGGCCGTCGCACTCGATCCCGTGGATCGCACGGGCGCCGCGGAATACGTGCTCACGCTGCTGTTCATGCGCCGTTACGCCGAGCTGATCGACTTTGCGGATCGTTACGTGGCGCAGTATCCGGACAACCGCAGCATCATCCGCAACGCCTCGCGCGCGCGCTACGAGCTCGACGGCGATCGCGCCGCCTATTTGCACCGCTACACGGTCATGCCGCTGCAGCAGGCCGACAAATTCGGCCTCGATGCCGCCGCCGACCTCGCGTTTCTCCGGGGCGACTTTGCCGAGGCCGACCGCATCCTGCGCGACCCGCGGATCACCTTCATCCCGAGCCCCGGCTCCGTCGTTTCCGATCCGGTGGCGCTCCAGCGCGCGTTGCTGGCGTGGCTCACCAACCGCCCCGACGATGCGCGCGCCCTCGCGGACGACGCGCTCCGCCACTACGCCACGCGCGAGTGGTCGCCACGGCAGAAGCCGTCCGTCCTGGTCGCGACCGCTCAGGCCCACGCCTGCGCCGGCCGCGCGGACGACGCGGTCCGCGCGGCGCAGGAAGCGTGGGCGCTGCTGCAGGGCAAGGACAGCTTCCACGAGGCCGAGGAGCGCCCACGAATCGGCCACGTCTACGCGCTGCTCAACCGGCGGGACGAGGCGCTGGGCTTCTTGCGCGACATGATGGCGGGCCCCTGCCGCATGACCGCCCGCGAGGTCCGGCACGATCCGGTTTGGTCGCGATTGAAGGACGACCCGCGCTTCGAGGAGACCCTGCGGTCGGCGAAAAAGCTGTAGGCGTTTCGCGCGTTGCCTTCGCCGGTGCGCCGCCTTTCCTGCCGCGCATGACCATCGGCGTCCCCAAGGAAATCAAGATCGGTGAAACGCGCGTCTCGATGACGCCCAGCCTCTGCCGCCGGTGCACGTCGCTCGGCGCGAAGGTCGTGATGCAGAAGGGCGCCGGGCTCACCGCCGGTTTCCGCGACGACGAATACCGCGCGCGCGGCGCGACGATCGTCACCGACTCGGCGAAGGTCTGGCGCGCGGCCGATTTGATCCTGAAGGTGAAGGAGCCGCTGCCCGAGGAATACGGCCACCTGCGCGACGGACAGGCGATTTTCACCTACCTGCATCTCGCGGCGGGCCCGAAGCTCGCCGAGGTGTTGC
>JAEUHB010000110.1 GCA_016794665.1 Opitutaceae bacterium
GTGAAACTGGAATTTCTGCCCGCCCTTGCCGACACCCGGCTCGGGCGGAATCGTCGGCGGAGGCCGGTCACGGATGTTGGTGGTCGAGACGTTGTCCGACATCGCCCGGTAGCGCGCGCGGAATCCGCCCATCACATCGAATGACTCGAGCGCGAACCCCGGGGGATCGATCCGGGAATGGCAGGCGCTGCAATTTTCCAGGGTGCGGTGCTTCTCCAATTGCTGGCGGATCGTCGCCGCGCCGCGGATGTCGGGCTCCACCGCCGGCACGCTCGGCGGGGGCGGCGGCGGCGGCTGGCCGAGGATGCGCTCCATGATCCACGCGCCGCGCATCACCGGCGAGGTCGTCGTGCCGTTGGCCGTGACTTTCAGCACCGCCGCCTGCGTGAGCAGGCCGCCGCGCACGCTGTCGGGGGGCAACGCCACCTTGCGCAGCGCCACGCCCTCGACCGGAGGCAGGCCGTAGTGCGTCGCGAGCTTGTCGTTGAGCATCGCGAAATCCGAGGCGACGAGGTTGCGCGCCGGCAGGTCGCCGCGGAGCAGCTCGGTGAAAAATGCGCGCGTCTCGCCGAGCGCCGATTCGACGAGGAGGTCGTCGAGGTAGTAGTCGTTGTAGAGGATTTCGTCGGGCGCGGTCGCGTTCACCCGCCGCAGGTCGAGCCAGTAGTCGAGGAACGCGTCGGTAAACCGCGCCGCCTTCGGATCGTTGAGCAGGCGGTCGGTCTGCGCCCGGAGCGTGGCGGGGTCGCGGAGTTTCTTTTTCTCCGCGAGCGCGCGCAGCTCGGCGTCGGGCGCCGAGTTCCAGAGGAAAAACGACAGCCGCGACGCAATCGCGTGGTCGTCGAGCTTGCCGGGTTTCTCCGTGAGGCACACGAATTCCGGCGAGCACAGCACCGCCGTGTAGCCGTTGATCATCGCATCGGCGAAGCTCGCGCCGGACTTCAGCGTCGAATCGACGACGGGCAGGAAGCGCTGCACCTCCGCCTCGGCGACGGGACGGCGATAGGCGCGCGCGACGAAATTCGTGAGCAGCCGCCGCGCGTCCGCTTTCGGGTCGGCCGAAACAACATCGAGCCCGCCACCCGCGCGCTCCGCCTTCTTCAGGGGAAGATCACCGAAAAGGAGCCTGTGGCCGGCGGTCGGCCACTGCTCGAAGAGCGGGCCCTCCACCTCAAGCCAGCGAAACGCGACGCCCGGCTGGCCGTCTTTTTCCGCGAGCGGATTCTGCCAGCGGCTCGCGCCGGGCCGCGAGCGGAAGAACCGCGCGGCATCCGGCCGGATCGTCTCGCCCTCGAGCAGCCAGACCTCGCACTCGTGCACGACGGGATCGGGCGCGGCGTCGAACGTCCCGAGCCAGCGCAGCTGCCGCGGCGGGATTTCCGAGTAGAACGTGATCGGCTCCAGCCGCCGCCCGCGCGACACGTCGTCGAAATCCGGGATGAACCAGTTTTGCGGCCGCTTCGGATCCTTGGTGGGCCCGACCCAGAGGGAGATGGCGCTCAGCCTGAGCTTGTAGCGCCCGGCCATCGGCGCCTTGAACTGCCGGAACTTCGGCTCGATCGGCTCATAGGTGCTGCAGACGATTCCCACGCCCTCGAGCTCGCGCGTCGCCGGATCGGCGGCGCCGACCGTGATCGGCGCCTTCCCCGTGCGGACCTCCGGCTGCGCCGAGGAGCCGAGCACGGGAAACGTCTGCCGCTCAGGGGCCTGGTTGTTCGCGCGCGGCGGCATGCTGTCGCGCGCGTAGTAGCGTCGCGTCGTGGTCGCCGGCCGCTCGATCGACTTCGCCATCACCTGCCGCAAGGCGTGATCGGCGGCGGCCATGTAGCGCGCCATCTGCACGTGCGAGACGTCGAGGGCATCTCCAACCTTGTTGAACCGCTGCGCCTCGCCGTCCTCGGGCAGCGAATCGCGGATCTGCAGCCAGGGCGCGCCGAGCAGATCGCGGACGGCGTTCTCGTATTCGTAGCGATTGAGGCGGCGCTGCGTGGCCCGACCCTCGCCGCCGAAACGGGCTTGTTCGGCCTGGGCCAGTGACTTTCCGATCACTCCCAGGAAGTCGCGCAGCTCGCCGGCGGCCGGCCGCGCTTTTTTCTTCGGCGGCATCTCGCCGGACTCCACCCGGTCATGGACCTTGAGCCACAGCGCGAAATTCTTCGGGTCCGCCGGATTCAACGCGAGGGCCGTGAGGTCGAGGTCGCCTTTCTTCTCCACGGCATCGTGGCAGCCCGCGCAGTGCTTCTCGACGAACGCGCCGGCCTTGGCCGGCAGTTCCGCCGCGCGCGCGGCTGCGGTCGCGGCGAGGGCGCACAAAAGCGAGTAAACGGAGCGGGGATTCATGCTCGTGCGGGGCAGACGAGGTGGCTGGAAGGGCATGTCTTGTCGGCGAAATCAGGCGCCACGTCAACCCGGCCCTCCGGCGGCGGCTACGAACCGAACTCGATCCCCTGCGCGAGCGGCAGTTCCTTCGAGTAATTGATCGTGGCGGTCTGGCGGCGCATGTAGGCCTTCCAGGCGTCGCTGCCGCTCTCGCGGCCCCCGCCGGTCTCCTTTTCGCCGCCGAACGCCCCGCCGATCTCGGCGCCGCTGGTGCCGAGGTTCACATTGGCGATGCCGCAGTCGCTGCCGCGCGGGCCGACGAAAATCTCCGCCTCGCGCTGGTCGCCCGTGAAAATCGCCGAGCTCAGCCCCTGTGGCACGGCGTTGTTGAGCGCGATCGCTTCGTCGAGCGTGCGGTAGCTCATCACGTAGAGGATGGGCGCAAAGGTCTCGTGCTGCACGACGGCCCACGCGTTCTCCGCCTCGATGATTGCCGGCGAAACGTAGAACCCGCCGGCGTGCGCCGCGCTGGTCAGGCGCTTGCCCCCGCAGAGCACGCGGCCGCCGTGCTTCCGCGCCGCCGCCACGGCGTCGGCGAAGGCCTCCAGCGCGCCGTGATCGATGAGCGGGCCCATGAGCGTCGCCGGGTCGAGGGGGTTGCCGATGGCCACCTGCCGGTAGGCCGCGGTGAGCCGCTTCGTCAGCTTGCTGAAGATCGACTCGTGCACGATCAGCCGGCGGGTGGTGGTGCAGCGCTGCCCCGCCGTGCCCACGGCGCCGAAGAGGATCGCGCGCACGGCGAGCTTCAGGTCCGCCGAAGGCGCCACGATGATCGCGTTGTTGCCGCCGAGCTCGAGCAGCGCGCGGCCGAAACGGTGCGCCAGCGCTTCGCCCACGCGCCGCCCCATGCGCGTCGAGCCGGTCGCCGACACGAGGGCCACGCGTTTGTCGGCCACGAGCGTCTCCCCGCTCGCAGCGCCGCCACTCGCGAGGGAAAAAATCGCCGGGTCCGCGCCGCACTCGCGGCAGATGCGCTCCGCGAGCTTCACGCAGGCGATCGCGGTGAGCGGCGTCTTTTCGGAGGGCTTCCACACGGTGGCGTCGCCGCACACCGCGGCGAGCGCGCTGTTCCATGCCCACACGGCGACGGGGAAGTTGAAGGCCGAGATGATCCCGACGACGCCGAGCGGATGCCACTGCTCCATCATGCGGTGCCCCGGCCGCTCGCTGGCGATCGTCAGGCCGTGAAGCTGCCGCGAAAGCCCCGTCGCAAAGTCGCAGATGTCGATCATCTCCTGCACCTCGCCTTCGCCCTCCGCCACGATTTTGCCGGTCTCGAGCGTCACGAGCCGGCCGAGGTCACGCTTGTGCCGGCGGAGCGCCTCGCCGTAGCGGCGCACGAGCTCGCCGCGCTTGGGCGCCGGCACCTCGCGCCACGCGCGGAACGCCTTTTCCGCCGCGCCCACCGCGCGGGCCGTCTCCGCCGGCGTGACGGTGCGCACGCGCGCCAGCACCGTGCCGTCGATCGGCGTGCGTTTCTCCAGCCACGGGCCTGAGCCGAACCACGCGCCGTCGAAGCCGCCGGCGTTGTCGGCCTTGAGGTCGAGCCGCGGAAAAATTTCCGCCGCGACCTTCCTTGGCGAGGGCCCGGGCATGGCTCAGCCCTCCGCCGCGCCGCCGTAGACGCGGCCGCCCCACTGGGTGCTGAGGAACTCCGCCAGCGTGACCGACTCCTGCTTCACAAAACCGGGCTTGAGCGCGCCACCGGCGAACAGCTCCAGCACCGCCACGACGCCCGCCGCGGTCGTAAGCTGGATCGCCGAGAGCCGGCGGCCCTGCACGGTGTCGCCGCGCATCTTCTTCACAAAGCTCCGCTGCACGAGCCCGCCGCCCTTCATCCCGACCGCGCTCACGTAGAACACGACGACGTCGCTGTCCGTCAGCGGCACCTCTTGATCAAAAATCTGCGTGAGCAGCTCCTGCTGCGCCCCGAGGTTCAGGTCCTGCAGGAGGAACTTCATCAGGTCGCGGTGGCCGGGGTAGCGCATCGTCTTGTAGTTCAGCTCGCCGACCTTCCCCGCGAAGGTCTCGCACATCGTGGCGACGCCGCCGCTGGTGTTGAACGCCTCGTATTCCACGCCGTCGATCGTGAGGCGCTCGACGCCATCCAGCGGGAGCGTCGCGATCAGCTTCCCGCCATGCAGCGCCTCGCCGAGCTGGCAGTATTCGTTGATGAGGCCGGCGGTGCTCCAGCTGAGGTAATACTTCATCTGGTTGCTGGCGAACTGCGGCAGCGCGCCGACGCGCATCTCGACCGAGCGCGCGCGATCGAGCGACGACGCGAGCGAGCCACCCACGATGTTGATCGCGCCGGGCGCCAAGCCGCACTGCGGCATGAAGGTCACGCCCTTCGTCTTGCGCGCGAGGCCGCGGATGAAATTCGTCGTCGCCACGTCCTCGGTGAGGTCGAAGTAGGAGACGCGCGCCGTCGCGCACGCGGCCGCGATCGCGCGGTTGAGGAAATACGGCGCCGCGCTCACGACCGCGTCGCACGAGCGCACGAAGGCCGCGAGGGCCGCCGCGCGCTTCACGTCGAGGCGCGAGGCGCTGGCCTTCTTGAGCCCGCGCAGGTTGAGGTTCGGCCGCACGTCGCCGAGCCGCACGGCCGAGCAAAATTCGCACGACTCCAGCAGCGTCGCGATCGTGCCACCCACCTTGCCGCCGCCGATGATGCCGATTTTCATGATGGAAGAAGGGCGGGCTCAGTGCCCCGCCTGCACCTTGCGCGGATCGGTCGCGGCGATGATCACGCTCACGGATTTTTGGTTGAAGCCCTTGAAGCCGCCCCTGCGCTGCAGGTTCTCGAGGTGTGATCCGATCGCGCCGTCGCGGACGAAACCCTCGGCCTGCTCGGCGGTGATGAGCTTCTGGGCCACGAGCGCCTGCACGCGCGCGGGCCGCACGCGCCAGCGCTCGCCCTCGGTAAAGGCCTGCCGCAGGAACTCGAAGTCGGAGAACGGGCGCATCGTGTTCACGCCCTCGGCGGCGAGCTGGTCACGGAGGCGCGCGAAGTCGAAGCGCGCCTCGAGGTGGTGCATCCCGGCCTGCAGGAAACTGTCGCCGTGCAGCCCGCACCACAGCCCGACCGTGCGCAACGCGGGCGCGGGCGGCAGCCGCTGCGTCGAGAAGTCGATCTGCGTCTCGTCCGGCATCAGGTCCACGTCGGCAAACACCACGATGCCCGCCACGGGCTGCTCGAGGATCTGCGCGCCCCAGCCCGCCTCGGCGCCGGCGTAGTAGCGCTCGCGCTTGTGAAAGCCGAGCTTGTGGAGGAACGCCATCAGGTCGGCAAAATGCGCGCGCGAGCAGCGAAACGTGTGGTGGTCATGGTTGCCCCAGCCGAGGCCGAGCCGGTCCTGCCGGCGCTTCTGGATCTGGCCCGCGCGGTTGCGCGCCTGCCAGAAGACACGCTCCTCCGCGAAGAACAGCTCGCACGCCGCATCGCGGTCGACGAGCGCGAGCACGGCGTCGAGCCGCGCGATTGCGTGCGCGGCGCCATCGGCGTCGCGGGCGAAGTCGCGCTTGCGCGTCCGCCACAGCTCCCGCGCGTGCAACGCGGCGCGCACGAAGTCCGCCGTCGGCTCGCGCACGACAAAGCCGCGGTAGCCGAGCCGCTCGACCCCGCCGACGCGCACGCCGTTTTCCTCGTGCACGATGGCGCGCCGCAGCCGGGCGCCCCACGCGCCTTCGATCGCGGCCGCGCTGTCGTGCGCCGCGACAAAGTCCGCGATCGTCTCGACGCGCAGCAGCAGCTCGGGCGCCGCGCCCGCGCGCACGAGGACGCGCGGCAGCATGGCACGCGGATGCCAGAGCACGGTCGTGCCCGCGGGGGCCTCGACGTTCTCCTCCACGTAACCGGCGGCGCGCAGCGGCGCGACGTGCTCGGGTGTCGTCACGACATGGTCGATCCACTCGGGAAAATCGTTGCCGGTCTCGTCGCGCATGCGCGCGGCGAGCGTGGTGGCGAAGCTGCTGCGCTGCGCAAGCGAGGCGATGAGCGCGCCGACCGCGCGCTCGGCTTCATGGGCGAGCGGCCAGTCGAAGGCGCCGGGGGCGGCGGGGGCCGGGGCGGGCGGGGTCGCGATCATGCGCGGACTCTGCCGCGGCGCCGCGGCGCTTTGAAGCGAAATCCCGCGCGCGTTCCTCCGGGCTTTACGCCTCGCCGCGCGCGGCCAATCCTCCGCGCCGCCATGGCCGACGAATCCGATCCCCCGCGGAAGCACTATCAGCTAAAGCCGCGCGAATTCGAGCGCGTCAACGAGCGCCCCGGCGAGTCGTTGCCCGGCGAAGGCACCCAGCCGATCAACGTCCGCGATCACCTGCGCAGCGCCGCCGCCTCGCCCGCGCCGCCCGGCCGCCCGCACCATGCGGCGGACAACGACGTGCATGCCATGCTGCGCGCCAACCACGAGCGCCGCCGCGCGGCCGGCCTCGAGGAGGCGCCGCCTCCCCCGCCCCGCCGGTCTCGCCGCAAGCGCGACTACTGGCTCGCGATGGGGCTGGGCAACGCGGCGCTGATCGCGGGCCTGTTTGCCTCGCCGGTGTTTGCGGGCGCCGGCCTAGTCATCTTCAACACCGGCCTCACGTGGGTGATGTGGTTCGTGGTGGACGACTACTGACTGCGCCGCATCACGAGTTCCCAGAGGAGCACGCCCGCGGCCACCGAGACGTTGAGCGATTCGATCTTGCCCGTTCCGGGGATCGTCACGAGCCGGGAGCAAGCCGCCGCGAGGTTGGGCGCGAGGCCCTGCTCCTCGTTGCCGAGCACGATGGCGATCGGTTTGCGCGGGGCGTCAGGGTCGCGCTTCGGTTTCGTGCGCAGCGAAATCGCGCCGCGCGTCGCCGCGCCGACGACCTCGTAGCCCGCCGCCGCGAGATCGCGCGCGAGCGCCACGAGGTCCGGCGCGAGCCAGACCTCGACCTGCTCCAGCCCGCCCTCGGCCACGCGGTGCGCCGAGTCGCTGGGCCGGGCGGCCGCGGCCGAATCTGGGATGATGATGCGCGGCACACCGAAGAAAGCGGTCGTGCGCGCGATGGCGCCGAGGTTGTGCGCGTTGCCGATCCGATCGAGCACGAGGACGGCCTCGCCGGAGGCCGCCCACTTGGCCAGCTCCGCGGGTGAGACGCGCTGCAACACCGGCGCCCGCACCACGGCCACGATACCGCCATGATGGATCGAGCCGGCGATTTTCTCGAGTTCGGCCGGCTCGACTTGCCGGTAGATGCGCTTGGCCGCCGCGAGCGCCTTGCTGATCGTGCCGACGCGCGGCGCCGTCGCCTCGTCAAAGAAGAGCCGGAGGATAGAGCCCGGATCGCGATCGAAGCGCGCCCGCACCGCGGCGAGTCCGCAGAGCTTGATCTCGTCAAACGCCGGCCGGGTGCGAGTGCTCTCCGCCAAGCCTTCGGCGGTCGCCGCGGACACAATGGCACGTCGCGGCGCGGCCGCCGCGGGTTTGGGATTTGGCGCAGGCTGGCCAGGGGCCTGGCCCGGGCGCGGGGCGGGGACGAAGCCGCGCGGCCGCGGCGCTCCCGCCGGCGCGACAAACTCGTCGCGCGCGAAACCCGGCCGCGGTCGCGGCCGATACCCGGAATCCCTGCCTGGATAGTGTGGCATGGCCGCACGCTGGCGATCGCCCCGCGGGAAAACCAAACAATTCTGCAGGGAGAATGGCTCAGCCAATCTCTCCCACGATGGTGAATTCCTCGCGGTCGTGGTAAAGGTGGACGATGCCCGCGCCGGGCGCGTGAGCGGGAAGCGGAGAGCCTGTCGCCCGCAGCTCCCGCAGGAAGGCGATGGGATCCACGCGGCCGAACTTCAGGTTGATCACGAAGCGCCGGCACCAGCGGCGCGTCAGCCACGGTGTCACGATGTGCTGCATCACATGGTGCGGATCCTCGACGAGGTCGCAGAACAGCCAGTCGAACACCTCGCCCTCGCGCGGCGCGAAGCGAAACGCATCCTCGCACCGGTGCTCGATTGCGGGATGGTCGAGCGCGCCGCCCTTGAGCGGGCCGTTGTCGATCGCGAGCACGCTTGCGCCGCGTTTGGCCGCGCTGTAGCTCCAGCCGCCGGGCGCCGCACCGAGGTCGCACACGGTTTCGCCCGGCTGCGGCTCGCGGCCGAGGACGACGTAGGCTTCCTCGACCTTCAGATAAGAGCGTGACGGCGCGAGGTCGTCGTCGGCCATGCGGCGCTGACCGTGGACGATTGCTTCGCGCGCGACGAACATACGGCCGAAGTCCGCGAAGAACACAAAAAGCCCGCGCACCGGCGCCGCGCCCGAGCCGCGGGGCAGGCTGGGCGTCGCAAGCTTGGCCACGCGCGAAAGTTTCTTCTTCAGCAACTCGCCAAACGCCGCCTCGACGCCGCCGATGCGCCGGCCGAGGCCGACGAGCTCCTGCGGACCGAGCCACACGCTCGGCCACGCGGCCTCGATGCGTTCGCCGCGTAGCGCGCCGAGGAAAAACTCCGCGACGCGCGACGCGAGGGCGTTGACCGAGTCGCCGCGGATCTCGACCGGGGCGAGGAGGGTCAGATGCGCAAAAGTGGGAGCAGGAGTCGAGAGTTGAGGGTTGAGAGTTGAGAGACGGACCCAACCCGGCCCTTGCTCGGCGATTTCGAGCGCGCGCAGCTCGATCAGCTCGCGCGCGAGCAACGACTCGAAACCGGCCTGGCAAGTGATGAGCACGGGCGCGAACGTGGCGGCGTCTCACTCGGCCGCGAGAGCAAAAGCTGCGGTCCTTTGTGCGGGGCGAGGGCACCCCGCCTACACCAAAAAAAACCCGGGCGCGCGGCCCGGGCTTGGTGCGAGGAATCGGCAACCGTTCCGCTGCGCTCAGCTCTTCTCGACCTTGGCGCCGGACTTTTTCCAGCCGTCGATGCCAGGCGAATAGTGCTTCACGTTCTTGTAGCCGAGCGCGAGCGCGGCGCTGGCGGCCGACTGGTAGGCGTTGCAATACTCGTTGCCGCAGTAGGCGACGATGAGCGCGTTCTTGTCCTTGGGCAGGAGTGCGGCGAGCTTCTTCTCCTGCGCGATGAAGTCGATCGCGCCGGGGATGCGGCCTTCCTTGAAGGAATCGGTGCCGTTCACGTCGATGAGCGTCACGGCCTTGGCCGCAATCGCCTTCTGGAGATCCGCGTGCGAGATATCGGCGACCTTGCCGGACGCCGCGAAGGCGACGGCCGCAAGGCAGAGGGAAGTGAGGAGGGCGGTGAGTGTCTTCATGCGGGCGGGAGCGAAACAGATTCGGGAAAAGGCGCAAGCGGCCGGGGCATTTTTTAGAGCCGCTGCAGATGGAACCCGCCGTCGACGTCGAAGCACGCGCCGGTCGAAAAAGGGAACCGATCCTCGGCGATGGCCCGGACGGCGCGGCCGATGTCATCGGGGCGGCCCCAGCGGCGGATCGGCGTGATGCCGCGCTCGTCGTGGATGATCAGCTTGTCGTATTTTTCCTTCACGCCGCCGGTCATGTCGGTGGCGATCACGCCGGGGCGGATCTCGTAGACATTGATGCCGCTGGTCGCGAGGCGGTCGGCGAAGAGCTTGGTCATCATCGCGAGGCCGGCCTTCACCATGCAGTAGTCGCCGCGGTTGATCGAGGCGGCGTAGGCGGAGATGGACGTGATGTTGACGATGCGGCCCCGGAACCCCTCGGCATCGGGCGCCTGCGCGAGCATGCGCTTGGCGACGAGCTGGGAGAGGAAGAACGGGCCCTTGAGATTGATCGCGAAAAGCCGGTCGAAGCTCTCCTCGCCCGCGTCGAGCAGATCGGCGCGGACCTTGGGCGCGACGCCGGCGTTGTTGACGAGCAGATCGATCCGGCCGAAGCGCGCGGCGGTCTCGGCCACCAAGCGCTCGCGGTCGGCCGCGACGGCGACGTCGCCTTGCACGGTGAAGCCGTCGCCGCCCGCGGCGCGCACGAGCGCGAGCGCCTCGGCGGCGGCCTCGGCGTTGCCGGCGTAATTGATGGCGACGCGCGCTCCGGCGCGGGCGAGTTCGACGGCGATGCCACGGCCGATGCCGCGCGAAGCGCCGGTGACGAGGGCGGTTTTTTGGGACATGGCCGGGCAGCGGACAGCAAGTCGGCGGACCGGGCAAGCCCGCGGCGCGCTGGCCGTCAGGCGCGCGCCGGCGTCACGCCGTGCCCGGCCGTGATGTGCGCGACGGAGATTCTCCCGCCGGTGACGGCATAGCCACCGTTGAACGGATTGCTCGCCAAGAAAAACGGCGTGTCGAGATCGGCGAACTGGAAGCCGCCCTGCCCGGTCGCAAAGCACGCGGAGACCGTCATCGTGAGGATGCTCTCGACGTTGCCGCCGATCATGAGGCCGAGGCCGCGGGCGCGCGCGACGGCGGCGATGTCGAGCCCGGCGGCCACGCCGTCCTTCATGAGCTTGATGTTGAGCACATCCGCGGCCTGCGCATCGGCGATGCGCGTGGCGTCGGCCGCGCTGGTCACGGCCTCGTCGGCCGCGACGAGCCAGCCGGATTCTTCGCGCAGGGCGCGCAGGCCCGCGAGGTCGTCCTTGGGCAGCCATTGCTCAAGCAACGCGGGCGTGATGCCGAGCGCGCGAAGCCCTCGGACAAGCTCGGCCGCGGCGCCACGCGAGACGCCGGCGTTGCCGTCGAGGATCAGAGGCGAGTCCGGAGCGGCCTCGTGGATCGCCGCGAGGCGCTCGAGATCGTGCGCCGGGCCAAGCTTGCCGCCGACCTTGACCTTGATCTGGCGGATGCCGCGGGCGCGGATGTCGCGCGCGGCGGAGGCGGCCTCGGCGGCGGTCCCGGTGGTGACGGTCATGTCCGTTTCCAGCGTCGTGCCGGCG
>JAEUHB010000112.1 GCA_016794665.1 Opitutaceae bacterium
CCCATCGACTACTACGGCATCAACAACTACTCGCTCACCACCGCGACCGAGCAGCCCTACAACAACAAGTCCGACCACCGCTCCGCCTCGCTCGCCGTGCGGCGGCGCTTCGGGTTTTTGCCGTTCCCCGCGTCGCTCGAGCTCGGCGGCACGCGCAGCACCCTCAAGGTCGACGCCCGCGTGCAGACCATCACGTGGACCTACGCCGGCCCCGACGGCAACACCGCCACGCCCGACTCCGCCGCGCCCTACCAGATGCAGTCCTACCGCAACCAGGATTCGCACTACGGCTTTACCAACGTGCCCTGGGTCTCCGTCAACCGCGCCTACGACCGGCTGGACCTCTTCGTGAAGACGCCGGCCAACCTCGTCGCCGCCGAGCAGTCGCGCATCACGGGCTCGGAGTTCCTGCGGGAAACGGTCACCGCCGCCTACGCGCAGGCCGAGGCCCGGCTCCTCCGCAACCGCCTCACCGTGCTGGGCGGCGCGCGCTTTGAGCAGACCGACGACTCCGGCCGGGGCCCGCTCGTGGATCTCGCGGCGGTGTTTGTGCGCAACGCCAACGGCAGCTTTGCGCGCAACGCCGCGGGCCAGCGCATCCGCAAGCCCGAGGCCGGCGCCGCCGGCTCGATGGAGGAGCTGCGGCTCACCCGCCGCGAGCGCGGCTACGCCGTCACGCGCAGCTACGACGGCATCTACCCGAGCCTGCACGCCACGTTCACCGCGTCCGAGAATTTCCTCGTCCGCGCCGCGTGGGCCCGCACCTACGGCCGCCCCGATCTCGTGGACGTGATTCCCAACGCCCAGTTCGCCGAGAACGATCTCAACGAGCAGGACCAGAACAACCCCGCGATCGTCAAGGGCACCATCACAGTCCGCAACACCGCCCTCCGCCCGTGGACCGCCGACAACTTCGACCTCTCCGCCGAATACTACACGGAGGGCGGCGGTCTGGTGAGCGCGGGCGTTTTCCGGAAGGACATCCGCAATTTCTTCGGCACGCAGGTGCGCCTCGCCGACGCCGCGACGCTCGAGGAGCTCGGCCTCGACGCCGCCTACGTCGGCTGGAACGTGAACTCCAAGTTCAACGCCGGCTCCGCGCGCATCAGCGGGGCCGAGTTCAACGTCCGCCAGTCGCTGCGCCGCCTCGGGCGCTGGGGCGCGCCGTTCACGCTCTTTGCCAACGCCACCTCGCTGCGCCTCGAGGGCAACCGGCAGGCCGACTTCACGAGCTTCATCCCCCGCACCGGCAACTGGGGCGCGTCGTTCAACTGGCGGCGCGTCAGCTTCGTCGCGCGCTGGAACTACCGTGGCCTCGACAAACGCACGGCGATGCCCGCCGTCGGCACGAATGCGTTCCAATACTTCGGCGCGCGCACGAGCCTGGACCTCAACGGCTCCTACCAGCTCAGCAAGCGGCTCTCGCTCGTCGCCAGCGCCAACAACGTCTTCAACGTCCCGCAGGTGCTCCTCCGCTACGGCGATGAGACGCCTGCCTACGCCCGACAGAACCGCACCTCCGAGTTCGGCATCGCCCTCGCCCTGGGCGTGAAGGGATCGTTCTAAAAGTCATCCGCTCACCCCAACCCCATCTCGCCATGGCTCCGCAGGAGCGACGGCGGACCCTCTTCACCGATGCGCACGCTCCTCCTCCTCCTCGCCCTCACCCTGCCGCCCGCCCTCCACGCGGCCGCCGCCAGCGCCCCGCTCCGCGCCGGCGCCGCCACGAGCAACCTCACGCCGCCGCTCGGCACGCCCATCGTCGGCGGCTTCGCACCGTTCCCCGCGGCCGATGTGCACGACGAGCTGCACGCGCGCTGCCTGGTGCTCGACGACGGCCGCACCAAGCTCGCCTTCGTGATCTGCGACCTCCTCGGCCTGCACCGCATGGTGAGCGTCGAGGCCCGCCGGCTGATCACCGCCGCCACGGGCATCCCGCGCGAAAACGTCCTCATCGCCGGCACGCACACGCACTCCGCCGGCACCGCGCTCGGCGAGAGCCGCTTCGCCTACGAGCAGCCGCTCGACGACTACCAGCGCTTCGTCGCGCACCGCATCGCCGATGGCGTGCAGCGCGCCGCCAACCAACTCCGCCCCGCCGAGATCGCGTTTGGCACGGCCGAGGCGCCGGAGCACGTCTTCAACCGGCGCTGGCACATGAAGGAAGGCACCGCACCGCCGAGCCCGTTCGGCAAAGTCGAGCGCGTGAAGATGAACCCGCCCGCGGGCAGCCCCAACCTCGTCGAGCCCGCGGGCCCGGTTGATCCCACGGTGTCGTTCATCGCGCTGCGCGAGCCGGGCGGCCGGCCGATCTCGCTGCTCGCCGCCTACTCGCTGCACTACGTCGGCGGCGTCCCGGGCCGCGCGATTTCGGCGGATTACTTCGCGGTGTTCTGCGAGGAGCTGAAGCGCCTGGTCGCGCCCGCGGACGACGGCCCGCCGTTTGTCGCGCTGCTCGCCAACGGCACGAGCGGCGACATCAACAACATCGACTTCCGCGCCCCCAGCCCCCGGCTCCCGCCCTATGAGAAGATGCGCCGCGTCGGCCGTGATGTCGCGGCCAAGGTCCACGCGTCCCTCGCGCGCGTCACGTGGCGCGACCGCGCGGAGCTCGCCGCCCGCTACCGCGAGCTCCCGGTGCAATGGCGCACCATCGGCCCCGAGGTGATCGCGTGGGCCAAGGAAACCGAAGCCCGCGCGCCGCGCCTGGAGAAAGGCGACATCCCGGTCGGCGCCAAGTGGCCCACGACGCCCGACTGGGTGCAGCGCCTGAGCTACGCCGCGCGGGTGCAGATCCTCGCGCGGGCCGAGCAGCCCGCGCGCATCCCGCTGCAGGCTTTCAGGATTGGCGACATCCACATCGGCACCTTCCCGTGCGAGACGTTCGCCGAGACCGGCCTCGAGTTCAAAAAGCGGAGCCCGTTCGCGCACGCGTTCATGGTCGAGCTGAACCACGGCTATTTCGGCTACCTGCCCACGCCGCGGCATTTCGAGCTCGGCGGCTACGAGACCTGGCCCGGCACCAACTACCTCGAGCCGCAGGCCGCGGTGAAGATGCTCGACGCCCTCCTCGAGATGTCCCGCGAGCTGCGCGGCGCGGGGCGATGAGTCCCTCGTCCAGGGAAGCATGAGCTTGGTCGCCCTGCTCGTGAGAGCGGGGACTGGCGGGCGCGTGAGCGGGGCGCTCTGTCCCGCCTCTCACGAGGCGGGCTACCACCAGCCGAAACTCGCGTCGTAAATGCGAGCGCGGCCTGCCCGCCCGCGCGGCTGGCCGCCGACCCGCCGTTGCCATCACTGCCGCGGCGTCGCAACGTGCGCCCCATGCCCCGCCTCTCCCTTTGTAGTATCGCGCTGGTGGCCCTCGCCGTGTCGATCGCATCGCCCCGCGCACACGCGGCCGAAGGCTACCGCACGCCCTCCACCGCGCTCGCCGCGATTGTCGACGCCCCGCTGCCACCCGCCGCCGTGCTGAGCCCGGACCGCCGGTGGTTGCTGCTGCTCGACCGGCCCGAGGCCCCGTCGATCACGGAGCTGGCGCAGCCGGAGCTGCGGCTCGCGGGACTGCGCGTGAACCCGGCGACCAACGGCCCGAGCCGCGCCACGGCGTTCACCGGCCTCGCGCTCCAGCCGCTCGCGGGCGGCGCCGCCCGGCGCGTCACGGGGCTGCCCGCCGGCGCGCGGTTCACGGATGCCACGTGGAGCCGCGATGGACGGCACGTCGCGTTTGCCGTGGTGACGGAAACGGGCCTCGAGCTCTGGCTCGCGCCCGCCGAGACCGCGGCCGCGCGGCGTCTCACCGGGCCCGTGCTCAACGCCATGCTCGGCGATCCGTTCGTGTGGCTCGACGACTCGACCCTCCTCATCCGCCGCGCGCCGCCGGATCGCGGGGCGGCGCCGGTCGCAGCCACCGCTCCCACCGGACCGATCGCGCAGGAGAACCTCGGGAAGCGCGCGCCCGCCCGCACCTACGACGGCCTGCTCGCGAGCCCGCACGACGAGCGGCTGTTTGAGCACCACGGCGTGAGCGAGCTGGCGCTCGTCACGATCGGCGGCGCCCTCACCCCGCTGCCCGTGCGCGGGCTGCTCGCGTTTGTCGCGCCCTCGCCGGACGGGCGGCACCTGATCGTTTCGACGATTCACCGGCCGTTCTCCTATCTCGTGCCGTCGAGCCGTTTTCCCACCACGGTCGCCGTCCACGATCGGTCAGGGCGGCGCGAGCACGTCGTGGTCGAGCGGCCGCTCTCCGAGGGTGCCGCCACCGAGACCGTCGCTCCCGGACCACGGTCCGTGGCGTGGCGCGCGGACGCGCCGGCCACGCTGAGCTGGGTGCAGTCGCTGCCGCGCAACGCCAAGCTCGCCGATGACAAGACCACCGCGCGCGACGCGTGGTTCACGCTCGCCGCGCCATTCACGGCCCAGCCCACCGAGCAGCAGCGCTTCGAGTATCGCGTCACCGGCGTGCAGTGGTGTGACGACGCGCTTGCGCTCGTCACCGAATCATGGGCGACCACGCGCACGGCGCGCACGTGGGCCGTTTCACCCGCGACGCCGAAGGGCGAGCGCACGCTCCTCTCCCAGCGCAACACCGAGGACCGCTACGCCGACCCCGGCCGGCCGGTCACGGGTCGCGACGCCCGCGGCCGCGTCGTCGTGCAGCGCAGCGCCGACGGGAAAAAAATCTTCCTCACCGGCGCCGGCGCGTCGCCCGACGGCGACCGGCCGTTCCTCGACGAACTCGATCTCGAGACCAAGTCGACGCGCCGCCTCTGGCGCTCGGCGCCGCCGCACTACGAGGAGTTCGTCGCGTTTGCCGACGCCACGCTCACGCGCGCGGTCGTCGCCCGCGAGTCGCCCGCGGAGCCGATGAACTACTTCGTGCGCACGCTCGCCAGCGGCGAGCTCCGGCCCCTCACGGCTTTTCTCAATCCTTACCCGCAGCTCACCGGCGCGACCCAGGAGGTTCTCCGCTACAAACGCGCCGATGGCGTCGCGCTCTCCGGCACGCTGCACCTGCCGCCAGGCTGGACGCCCGCGCGCGGCCCGCTGCCGACACTGCTCTGGGCCTACCCGCGCGAATTCCAGAGCGAGGAGGCAGCCTCGCAGGTGAAGGCCACGCCCGAGCGCTTTGCGCGCGTGAGCGCCAGCGGCCCGCTGCCCTT
>JAEUHB010000124.1 GCA_016794665.1 Opitutaceae bacterium
GAGGCGATGGCGTTCCTGCACCGCGGCGGCATCGGCGACATCTACATGGCGCGCGCGCTCGTGTCGGTCGCCCGCGATTCCTACGGCGTCGCGCGCGACGGCACGCCGCCCGCGAAATTCCACTACGACCAGTGGCTCGGCCCCGCACCGTGGCGCCCCTACAGCGAGAAGCGCAGCCACTACACCTGGCACTGGTATTGGGACACCGGCAACGGCGACACCGGCAACACCGGCCCGCACACGCTCGACATGGCCCGCTGGGGCCTCGGGAAAAACGAGCACCCCGTCGCCGCCTACTCCACCGGCGGGCTCTTCGGTTTCACCGCGCACGAGGGGAAGAACCCCGGCAAGCGCGTCTACGGCGACGTCGACACCTACGACGACGACCGCACCACGCAGGAGACGCCCAACACCCAGACCGCCGCGTTCACCTACGCCGATGGCAAGATCATCGAGCTCGCGACCCGCGGCCGCTATTCCAACGCCGAGGGCAGCGGCGCACAGCCCGCCACCAATTTCTACTACGGCACCGAAGGCTGGCTCGAGCTCGGCAACCGCACGTGGCGCGCGTTCCGCCGCCGCGAGAAGCAGCCCTTTGCGCAATCCACCGAGCCCGAGCGCGAGCGCGCCAACCACTGGGCCAACTACCTCGAGGCCCTGCGGGCCGGCAAAAAGGAATCGCTCCACTGCGACATCCTCGACGGCCACCTCTCCACCTCGCTCTGCCACCTCGCCAACATCTCCTACCGCGTGGGTCGCTCGCTCAAGTTCGACGGCGCGAAGGAAAAATTCCTCGGCGACAAGGAAGCCGACGCGCACCTGACGCGCGTTTACCGGAAGCCCTTCGTCGTGCCGGCGAGCGTGTAGCGCCGGCAGTCGCGGCCGCTGTCCCCTGCCAACGTCGCGTCACTTCTCGGCTGCAAGGCCCGAGCTTGCTCAGGCCGTTCCGCGGGCCAAACCGGCAGGCATCGAGCCCAGACACGCACGCCCCCCTTCAGATTCCTCGAACCCAAACCCTCGCCCAAACCCGCCGTGACCAAATCCCCCCGCACCCTGCTCTCCGCGTTCACCGCTCTCTTCGTCGCCGCCACCGGCGCCCGCGCGCAGACCGCCGCGCCGGCGCCCGGCGCCATGCCGCGCGATTCCGAAATCGTCTCGCTCAACGCCTTCACCGTCTCCGCCAAGCCGGCCGATGGCTACCGCGCCGAGCAGACGGTCTCCGGCACGCTCATCGCCACCGAGGTGAAGCGCATGCCCGCCAGCATCCAAGTCGTGACCGAGGCGCTCATCTCCGACATGGACACCCGCCGCGTCGAGGATTCGATCCGTTTCGTGAGCGGCGTCGGCCTCGGCGCGCGCAACGAGGGCGGCGGCGGCGGCACGCGCAGCGAGCAGTTCGTCGTGCGCGGGTTTCATACCTCGCAAATCCTGCGGAACGGCATCCGCATGCAGGGCATCACGAATTCCGCCAACCTCGAGCGCATCGAGGTGCTCAAGGGACCCAGCTCGATCTTTTTCGGCGCCTCCGATCCGGGCGGCGTCATCAACGTCATCACCAAGAAGCCGCTCGCCGAGCGCTACGCCTCCGTGCGCCTCGGCTTCGGCGACGACCACTACAAATACGCCGAGTTCGATTTCAACCAGCCCATCGTCGAAAAGAGACTGTTGCTCCGGATCATGGGCTCGTGGCTCGACACCGATGGCTGGCGCCGCTTCTGGCGCGACGAGCAGGATTTCCTCAGCGGCGTCGTGGAATGGAATCCCACCGCGACCACGCGTGTGACGCTCGACGCGCAGTATCGCAAGCAGGGCGGCATCCAGGAGCGGCTCGGCGACGTGTTTCTCACCTCCGACCGGCCGGCGCCCTTCACCCAGCAGCTTCTCACCGGCGCCGCCCACGCCCGCGCCGTCGAGCTCGGCTCGCTCACGCCCACCGACACCTACGACGACGAGTCGAACTTCTATTCCGTCACCGTCACGCAGAAGCTCGGCGATCGCCTCCTTCTCAGCGCCGTCCACGGCGCGAGCGACGGCAACCGCCTCCAGCGCACCACGGTCACCCGCAACCGGATCGCCGTGACTGACAATCATTCCTACTTCGACCGCCCCGGCATCTCCTCGATCGGCGCGATCAACCGCACGTTTAATCTCAACGTGCTCGGAACCTTTGACGTGCTCGGCACGAAAAACAAGCTCGTCGCCGGCTGGGACCGCTCCGAGATCGCCAACAAGGAGCTGCTCTTCGCGTGGGCCAACAACAGCCCGTTCACCACGAAGCGCTTCCTCTTCGATGCCGGCACCGAGGCCCAGGTCTTCGGCGTCGCGCGTTATCCCACGCTCGCGGAAATCGGCGCGCCCGGCGGCCCCGCCGCCGTGGTCAACTCGCCGTGGACCAAACCGGTCTGGCAGCAGGGCGCCTACGTGACCAACCAGATGACGCTGCTCGACGACCGCCTCACCGTGCTCGCCGGCTCGCGCTGGAGCGATCTCCGCGGGCAGGGCCGCACCGCGTGGACGCCGCAATACGGCGCTACCTTCGCGCTCACGCCCGAGGTCTCGATGTATGCGCTGCGTTCCGAGTCATTCCGACCCAACGGCCGCGCGAGCACCATCGACCCCAACTCGCCGTTCTTCCCGCCGGAAGCCGGCGTCGGCGACGAGGCTGGCCTCAAGTTCACCCTCCTCCGCAACACCCTCACGGGCACGGCCGCCGTTTTCCGCGTCGACAAGACCAACGTCCGCCGCGTCAACAGCGGCGCCGCCGTGCTCGGCATCAACGGCGCCTCGCTCACCGACGGCGAGCGCTCCGAGGGCTTCGAGTTCGATCTCGTGTGGACGCCCGTGCGCAATGTCAGCGTCATCGCCGCCTACGCGCACATCGACGCCCGTGTCGTCGCCGACGTGATCAATACCGGCGCATCGCCTGATCTCAACAGCGACGGCCGTCCCGACACGATCGGCCTCCCGCTCCGCGGCAACTCGCCCGACTCGTGGAGCCTCTGGGTGAAATACGATTTCATCGCGAAGCCCCTCGCCGGCCTCACCCTCAGCGCCGGCTACCAGCGCCGCGACGGCCCGATCCCGCTCGACGCCTCGTTCGCGCGCAAGTTCGTGGTCGAGGATGGCTACAGCCGCCTCGACCTCATGGCCGGCTACGCCACGCGCATCTTTCAGCGCCGCGTGAAATTCCAGCTCAACGTCGACAACGTCACCGACGAGTTCTACGCCGACAAATCCCTCGGCTACGCGAGCCCGCGCACGTGGCGCATCTCGGCGACGACCACGTTCTAATTTCCTCCCCGTCACCCGCAGCCGCAGCCACCCTCCCCCATGAAACGCCGTCATTTCCTCGCCAGCCTCGGTGCTGTTCCCGCCGGCAGCGTGCTCGTCGCCGCCACGCCGCCTCCCGCCCTGCGCATGCTCGAGACCGATGTGCTGGTGATCGGCGGCGGCTCGGCCGGCACGATTGCCGCCCTCCAGGCGGGCCGGCTCGGCGCGCGCACGACGCTCGTCGAATCGGGCAGCCAGCTCGGCGGCACCACCACCACCGGGGGCGTCGATTTTCCCGGCCTGTTCCATGCATGGGGCAAACAGGTCATCGCCGGCATCGGCTGGGAGCTGGTGAAAGCCGCCGCGGACCTGGGCAGCGCGGAACTGCCTGATTTCACGAAGCCCACCGGCCGCCAACACTGGCGGCATCAAGTCCGCATCACCGGGAACCTCTACGCCGCGCTCGCCGAGGAGGCGTGCGTCAAGGCCGGCGTGCAGCTCCGCTACTACGAGTCACCGTCGTCCGTCACCGCCACGCCGAGCGGGTGGCGCGTGCGCTTGGCGGGCAAGGGCACGAGCGTCGAGGTGGTCGCGAAACAACTCATCGATTGCACCGGCAACGCGTCGGTCGTCGGCCTCGCCGGCCTCGCCCGCCTGCGCGAAAAGACCCGCCAGCCCGGCACGCTCATCTACCGCGTCGGCGGCTACGACCTGCCGTCGATCGACATGCATGCCATGCAGGCCAAGCTCGAGGCCGCGCGCAAATCCGGCGCGCTCAAGCCGACCGACATCAACGGCACCATCGCGGGCTGGCTCGGCAAGGGCGGCGAAAGCGGCAACCACATCCTCGGCGCGGACTCCTCGACCTCCGAGACACACACCGCCACCAACATTCAGGGCCGCGAGGCGCTCCTGCGCGTGTTGCGTTTCCTGAAGCAGGAGCCGGCCTTCGCGCTGCTGACGATCGAGCGACTCCAACCCGAGGCCGGCATCCGCGAGACCTACCGCATCGTCGGCGAGACCCAGATCACGCACGAGGACTACGTCAGCGGCCGGGTGTTCGAGGATGCCGTCGCCCATTCGTTCTACCCGATTGATCTGCACTACGAGGGCGGCGTGACACCCAAACATCTCAACGAAGGGGTCGTGCCCACGATCCCGCTGCGCGCGCTCATTCCGAAGGCGAGCAAGAATCTCCTCGTCGCGGGCCGGTGCCTCAGCAGCGACCAGCTGGCCAACTCCGCGTTGCGCGTGCAGGCTTCGTGCATGGCGATGGGCCAGGCCGCCGGAGCCACCGCCGCCCTCGCGGCCAAGGCGGGCACGACGCCCGCGCAGGTGAATCTGGTGGAAATCCGCCGCGAGCTGACGAAGCACGGCGCGATCGTGCCGCGGACGGGCTGAGCCGGCCGCGGCCGGTCGTTTTCACGGCGGCGAGGCAGCCGTCGCGCAGCTCACGCACGTTTACCGGCCGCCCTTCGTCGTGCCGGCGAGCGTTCGCGGCGCCGTCGCCGCCACCCACCGGCCCGGGAACAGCATCATGCCCGGGTGCCGCGGCGGGCCGCGCTCGTTGTGGTGGAGTTGCGCAATCAGGAGTTCGACGGCCTGGGCGCCGAGCAAGTCGTCGCACTGGTCGATCCCGGCAATCGTGGCCGGCAAGCCCTCCGACCAGCGGAGCGTGGCGATGGGCAGGGCGTTCTTGCGGCAAACCGCGCGCACTCCCGGCGCCGAGAGTTGCGCGACGGCACTCACGATCAGCGCGTCGGCTCCGCTTTGGGTGAGCCACTCCGCCAAGCCGCGCCGCTGTCGGGGATCGTGCATGCGGAGCAGTTGCCGCGCGACCGCCGGTTCCGGGTGATTCGCGAAAAACGCCCCCGTCCACGCGTGCTTCGCGCGATCATCGATGACCGCGTCGACGACCGCCGCCGGCCGCCGGCAGCCGAGCTCGGCCAATTCCTGGAGCACCATGCGCATCGCGCGAAAATGATGGTGGCCCACGTGGTGCAGCTCGGGCGTCCACGTCACGTTGCCAATCACCACGGCGGCGAACCGGCTCCAATCCCAGTCGAGCACGAGCGAGGTCTCCGGCGTGAGCACCGGGGAAAGCAGCACGCCCGAGATGCCGCGCGCCACGATGATCTCCTGCAGCCGCGGCTCCGTCATCCCAGGATCGTCGGTCCAGAACTCCTCCAACGCGAAGCCGAGCCGCCCCGCGCGGGCCGAGGCGCCCTTGAACACCGCGCGCAGGTAGGGATTCTCCGCCGACGTGCGCCGCGCCGTGTGCACCCACACAAAAGCGAGCCGCTCGGCGCGCGGCCGCACCCGCGCCCCGCGGATGTGCGCCATGAGGCCCGCCACCCGCGGGTTGGGCCGGTAGCCCAGCTCGCGCGCCGCGGCGGCGACGAGCTCCCGCGTCGCCGGTGGAATCTTCGGGTGCGCGCGCAGCGCATACGACACCGTCGCCAGCGACAGCCCCGCGTGGCGGGCGATCGCTTTGAGGGTGACAACCGGCTGGGGCGAGGTGGGCACGGTGAACGAGTTCACCGCCAGCGCGATTGCCAAGCAATCCCCGACTTCATGGGGTGGGATCGCCTGCGCGCGCGGCCCGCAACACACCGCGCGCCACCCCCGACCCGCCCTGCCGCCCAACGTCCAAGCATGAAAACACCCCTGCCCCTCAGGCTCGCCGCCGCATTTCTGACACCGCTCGCGCTCGCCGCCCAATCTGCTCCCGCGGGCAAGCCCGCCGCGGAGGAAACCGTCCTTCTGCCCGCGTTCACCATCCATTCGGAAACCGAGTCCGGCTACGCCGCCACCAATTCCATCAGCGCCACCAAGGTCGCCACCGAATTGAAGAAGATGCCCCTCTCGATCGACGTGATCACCGAGCAGCTCTTCAAGGACTACGGGCTCACCGAGGTCTACGATATCCTCGCGCTGTCGTCCGGCGTGCAGAGTTCCCAGCGCGCC
Organism: Opitutaceae bacterium; assembly: GCA_016794665.1. Classification (GTDB taxonomy): domain Bacteria; phylum Verrucomicrobiota; class Verrucomicrobiia; order Opitutales; family Opitutaceae; genus ER46. The sequence continues at coordinate 6,238 of JAEUHB010000124.1, forward strand.
GCGACCGGCAATCTCGAGAGCTACACTATCCGCGGCTTCACCACGTTCTTCAGCGCGCGCAACGGCAACACCAACCTCCGCAGCTACGACTCCGCCAACGTCGCGCGCGTCGAGGTCGTCAACGGCCCCGCCTCCGTCCTCTACGGCCAGCTCGATCCGGGCGGGGTCGCCAACACGGTCACCAAGCAGCCTTCCGTCAAGCGCGCCTCCCATCTCCGCCTCGAGGTCGGTTCGTGGAGCTATTACCGCGCCGAGCTCGGCACCACCGGCCCGCTCAACCCGTCGGGCACGCTCACCTACCGCGTGGACGGCTCGTGGACCGATCGCGACGGCTACCGCGACTACGACGAGATGAAGAAGACCTTCATCGCTCCCGTCATCCGCTGGGCGCCGCGCAAGGGCACCTCCCTCACCCTCGACGCCGAGTGGGCTGACATGGATCTCACGGGCACCGCCAATTGGCCGCGCTTCAACAACCGCCTCGTCGCGCCCTTCGTCGTGAAATTCGCGGACATGATCCCGCGCACCTGGAACGGCCAGGGCCCCGGCCTGGGCACGCACACCGGCAACCGCATCTATGCGGCCACGCTCGAGCACGCGTTCACCGATCGCATCGTCCTGCGCAACGTCGCCGGCGTCAGCTCCGTCCGCCGCAACGCCTACGAGGCCGGCGCCACCGCGATCAACATCACGGCCACCACGCCCGCCGGCCAGCTGCCCTACTCGCGCAGCCTCAGCGGCAGCTACAGCAACGGCCAGACCTTCGCCAACACGCTCAACCTAGCGGCGCGTTTCGATTTCTCGCGCCGGCACTACACGCGTCTCGTCGCCGGCTGGGAATACGTCTCCGCGCGCAGCTACAGCGAGAGCCGCGCGTCCGGCATCGCCGGCGGCCTTGGCGTGGCCACGCCGCCCAACTGGGACCTCGCCAATCCCGCCACCTGGGACCGCACCGTGCCGCCGCTCTCGGCGAATCGCATCACCGGCTACAGCGGCGCGCGGTTCTGGGACGACAAGTTCTACCTCGTGGACGCGCTCGCGCTCTTCGACGAGCGCCTGATGTTCCTCGGCGGCCTCAACTACTCGAAAATCCAGAGCCTCACGCTCAACTACGCCGCCAACACCCGCCTCCGCATCGAGCGCGACCGCACGACGCCGCAGGCTGGCGCCGTCTTCCGCGTGACGAAGGCGCTCGGCCTCTACGCCAACTTCTCCGAGTCGTTCCGCCAGATCACTTCGCTCCGCACCAACGCCGACCGCTCGCAGACGCCGTTCGATCCGCTGATCGCCAAAGGCTATGACTACGGCTTCAAGTTCGACTTCGCCGACGGCCGCTACAGCGGGCAGGCCACCGTCTTCAAGACGATCAACATCAACGGCCGCCAGTCCTTCAGCGCCACCGACGCCATCGGCGCCTACACCTACGAGACGCAGGTGGGCGAGAACCGCGCGAAGGGCTTCGAGTTCCGCCTCTCCGCCAACGTCACGAAGGACTTCCAGCTCGTCGGCGGCTACACGCAGACGCACTCGTTCGTCTCCAAGAACCCCGCCAATCCCGCGATTGTCGGCCGCGCGCAAATCCGCTCGCCCACGCACGCGTGGACCGTGACGACCTCCTACCGCTTCAGCGAAGGCTGGCTCAAGGGCGTCTCGACCGGCGCCAACATCAGCTACCGCGGCCAGGCAAAGGCCTTCGAGACAAATGACATTTATCCCTTCCTGCTCGATCCGCGCGTCGTCGTGAACGCCCGCGCCGGCTACAGCGCGAAGATTTTCGGCCGCCCCGTGAGCTACAACCTGACCGTCTCCAATCTCCTCAGCGAAAAATACTACCCGAGCTCCATCTCGATGGGCGACCCGATCTCCTACCGCCTCTCAGCGGAGCATCGGTTCTGAGCGCCGCACGATCCCTCTGCCTTCCCCCAACATGAAAACGCCTCACATTTCCTCGGGTCCGCGCCGCATTTCTATCCCGCTGAGCGTTGCGCTGCTCCTCGTCGGCGCCCCGTCGTCCCACGCCCAAGCCGTCGCTCCCTCCCGCGCGCCCGCCACGGCCAAGACCGAGGCCATCATCCTGTCGCCCTTCGAGGTCGTGAGCGACGCCAACGACGGCTATGACGCCACGAACACCAACTCGCTGACCGGCACCAACGCCTCCCTCCAGGAGACGCCCGTCGACGCCCGCATCATGACCAAGCAGATGATCACCGAGCTCGGCGGCGGTGACGTTTTCAAGCTGCTCGGCGACTTCGGCGGGCTCGGCGCCACGCTCTTCGGCGGCGGCAACGAGGACCAGCGCGGCATGCAAGAGGGCGACGGCGTGCAGCCCGAGGGCATGACCGGGCGCGGCTTCGCCATCGGCACCCCGCGCCGCGACGGCTTCCTCCGCTCCGCCACCTCGATGATGAACAGCTTCGACGTCGAAAGCGCCGACGTGATCAACGGCTCGAACAACCTCCTCTACGGCTCGGGCGACGCCTCCGGCGTGGTCGTCGTCAATTCGAAGCGCGCCGCCCTCAATCGCCGCACGGGCACGCTCAGCGCGAAGTTCGATTCCGAGGGCTCCACGCTCTACACACTCGACGCCAACTACGGCGTGAAGCGCCTCGGCGTCCGCGTGAACCTCATGAAATCCGCCGACCGCTACTACCGCCCTCTCCTCGGCCTCGACCAGGAGGGCATGCAGGTCTCCGCCGCCTACCGGCCCGTGCCGTGGGTCAACCTCTACGCCGACTTCCGGCACTACACCCGCGGTGCCGCCATTTCCAGCGGCGCGACGCTCCGCGTGCCGGTGGCCTCCGGCCTGCTCCTCAGCAACGGCGTCAACCTCGACAACCAGTCCACCAACTACCTCATCGGCCTCGGCGGCCCCGCGCTGCTCAACAACCTCGTCACCGTCACCAACGCCGACTCGCTCATGGGCGCGATGAACCGCCAGCACTGGGTGAACAAATCCAACAGCGTCACCATGGACCTCGTCCGTTGGAAGAACGTCGCCTTCCAGGCGCGCTACGGCCGCGACACCCGCGTCAACGCCACCATCCAGCCCACCAGCACCACGTTCTTCAGTCCCGACCATCCGTCCAACAATTACCGCGACGCCGCCGGCAACCGGATCGCCGAGTGGGCGACCAACGTCGGCATCCAGAGCTTTCCCTACATCACCGGCGCACAGGGCCTGCGCGTCACCGGCGTCGCCAAGCTCGATTTCGGCCAGTGGCTCGGCAACCACCGCCTCAGCGGCTTCTACTCGGACCAGCGCAACTGGACCACGATCCGTTTCGCACGCTTCTACGAGGTCGACGCCAACGGCGACTGGGTGACCAACCGCGCGCTCATCACCAACGCCGACTCCGGCCGCAACCAGATGCCCTCCGAATGGCGCCCCATTTTTTCCGGTAGCCTGCCCTACGGGCTGAGCGACTGGCCGGTGGAATACATCAACCATCCCAACGGCAAACGCTACCGCTTCGGCACCGGCGCCTACCCGGGCGCTGTCACGCCGACGGCCAGCAATCCGTTCGGCGTCTCGGGCCCGCTCACCGCCGACGGCCGGCCCAACCAGTCCAGCTACCAAATCGACGAGACGCGCGAAAACGGCTTCGGCTCGAGCCTCGCCAGCAAGTTCTGGAAGAACCGCATCGACGTCCTCGTGAGCTACCGCCGCGAGACCGCCGAGCAAGAACGCCTCACCACTGCCGAGCTCAAGGGTCCGATCACTTACGACAGCCTCGCCTACGGCATCGTCGTCAACACCCCGATCAAGGGCCTCCGCGCCTACGCGAACCGCTCGCAGAACTCCAAGATCAACTTCGCCACCGACCGCGACATCTACAACGTCATCCTCCCGATCGGCTCCGGCCGTAGCTTCGACGGCGGCCTGAAGATGGCGATGTGGGACCACCGCGTCTCGGGCAGCATCACCTACTACAAGACGGAGCAACTCAACAACACCGCCGGCCTCGGCGGCTTCCGCAACGACGTCGATCCCGATGGGATCAACGGCCGCAACGGCGGCCAGGGCTACGTCTTCAGCCGCGCCTCCGATGGGTTGAGCGTCGCGATGTCCGTGCGCCCGCTCAAGTCGTGGCAAGTCACGCTGAGCTTCACGCAGTCCAACGGCTCCGAACGCAGCGACGTCACGCTGCCGATCTTCTACAACGATCAATTCAACACGACGACCGTCGGCGGCCAGCAGGTCGTCGCGACCCGCACCGGCACCGGCCTCACGCCGCTCCTTGTCGCCAGCGATCCGACGGATGCGACCTCAGCCCAAATCCCCCTGTCGATCGCGATGCTGAAGGATCCGACGAGCCCCTACTTCGCGAACCTCGATCCCGACTCCGGCCAGATCCTCAACTCCCAGTTCCTCGGCATGCGCGCCGCCGGCGTCGGCACAGGCGCGACCGGGCTCCCGATCACCCAGCACCAGCTCGGCTTCGTGCCGCCCGTCCCCGACATCATCGTGCGGAGGTCCGGCGAGCCCACCACCGGCTACGCCGAAAACTCCTGGAGCATGATCAACCGCTACCAGTTCAACGACGGCCGCCTCCGCGGCCTCGTGCTCGGCCTGTCCAGCATCTACCAGCAGAAATTCCGGGCCTACCGCTTCACCGATGCCGCCGCCGCCAACACCCGCAAGACCTTCTACTATCCCGATCGCGTGCAGCACAATTTCTTCGGCGTCTACGGCTTCAAGGGCTTCGCGAAGACACGCATGTCGGTCCAGTTGAATGTCGACAACCTCCTCGACAAACAGGTGCTCCTCGCGCTCCCCCGCGGCACCAACGGCGTCGTCCGCTACTTCCGCCAGCAATACACCCCGCGCAAATCCTCGCTGTCGGTCAACGTGATGTTTTGACCCCGTGACGCTCCGCTTTCTCCTCGCGGCTCTCGGCGTCGCAACTGCGATCGCCAACACGAGCCCGCCGCGCCCTGTCCGCATCATGCCCATCGGCGACTCGATCACCGAGGGCGGCGCGACCTTTTCCAACTACCGGCCGCTCCTCGCCGAGAAGCTGCGTTCCGCCGGCCTCGCATTTGAGTTCGTCGGCTCCCGGGGCCCCGAAGGCCTCCGGCACGAAGGCTACGGCGGCAAGAACATCGAGTTTCTCGCTGCCGCGGTTCCCGGGAACTTTGCGAAGTCGCCCGCCGACATCGTGCTCCTCCACGCCGGCCACAACCACTTCGCCACCGAGAAGCCCGTCCCCGGCATGATCGCCGCGACCGAGCGGCTCATCACCGCCCTCCGCGCGACGAATCCGAAAGTGAGGGTCCTCCTCGCGCAGGTCATTCCCGCCGGAAAACTCCCGAAATACTCCTACCTGCCCGATCTCAACGCCGAGCTCGGCCGCCTCGCCGCGCGCCTCCACACGCCCGCCCAACCGATCGTGCTCGTCAATCAGGCGACCGGCTTCGACTGGCGAACCGACACCATTGCCGACCTTGTCCATCCCAATGCCGCCGGCGCGGAGAAGATGGCCGCGCGCTGGTTCACGGGCCTGTCGCCGTTGCTTGCCCCCGACTCCGGCACCGCAACAAGGTGACCGGCCGTTGCGGCCGCCAAGTCACGCTCTTCCGCTCCCCTCCGCCCGCATCAAACCACCTCCCCCGCAAGCCCCCGGCTTCACCCCAACCGCCCCACCGTGCTCCAAGGCATCTTCCCCGTCATCCCGACGCTCTTCACCGCGAGCAACGAGCTCGACCTCGCCGCGCAGCGCCGCGTGCTGCGCTTTGCCCTCGACGCGGGCGCGCATGGGATCGTGTTTCCGGGCGTGGCGAGCGAATACAGCCATCTGTCGCTGCCCGAGCGCGAGCAGTTGCTGGCGTTGGTTGCGGAGGAAGCGGCAGGGAAAGTGCCGCTGGTCGGCGGTGCCAGCGCGCCCACCGCCGCCGATGTGGTCGCGGCCGGCACTATCGCGATGAGGCACGGCATCCGGCACCTGATGATCATGGCGCCCGTGGGTTTGGGTTCGGATGTCGCGGCGCATCGCACCTTCTTCCAGCAAGTCGCCGCCGGCCTCCCCGGCGCCGAGATCATCTTGCAGAACGCGCCCGCACCCACCGGCGCGGGGCTCGGCGCCAAGGCCATCATCGAAATCGCGGCGAGCATTCCGGCCATCACCTACATCAAGGAGGAGACGCTGCCCTCCGGTCCCGCGATCACGGCGCTGCGCGCGGCGAACCTTCCGAGCGTGCGGGGAGTCTTCGGCGGCGGCGGCGCGCGCTACATCATCGACGAGTTGGATCGCGGCGCCTGCGGCGCGATGCCCGCGGTGGAGCTGACCGACCTGCACGTCGCGCTGTGGAAATCCTATTCGAGCGGCGATCGGGCGGACGCACGGCGGCTCTATCGCCTGAGCCTGCCGCTACTGGTGGCGCAGGCGATCTATCGCATGCGGCTGACCAAATACGTGCTCGCGCGCCGCAACATCGCCGACGCGCTGCACGTGCGCGCGCCCCTGCCCGAGATGGACGCCTTCACGCAGCGTGACGTCGACACGATGCTCGCGGACTTGCTGGCCGAGTTTCCCGGCAGGAAATGATCACAAAGATTCCGCATCTGCGCTGGGGGATCGCCGCGCTCCTCTTTTTCTCCACGGTCATCAACTACGTCGACCGGCAGACGCTGTCGGTGCTCGCGCCGGTCATCACGAAGGAGCTCGGCATATCCGACTTGGAGTATTCGCGCGTCCTCACCGCCTTCCTCGCGGCCTACACCGTGATGTATGTCGGCTCCGGTTTCCTCGTGGACCGCTGGGGCGCGCGCGTGGCGCTGAGTGTTTTCATCGTGTGGTGGTCCCTCGCCAACATGTCGCACGCGCTCGTGGCGGGCGTGTGGTCGCTCGGTGTGCTGCGCTTCCTGCTCGGCTTGGGCGAGTCGGGCAACTTCATGGCGGCGTTTCGCGTGGTGAGCGAATGGTATCCCGCGAAGGAGCGCGCGCTCGTGCACGGCCTCATCCAAGGCGGCGCGGCCATCGGCGCGATCATCACGCCGCCGGTCGTCACGTGGATTTACTCGCTCTACGGCTGGCGGCCCGCATTCGCGATCACGGGGGCGCTCGGGTTCGTGTGGCTGCTGTTCTGGCTCCTGCTCTACCACTCGCCGGACAAGCACCCGCGCATCACCGACGCCGAGCGGGCGCTCGTGCCCGCGGCGGAGCCGGCAACGGCTGCAGCGAACAAGGTGTCGTGGCGGCAGCTCGCCCAATATCCGCAGATGTGGGGCCTCATGGCGGCGCGATTCGTCTCGGACCCCGTGTGGTGGTTCTATCTCTTCTGGCTGCCCAAGTATCTCGTCGAGCAACGCGGCTTCACGATGGTCGAGATGGGCATGCTCGCGTGGATCCCGTATCTCTCGGCCGATCTGGGCGCGCTGTTTGGCGGATGGCTGAGCGGCCGGCTCGTCGCGCGGGGAAAACCCGTCCTTTCCGCGCGCTTCGCCGTGATGCTGCCCTGCGCGCTGCTGATGCCGGTGTCGCTCGCGATTCACCACGCGCCGTCGCGCACGGCGACCATCGCGCTGATCTGCGTGGTGACCTTCGCGCACATGGCCTGGAAGACCAACCAGAACACCCTCACGAACGATCTCTTCCCCAAGCACCTCATCGGCGCGACGTCGGGCCTGCTTGCCTTCGGCACGGGGCTCGGCGGCACGCTGTTCGTCTGGATGACGGGGCAGGTGGTGCAGGGCTTCGGCTACGCCGCCATTTTCGTCATCATGGGCCTGTTGCATCCCGTGTCCTATCTCATCACCCGTCGCTTCGTCCGCCAGCCGGTCACCGCCTAGCGCCATGCGTATCAAATCCGTCCAAGCCATCCCGGTTCGTCTGCCGCGCGACATCGCGCGTTCGCGCGGCACCGCCGGCTCGCCGACTTCGCTCAGCGGCGATGGTGCCTACCGCTGGTCCACCGCCTACCCGGTGCTCTACTCGGAAAACTTCGAGACCGCGCTCGTGCGCGTCGAGCTGGCCAACGGCCTCGTGGGCTGGGGCGAGGCGCAGGCGCCGCTCGCGCCGGAGGTCGCGTGCAGCATCGTCACCCACCTGCTGCGACCGGCGCTCGAACGCGAGGAATTCGACGGCACCACGGAACGGATCGCTGCACTGTGGGACCGCATGTATGCCACCATGCGAGTGCGCGGCCACAATAGCGGCTTCATGCTCGATGCGATGAGCGGCGTGGATCTCGCGCTCTGGGATCTCGCCGGCAAACTCGCCGGGAAACCCGTCTGCGCGTTGCTGAGCGCCGCGCCGAAGCTCCGCATTCCCGTCTACCTCAGCGGCACGTCCGGCCAGGGCGCGGCAGAACGCGCCGCCTTCGCCGCGCGCTACGCCGATGAAGGCATTTCGATCGTGAAGCTCTACTACGAGAGCGAGTGGAACGACCTGCTCGCCGTCGCGGATCGGCTGCCAGCCGGAATGCGGTTCGCGGTCGATGGCCTCTGGCACCTGCCGCCCGATCGCGCCGTCGCCATGGGTCGTGACCTCGATGCGCGCAACGCGCGCTGGCTCGAGTGCCCGCTGTATCCCGAGGAAGCCGAGGCCCACGCCGCGCTCGCCGCTGCGATCCGCACGCCGCTCGCGCTCGGTGAAAGCTACCGCAGCCTGCGCGAGCTGCAGCCGTTTTTGCCGAGCGTCGGCGTCCTCCAGCCCGATCTCGGTCGCTGCGGCATCACCGGTTCGCTGCGCATCGCCGCCGCCTTCCCCGGGGAAATCGTCCCGCACCTCAGCATCGCGATGGGCCCGCAGATCGCGGCCGCGCTGCACTTCGCCGCCGCCGCGCAGAACTGCTCGCTCTGCGAGTTCAACCCCCACGTCTTCGACTCCGCGAATAGTTTCCTGCGAACCCCGCTCACCCGCAAAGGCGGCGAGTATCACGTTTCCCAAGCGCCCGGCCTCGGCATCGAGTGGAACGCGCGCTTCGACGAGAACTTCGCATGACGGCACCGGCATCCGAATCCGCCCGGCGATTCCTCAGCTGCGACTGGGGCACGTCCGCGTTTCGCCTGCGCCTCGTCGAGGGCGCATCCCGTCGGGTCCTTGCCGCGAGCCGCGGCGATCAAGGCATCGCCGCTACCTTCGCCGCGTGGAAGGCCGCCGGCGCCCAGCCCGCCGACCGCTGGAGCTTTTTTTCGCGCATCCTCGCGCAGCATCTCGCCCGGGTCGCCGACGAAACCGGCGCCGGGCTCGCGGGCCTCCCGCTCGTGATTTCAGGCATGGCCTCGTCGTCGATGGG
>JAEUHB010000140.1 GCA_016794665.1 Opitutaceae bacterium
TGGTAGCGGTTGTTGCGGGCGAGGCGCTCGCGGTATTCCGCGGTGTCCTGAATCACGCATTCGTAGGCGAACTCGGCGTCGGGATCGCTTACGAGCTCGGGATCGTAGAGGCGGAAGCCGACGCTCGGGCCGTTGTTCTGCGCGGCCATGAGCTTCACGCCCGGCTCGCAGCTCAGGCGGAAGCGAAGGTAGCTCGCGTTCTGGAGGGTGTTGGCGATGAGGCGCTGGAAGCCCTCGATGCCGAGGTAGTGCAGCGCGGTGTAGGCGCCAAAGAGGCCGGCCGCGCCGCGCGAGCACTCGATCGTGGCGTGGAGCAGGTGGCTCTTCCCCTCGAGTTTCTTGTCGAAGTAGCTGAAATACTCCGGGTCGTGCTCCAGGGCCTTCAGGTCGTCGCCGTTCTTGATCATGACGAGGCTCGACGTGTAGGGGACGTAGCCCCACTTCTGGAAATCGACCGTGAACGAGTCGGCGAGCGCGACATCGCGGAAGAGATCCACGTTGCGGCGCAGGCCGGGGAGCGTGGCGGCGTTGATGCGAAGCGGGTTTTTCGCGAAGTCGTAGCCGAGAAAGAACAGCAGCGGCCAGCCGATGGCGGAGTCGACGTGGATGTGCGGCTTCACCGCGACCTCGAACTGCGCGCAGAGGCGGTCGCGCAGCTCGACGACCGGGCGCACGTGGTCGACGCCGAAGGTGTCGGTCGTGCCCATCGTGAGCATGATCGTGGGCACCACGCACTGGAGCTGGAAGCAGGCGGTGAGCTGCCGCTCGAGCTCGGCGACGTCCATGTCGTTGTTCGCGGTGGCGTGGATGCGGATGACCTTCCGCCGGATGTTCACGCCGAGCAGCGAGAGGTTGGTCATGTTCGAGTAGTGACCGCCGACGGAGTTGATGATCCGGTAGTCCTGGCCGGTCTCGAGGCCGAACTCGCGCGACTGCGGGAGGGATTTCCGGATGCCGAGCAGGTAGCCGTAGAGGTTACAAAACGTGCCGCCGCCGGTGAATATGCCGGTGGCCTTGGCCGGGTCGTAGCCGGCGAGCGACGCCATCTGGCGGACGACGAGCGACTCCAGCTCCGCGCCCATGCCGGCGTATTCCGCAAAGACGAGGTTCGGGTTCGCGAGCACGCCCGTCATGCTGCCGAACAACGCGGGATCGGAAGGCGAGGTCACGACGTTCTCGACGCTGGCGGGGTCCTCCCAGTTCTTGGAGAGGGCGGCCGCAAAGATGAGCAGCGGGTCGACCGCGCTGCGCGGGTCCGTGCTCGCGGCGGGGACGCGATCGGTCTCGCGCAGCTGCTTCAGCAGCGCGTCGCCGCCGGGATACTCGGCCACGCGGCCGCGCGCGGTCTTCTTCTTTTTGCGCACCGCCATGATCTCGGCGAAGGCGGGGTCGCCGAAGACGGGCCAGCATGCGGGGTCGCGCGAGAAGTAGAGCGCACGAATGCGGTCGATCTCGTCGCGAAAAGGCGCGGCGATCTGGTGGGTGGCGGGGATGAGCGGGGCGTCGGGCATGGGAGCTGAAGTCGGGAAGAGCGAAGGAGAGAGGGGGAGATGCGTGAGGTAGGGCCGCGAGCGGGCTTCTGCGGATTACGTCTTAGAAATCCACGGCGAAAGTGAGCTGGGTCACGCGCGAATCGATCGTGGCGAGCCGCGAGATCGCGCCGGTCGTGAGCGCGGCGATGGGCACGGGATCGTTTTCGTTGAGGACGTTGCGCACGTTGACCTGCACGCGGTAGTTGACGTTGCCGAAGGCCTTCATCTTGCCGCGATAGGCGGCGTGCAGGTCGACGTAGAACTCGGCCTTGCCCTCGTAGGCCTTGTCGAGGTCGAGGATCGCGGCGCCGGTGGGGCTCGTTTTCACGCCGTAGCCGATGGTGGGGGCGGAGCGCCAGCGGGCGGCGCCGCCCACGTTGACGCCGCGTAGCCGGCCCTCGGTGAACCGGTAGTTGGCGATCGCGTTGGCGCGGCCCGGGCGGGCGGTGGAGGTGGCGCGGCCATCGGCGGCGCTCATGAAGGCGAGGGCCTGGCCGATCAGCGCGCTGTTGTAATACTGCTCGAGGGTCTGCCCGGTGGGCTGCGCGGCGTTGTAGGGCGCGGTCTTCCAAGTGACGGGCTGGCCGCTCGCGTCGCGCTCGCCATTCTTCGCGGTGACGGCGGTCCAGACGGGCAGGCGCGCGTCGCGCCACGCATACCACGGGCCGCCGATGTTGGACTCGACGGCCTCGGACTTGGCGCCGTTGAGGCGGATGTTCCAGTTGCGCGTCGGCGAGAAGTTCAGCTCGGCCTCGTAGCCCTCGGAGGTGAAGTCCGACATGATGAAATAATTCGGGCGGCCGGCGACGCGGTAGCCGCGGCGGTTGCCGTCGGTGATGTTGATTGTCGGCGCGCCGGGATCGAGGGTGAGGACGCGCTGCTCGATGTTGAAGAAGATGTCGCGAAACTGGTTGATCTGGTTCGAGGCGCGCTGGGGGCCGAGGGCGTTGTCGTATTTGTTGAGGCGGAGGGTGAGCTTGTCGCCGAGCAGATCGAGGCGCAGACCATAGTCGCGGCCGTCGCCGCCGGCGCCGGGGATGTCGTTGCCGAAGGGATCGTAGCGGCCAATGTTGAGGTCGAAGGTCGTGGACTTGTTGTAGAAGAACGAGAGCCACCGGAGCGGCCGAGCGACGACACCCAGGTTGCGGTTGATGCCGGTCTGCGTGGGGCCGTAGGCCCCGTAGGTGGAATCCCACATAAGCGGGAAAAGGCCGGAGAAGTCCTGCGTGGTGGAGGCGGCGTCGAGGTTGGCGGACTTGGCGGAGTCCTTGCGATAGCCATACGTGAGGACGAGGCGGTCGCGGCGCTCGCGGTCCGGGAGGAAGAAGCCCTGCCACGCGAAGATCGCCGCGTCGGACTTGTTCAGGCTGCCGCTCGCGACCTGGCCGCTGCCGAGGCGCTTGCCACTGGCGGCGCGGAGCGGGGTATCGTAGAGGTAGAGCGTGTAGGGGCGGCCATTGGCGTCGGTGAGCGACACGTCGCCCGTCATCGAGATCGCGGCCTGCGTGGGCTCGTAAGGGTTGGCGAAATAGTGGCGGAACTGGGGAATGCGGGTGTTGTTGATGGCCCAGTTGGCAGTCGTGCGCGGCGTGAGCGTGACGCCGGGGATGACGGGGTCGTCGAGGATGCGGCGATCGAAGGACTGCTGCCCGAGGTCGTTGGACTTGGAGCCGGTGTAGAGGCCGGAGAGGCGGTGGCGACCGAGCCACTTTTTCCAGCCGGAGTTCTGCGGCGCAAATTTGCGCGCGAGATCAATCTCGTAGGAGAGTGTAGCGCGCCAGTCGTCGCGGTCGTGGTTGTCGATCGTGTTGGCGGCGGTGCCTTGATAGTAGAGCAGGCCGACGTTGGGGTTGGGCGTGGTGGTGCCGGGGATGTAGCGGTTGGCATCCGCGTCGAGGCGGAAGTCGCTGCTGCCATTCTGCGAGCCGCCGCTGAGCTTGTGGTTGACGGCGAACTCGCGATTGAACGCGAGTTCGAGGAAGAGCGTGGGGGCGAGCTTCTGCTCGAGGATGACGGTCTTCGTGTGGCCGCCGAGCTGGCCGGTGCGGCCGTTACCGACGATGTTCACGTCGAACGGAAACAGCTTCGGATCGAGCACGGTGAAGCCGCCGCCTGCGTCGAAGGTCTGATCGACGCCGGGCAGCGAACCGGGGCCGCGCACGGTGACGGACTGGTTCCAGCTGCGCATCGGCACGGAGCCTCCCTGGATCATGATCGGTGCGGTGCTGGCCTGGGCGAAGATGCGGTTGGTGCCGATGCCGGTGAGAGAGGAATTGTCGTAGATCGGCTTCGACACCGTGTAGCCGCTGCCGGGGATTTGGTTGGCGTTGATCCACGGCGTGAAGAAATCCGTGGGCGCGATGCGGCCGGCGCGGTTCCACATGCGCGAGTCCTTCTCGTATTGGAGGACGAGGGTGGTGGACGCGAACGGCTTGAAGGTGAGCGCGCCGTAGATCCGCTCGTCGCGATCGAGGTTGGGTTTTTTCTCGGTGTATTCCCGCTTTGAGAGGCCCATCAGGCGGAGCGCGAGGCGCTGCGGGAGGACGACGGCGTTGGCGTCGAAGGAGCCGCGCTTGGAATTCTCGGAGTCGTAGCTCAGCTCGAAGCCGTAGCGGTTGCGCATCTGCGCGCGTGCCGGCGTGGCGTCGAGGATGCCGGCGGGCGAGCCGAGGCCGAAGAGGATGGCGTTGGGGCCGGAGGCGACCGTGGCGCGCTCGATGTTGAAGTTGTCGGTGGGCGTCTGGACCTTGAAAAAATTCCGCGTGAGCGTGCCCGAGCCGATGCCCCGCACGCGCCCGCCGGTGCCGGGGTCGGAGACCTGGCTGCCGGCGGTGCCGGGAATGTAGTCGAGGGAGTTCTCGACGTTAGCGGTGTAGATGAGGGCCTGGTCGAGCGAGGTGAGCCCGAGGTCGGACATAAAGTCCTTGGTGAGGGTCTCGATCTGGTTGGGCACGTCCTTGAAATCCGTGCGCAGGCGGGAGCCCGCGAGCGTCTCGGTGGCGACCCACCCGACCTCGGAGTTGGAGGAGATGACAAACGGGGAGAGCTCGATGGGCGGC
>JAEUHB010000203.1 GCA_016794665.1 Opitutaceae bacterium
CACCCGGGCAGCGCGGCCGCGAGGCCGAGGTACAGCAGGGCCGGCAGCAGACCCCCTTGGACGATCCACGCCGTCAACGCCACCGCGAGGCTCGCGGCCGGCGTGCGCGTCACGGCGGCGATGAGGGCCGCGAGTCCGGCCCACGCCGCCAGCTGCGCCCATACGCCGGCAAGCCAGCCCAGCGCGTCGGCGGCGGGCGGCACGCGCAGCCAAGCGGACGCGAGGCCAAACGCGATCGTGCAGATCAGCGCGACCGCCAGCGCGCGCACCCCGACGCGCGCGGCCAGCAGCGCGCCGAGCGAGCCGCCCTGCGCGGCGAGCAGGGGAAAGCGCCCGCTCTCGCGCTCGCGCGTGAGCGCATCGTGCACGAGCACGAGCAGGGCGAGCGGCGCGAGCGCGCAGAACACGAAGGCGAGATCAAAGGTGCCCAGCGCCTGCAACGCGGGGTTGCCGAGATCGGCCTCGTAAAGCTGGCCCTCGATCCCGAGCAGGCGCACCCAGGTGACGTTCGGCACGATGTCGCGCACGCCCACCGAGAGGCCGGCGAGCGGCGGCATCGGATGATGCGTGGGGAAAAACGTGTAGTAGGCGACGTAGCCCGCCTCCCCCCGCGGCGTGAACTCCTTGGCGACGCTGGCTATCTGCGCGGCGTAGTGGGCGGGCAGCCCGGCGATCTCCGCGCGATGGCGCGCGAGCCGGCGGTCGCCGACCCAGATCGCCAGCACGGCGGCGGCCAGCAACGCGCCGCACACGAGCCAGGCCTGGCCGTCGCGGCGCAGGTGGCGGACTTCCCAACCGAGGAGCCGGAGGAATGCTCTCATGCGGCCCACCTCTTCCGCCGCGCGAGCGCCGCGAGTGGCAGCGCCGCCCAGAGCGCGAGCGCGGACCAGGCGAATCCGGTGCCGGCGAGCGCCTCGCGCAAGGGCAACGGGTCGGCGCGGAAATCGGGGAACCGCCTCCAGTGGTCCGCCGCGAGCTTCTGGTCCCGGTCGTTCTCGAACCGCACGGCGTCGCGATGCAGTGCGTTCAGGCGCTGCACGAAGTCGAAACGGTAGGCCTCGGCCTCGCGCTGAAACCGCAATTGCGCGCGCAAGTCCGTGCCGGCGGCGGCCGCGGACAGGGTGCGAACCGCCAGAAAGGGCGCGACCACGGCGGCGCGCTCCAGCACGGCGGACTGCGCCTGCATCTTGTCGCCGAGCGCGGCGAAGTGCCGCGCGAAGGTCCCCGCGCTCAGCTCCTCGACGCGGGCCATCACCATGGCGCCGTAGTTCACGGGCAGATCCTCGATGCGGCGCACGCCGTAGCGGGCGAGCGTCTCCGCGCGGAAGCGGGCAAAGTGCGGATCGTTGGGATCGTGCGAGTCGCCGTGCTGCTTGGTGTCGGCCGTGACCGCGGCTGCGAAACTGCTTTTGTCGGGCAGCGGATGCCGGGCCTCGGCCGCGACCGCCGCGAGCCGGGGCACCAGCACGGTGCCAAGCAGCCAGCACGAGACGAGGGCGGCGCACGCGGTCGCCGCCGTGCGGGCGCGCGCGGAGATCCAGGTCGTGAGGCCGAGCCACGCGAGGGTGTGCAGCGCCAGCGCGGCCGCGACCACGCTCGCGCGGGTCGCGGCATCCGAATCGCCGCGAAACGCCGGATCGGTCCACGCCACGGCGAGTGCCGCGCCCAGGCCCAGCGCGAGAAACGGTGTGGTCGCCGCCGCGAGGCCCGCGAGCTTGCCGAGGGCGAGCGTGTGCGGGTCCACGCCTTGGCCCGCGAGCAGCCGGAACCGGCCGGACTCCCGTTCGTCGACGAACATGCGGCAGCCGAGGATGATCACCACGAGCGGCAGCACGGTCTGCAGCAGGAAGGCCAGCGAGAGTTCGCCGAGCCGGAAGGCCGATGAGAGTTCGCCCGCCGCCGGAAAATTGGCCGCGTTCTGACGGTGGGCCTCGAGGTATTGCACGCGCCCGGAGAAACTATCCACCCCGGGATCGAACACCGCCAGCGGTCCGGGCGGCTTGAACGCGAAGGTGCCGTAGTGCGACACGCGGTGCGGATGGCGATCGGGCTGGCCCTCCCATTGCGCGCGCACGAGCTGCTGAAACGCGAGCTGCTGCGCGCGCTCGCGCACCTGCCGGGTGCGGTTGAGCGTCCCGGCGGCGACCACGAGCGCGGCGAACAACCCGAGCAGCAGCCAGAAGCCGCGGCGGCGCAGGTGCAGCCGCCACTCGGCGCGGGCGATGGTGAGGAGGGCTTGCACGCGAATCGGCCGCTCAGAACTCGAAGCTCAAGCTGCCGAGGACGGTGCGGGCATCGCCGGGGGAATGGAGGCTTTGCGCACCGTCGTGCCACGCATACTCGTGGTAGCGGTTGAAGGCGTTCTTCAGGTGCAGGCCAAAGGTCGCCTTCTGCCAACGGTAGCGGAGGTCGGCGTTGACGAGCACGTAGTCGCCGAACTTCCCGGTGGCGTTGTTGGGGGTGAGATAGTAGTCGCCCTGGCTCATCACGGAGAGCGCGAGCGTGAGCGGCTTCGTCAGCTCGAGGTCGGCGCCGGACTTCAGTGTGAAGCCGGGGATGTGATCGATTTTCTTGCCGCGGAGCGCGGCGTCGGCGGGGGTGTTGCCCGGATTGACGAATTTCCCCTTTTGCACGGTGTAGGCGGCCCACAGCGAAACCCGCTCGTGCGCGCGCCAGGTGGCTTCGAGATCGAGGCCGTCGCGCTTGGTTTCGCCGACGTTCTCGGAGTCGCCGGAGTTGTCGAACTTGAGCCGGACTTCGTCGGTCGCCGTCTGCTGCCAGAGGGCGAGACGCACGGTGAGATCCTTCGTTGGCGAGGCCCGGAGGCCGACTTCGAAGGTGTCGTTCTTCGAGGCATCGAGCGGCTTGGTGCCGTAGGCCCCGGCGCCGGCGCCGATTTGAAACGAGCGGCCATAGCT
>JAEUHB010000223.1 GCA_016794665.1 Opitutaceae bacterium
TGATATCCAGTGGCCCGCGCCGATCGTGCTGCGCGATGCCCGGGGCGACATTGTGGGGAACGGCTATTCCGGAGACCTGCTTTTGCCGGTCACGTTGACGCCACCCGCGGATCTCCAAACCCGGGGGAAAATAGAAATCAATGCGCAAGCCGCGTGGCTGATGTGCCACGAATCCTGCGTGCCTGGCAGCGCCAGTCTCTCGCTCGTCCTCGACACCACCAATCAAGCGCCCGCGCTCGATCCCAATCTCGGGCCAAAGATCCGCGCCGTCGTCGATTCGCTGCCCAAGCCCGACCCGGCGTGGAAGATGGCCGCGTCGCGCGTCGGAGGAATGGTGCGGTTGAGCATCTCGCACGTAGGACCTTCCGGTCATGACCCGCGTGGACTGAGGTTTTTCTCCGCCGACGGGCTGATATCGCATGAGGCGCCCCAGGCCTTCGAGCCCGACGGCCGTGGTGGTGGCGTGCTGATGTTGGCGTTGGCGCCTGATGGCCCAACGAATGTGCAGAAACTCGTCGGTGTCGTCACCGCCGAGAACGGTTGGGTCGGTGGCCGGACGTTGCCGGGACTGAGTGTCGAGGTCGATTTGCCGCCTTTGCCGGTAGAAGCCGGGACGGCCGCGGCCGCGAGCTTGCCGGGCACGCTGCTGCTCGCGTTTGTCGGAGGCCTGATCCTCAACCTCATGCCCTGCGTCTTTCCGGTGCTGGGCCTGAAGATCCTGGGATTTGTCAACCAGGCCGGCCATCAGCGTCGCCGGGTCGTCGCCCACGGATTGGCTTTCACCGTCGGAGTGCTCGTTTCGTTCTGGGCGCTTGCGACCGCGCTCGCGGTGCTGCGGGCGGGTGGCAGCCAGCTGGGCTGGGGCTTCCAGCTTCAATCTCCCGCGTTTGTCTACGCGCTCGCGGTGCTGCTCCTCGTGTTTGCGATGAACATGAGCGGGGTCTTCGAGTTCGGGATGCGCGCCTCCTCGGTGGTGGCGAACGCCCGCTGGGTCCAGAAGCGGAAATCCGAATACGCGGAGTCGCTGCTCACCGGCGTGCTCGCGACGGCGGTGGCGACGCCGTGCAGCGCGCCGTTTCTCGCCCCCGCCCTGGGCGCCGCCCTCGCGGTCTCCACCGTGGAGTCGTTCGTCATTTTCACGGCGATCGCCGTGGGGCTTTCCACGCCCTACCTGCTGCTCTCGGCTTTTCCGCGGGCCGTGAAGCTGCTCCCGCGTCCGGGGGCGTGGATGGAGACCTTCAAGCAGTTCATGGCGTTTCCGCTCTATGCGACGGTCGCTTATCTCGCTTGGGTGCTCGCGGCGCAGACGAGCGAGGAAGGCCTTCGCGGCGTGCTCGTGAGCCTCGCCCTGGTCGCGATGGCAGTTTGGATCTACGGCCGCTGGACGGCGCCGGGCGCCTCGGCCGCGCGGTTGCGCTTCGGCGTCGTGGGCTTGTTGGTCGTCGGGACATGGGGCTTGTGGCTCGGGTGGCCGCGCGGCTCCGGCTCCGCTGGCCCGGATGACGCCCCGAAGGTCGTGTGGGAGCCATGGAGTCCCGAGGCGGTCGCGCGCCTCCGCGCCGAGGGCCGCACGGTCTACGTCGATTTCACGGCGCGCTGGTGCGCCACGTGCCAGACCAACAAGAAATTTGTCTTCGGCTCGGACGAGCTGCGCCGGTTCTTCGCGGAAAAGAAAATCGCCACGTTGCGCGCCGACTGGACGGGACACGATCCTCGCATCACAGCGGAGCTGGCAAGGCACGGGCGCTCTGCCGTGCCGTTTAACCTCCTATGGACTGCAGGTTCAGACTCGCCGGTGGTCCTGCCAGAGATTCTGACGGCCGGCAAAGTGCTCGAGACCCTGCAGCTTGTGCGCGTGGCGGCGAAATAGTCGCGTGCGACCGGGGTGCCGGGTTGCATTGGCCGCGCCGGCGGGCCAAGGTCTGCGCTGTTACCCCACCATGAAGACCCCGCTCAGCCTTCCGGCCTTTGCGTGCACCGCGCTTTTCGCTCCGCTGCTCGCCGCGCAAACCACGACACCCCCCGCGCCAGCCAAACCCACCGAGGGTGAGGCCGTTCAGCTCTCGCCGTTTCTCGTCTCGTCCGCCGGCGACGACGGCTACCGCGCGGCCAACACCCTCTCCGGCACGCGCATGAACGCGTCGCTCTTCCACACGCCGGCCGCGATCTCGGTGCTCACGAGCGAGTTTCTCTCCGACATCGGCGCCGAGAACGTCGCCGACATGCTCAAGTTTGCCACGAGCTCCGACAACGAGCGCACGGACTCCGGCGGCGGCCTTGCGCAGGCGTGGGACGTGCGCGCCACCATCCGCGGCTTCACCGAGTCCGTGATCACGCGGGACTACCTGCCGAATATGGTCCAGAACCGCGGCATCCTCGCCAACGACCGCTTCAACGTCGATCGTGCCGACGTCAGCCGTGGCCCGAACTCGATCCTCTACGGCGCGAGCCGGCCCGGCGGCGCGTTCAACCTCAACTCCAAGCGCGCCGTGCTCAACGGCCGCCAGAAATCCGCGCAGCTCACGATCGGCCGCTGGGCGAAGAAGCGCAGCGAGGCCGACTTCGCGTTCCCGCTTATCAAGGACAAGCTCGCGCTCCGCACCAACCTCATGTGGGAGGACCGCGCGGGCTGGT
The DNA here is from genome assembly GCA_016794665.1 of Opitutaceae bacterium. Taxonomy (GTDB): domain Bacteria; phylum Verrucomicrobiota; class Verrucomicrobiia; order Opitutales; family Opitutaceae; genus ER46. The sequence continues at coordinate 2,635 of JAEUHB010000223.1, forward strand.
TCGAGTTCGAGATGCTCAAGGCCAAGGCCTACGCGGTCGCGACGACATGGCAGCCGTTCAAGCACACGCAGGTGCGCGCCGGCGTGGAGCGCATGGTGCGCGAGCAGGTCACGCCGGGGAATTTCCCGCACGCTGACCTCGGCTACTCGCGCTGGGTGCTGAGCGGCGCGCCGCGCGCGCCCAATCCGCTCCAGCCCGCGACGAACCCCGCGCCGTCCCTCCTGCGCGTCATCAACACGCTGCAGGCCGTCTACGCGCCGCAGATCCGCGCGCAGCCGTTCCGCCTCTCGACCACCGGCGCCGACATGCGCCCCGATCTCGCGGGCACGCAGGGGCCGGGGTTCTTCGAGACGATCAGCGCTGGCGCCGCCCCCTCGGGCGGCACGGTGGACGATCCGTTCTGGGGGCAGGTCATCCCCGCCAACGCCTACCTCGCCGGCCCCGGGCGCAGCACGGACAACGACTACACGCTCGCCTCTGTGTTCATCGACCAGCGCGTCGGCCCCGTCAGCTTTGAGCTCGGTTATGCGCGCACGACCTACTACCGCGGCTTCACCCAGCCCAACGCCAACGCCATCGGCGACGCCAATCCCGTGCTGCCCGGCGCCTACTTCGCCGACGGCGACTCGGTCATCGCCGCCGGCCGGCTGCCCGGCACGCTGCTGCCTGACATCGCGCGCGCCAATCCCCTCGTGGGCCTGCCCTACGTGCAGTCGCAGGCGATTCGGCAACTTTTCGATCAACGCAGCGAGACGTGGCGCGCCACCGTCGGCTACGAGCTCGACCTCGCGCGCCGCCGCGCGTGGCTCGGGCGGCACAGCCTCGCCGCCGCGTGGCAAAAGGAGCGCAGCTACTTTGGCAACGGCAACATCGCCGAGTTCAACCTCGCGCCCGGCAACAACCAGCCCATCGACTCCGCGACCAACACGATCCTCCGCCGCACCTACCTCGATTTCAACCGCCCCGGCGGAGCGCGCGGCGGCCTCGACGCCTGGGCCAATCCGATCCCGGAGTCGCCGGGCATGAAGGCCGGCTTCGTCTTCAACAGCCTCTATCCCTGGGTCGCGGAGAGGAAGACCAGCGGCATGCTCGCGCTCCAGAGCCGGTGGTTCGGCGACCGCATCGTGCTCACCGGCGGCTACCGCCGCGACCGCGCCGAGGTGATGGACGCCAACGCCGGCGGCGTGCGCCTGCCCAACTCCACCAACGCGTGGACCATCCGCCCGTATCGCTTCGAGAACGCGCTCCGCACCGTCAACGACGGCGCGACCAAGACCCTCGGGGCCGTCGTCACCGCGCTGCCGTGGCTCGGCTTCAGCTACAACCAGTCGCAGAGCGTGTTTCCGCAGGGCGCCTTCAAGGACATCTTTTCGCGCGTGCTCGATCCGATCGAGGGCGACGGCCGCGACTACGGCGTGCGCCTCATCCTCCTCGGCGGCCGCCTCTCGGCCAACCTCAACGTCTACCGCGCCGACGGCGTGAACCAGTTCCAGCCCGCGCTCAACGCCCCCAAGAACAACATCTCCACCGCCGCCAACGCCGTGCTCGCGACGCTCCGCGCCCGCGGCCAGCCGCTCCCCGCGTCGGTCACCGCCGCCGGCATCACGCTTCTCAACGGCGAGTCGCAGGCGCGCGACGCCTCCGATCTCGCCGGCCGCGGCACCGAGATCGAGATCACCGGCCGCCTCGCGCCTGGCTGGAGCATCACGCTCAACGCCGCACGCAACCAGCTCAAGCAGGCCAATATCCTTTCCGATTCGATGGCCTTCCTCTCCAGCGTGAAATCCGAGTGGGAGCGCAGCGCGGCGCGCCTCGATGACACGCCTGCGGTGGTCGCGACCTTCGTGCGCGCGCGCGACGCCACGCCCCAGCGCGACTTCGTGGCCAACCCCGCCACCTTCGCCGACGTTTACGCCTACGGCCTCTCCGTCGCCGAGCCCTTCCTGCGTGGCACGGGCAAGTCGCCCTTCGCGCACGTCGAGACGACCTTCAACGCCTTCACGAGCTACCGGTTTTCCAACGATGCCCCGCGCCTCGCGCGCGGAGTGCGCGCCGGCCTCGGCGCGAATTACCGCGGGCCCGCCGTGATCGGCTACGATGCGGCGAACGGCGACGCGGTCATCCCCGGCCGCAGCGCGATCGTGTGGAACGGCATGCTCGGGAAACGCCTCGCGCTGCGTCGCGGCCAGTCGCTCGACCTGCAGCTCAACGTCGAGAACATCCTCGGCCAGGAAGATCGCCTGCCGTATTCCGCGACCGCCCCCGGCGCGATCGTGCGCTACCTCCTCCCGCGCGTGCGCCACTCGTGGACGCTGCGCGCGACGTATGGGTTTTGAAGTCGCGCCGTCCCCCGCGCTGGGAATATTCGTGACAGCATATCGGGTTCTCGTTGCGGTGTGGCCCCGGCGGCTTCGTGCCTCATCCCGCTTCCCCGCCTATCCCCGGGTGCCGGCCGACCGCTTCTTACCCCTATGAAAACCCGGTTCATCATCGCCGCCCTCGGGCTGTCGTGGCTCGCCGCAATCCCCACCCATGCTGCGGAGGCAACGGGCTCCGCCACCGCAATCGGCACAGTGAGCAATGCCGCCACGCATCGCACGCTCGAGGGCGCCCGCGTCGTCCTCCACGGCACTGACCGCGAAGTCCTGACCGACAACCTCGGAGTCTACCGCTTCGGAAATCTCCCTGTGGGCGAAGTCACTCTCACGGTTTCTTACACCGGACTTGATGCCACACCCGTGACCTTCCGAGTCGCACCGGGCGAGACCGTCCGGCGCGACGTGAAGCTCACCTCCTCGATCTACCGGCTGGACCAGTTCGTCGTCGCCGGCGAACGCGAGGGCAATGCCCAGGCCGTGACGTTGCAACGCCACTCGGCCGGAGTGAAGAGCATCGTGTCCGCCGACGCGTTCGGCGACCTGGCTGGCAACCCGGCCGACTTGCTGATTCGGATGCCCGGCGTGGAAGGTCAATGGGTGGACGGCGACATCCGCTACGTGCGGATCCGCGGCATGAGCCGCAACCTCAGCACCGTCACGGTCAACGGCAACCGCGCCGCCGACGCCGGCTCCGCCGGTTCGACGCGCGAGTTTCAGTTCGAACAGAGCAATGCCGACGCCATCGAGCGCATGGAGGTCGTGAAGTCGCCGACGCCTGACATGGATGGCGACTCAATTGGCGGGGCCGTGAATCTCGTCACCAAGAGCGCCTTCGACAGCTCGCCCGAGCGCCGCATCCGGGGCTCCGTCGGCACGATTTGGCGTCCATTCGATGTCCGCGAGGACAAGTGGCCCGAGCCCCGCAGCTACGCGCTGTCCTACTCGGAGGTTTTCGGCGGCCGGCTGGGCGTGGCGGTTAACCTGGGCTACCGCATCTTTCCGTCGCTGCTCGATCAGTCGCAACAGGCGCACCAGTCGCTGCCCGATGGTGTCGCGGGCCCCGCCTACACCTACTCGGTTGGATTTCAGGACGCCCGCATTCTGCGCACGCGCTGGGGCACCAATCTCCGTCTCGACTACAAGTTGAGCGATCGCGTGCGCGTCTACCTGAACGGCGCGCTCAACACGAGCCACGAGCACAAGACGGACTTTCTCTCGACCTGGGCGACCAACCAGGCCGTGGCCGGCGTCGACGCGAACGGCAACCTCACGGGCACCGGCGGCATCACGCCGGGCTACACGAACTCCGTCACCGCCGTGCGTGCCGTCGCCGCAAGCACCGTCACGCTGCGCCCGCAGTATCTGAACAAGATGAACGACTCGAGCAACGTGCAGCTCGGCGCCGTCCACCGCTATCCCGGCCTCGATCTCGACTACGATGTCTACAAGTCGTTTTCCGAAACCGACTATCCCGGCACGCGCGAGATTTCCTACACGGCCCGCGGGATCGGCTTCACCATCGAGCGCAAGGACGAGCCTTTCTTCCCGATTTTGCGGCAGACCGCCGGGCCCGACCTGACGCAGCTCTCCAGCTACACGGACTACGTCTTCAACAACAACCAGCGCCACGGCCAGGATCGCTACCGTGGCGCCGCCGTGAACCTGACCAAGCGGTTCGACACCGTGGTGCCGGCCTCGATCAAGACCGGCGCGCGCGTGCGCGAGCAGGAGCGCATGCTCCGCGACACGTCCTACCGCGGCACGTATGTCGGCGCGGACGGCGTCGCGGGCCTCAACCCCGCCACCGGGCGCAATGACGACGACCTCGCCCAGTTCGGGCGGGGCCGGCCGCTGCCGGACACCTTGTTGAACCGCTATCCCAATCTGCCCTACGCGCAGTTCCCGGGCGAGGGGCGGCAGGGCATCGATCAGGCCTTTGCCCGCAACCCGTCGCACTTCCGCGAGGACATCGTCCGCAACATCTCGACCAACCTGACCGGCAACCAGGATTTCTCGGAGCGCATCACCGCCTACTATCTCATGGGCAACGTCGAGCTCGGGAAACTTTCCATCCTCGGCGGCTTTCGCGTTGAGAAAACGGAGGTCGAGGGCGTCGGTGCGGTGCAGACCATCACGCCCGAGGAGCGCGCCCGCCGCGCCGCGTGGGTCGGGACGGTCACCGAGGCCGAGCTGCGCCGCCGCACGCTTGCGGAATATTCCGGCAAGACGACCCGCTCTGGGGAGAACGAGGACGTCCTGCCGGGCCTTCACTTCAAGTATTCACCGTCGCGCAATCTCGTCGCACGATTGAGCTACGCCACCAACATCGGCCGCCCCTCCATCGGTCAGTTGATTCCGCGCACCAACGTCAACGACGAGACCCGCACGATTTCCAGCAGCAACCCGTCGCTCCGCTCCCAAATCGCCGATAACTTCGACCTGTCGTTCGAATACTATTTCGAACCGGCGGGCGTCTTTTCGGCCGGCGTCTTTCTCAAGGAGATCAAGCGGTTCATTTACACCGCGGGCGGGGCGACCGTCGCGTCCGGCTCCGACAACGGCTTCGGTGGCGACTACTCGGGCTACACCCTCACGACGCAATACAATGGCGGGGCCTCGAAGGTGAAGGGTCTTGAGCTGAACTACAACCAGCAGTTCACCCGCTTGCCCGGCATATGGTCGGGGCTCGGCGTCTACGCCACCTACACGCGGATGCAGAGCGAGGGGCAGTATGAAAGCGGCGGCGGGCTCGCCTCCACCACCGAGATGCCGGACTTCAACCCTTTCATCGCCAACGGCGGCGTCTCCTATATCCGCAACCGTCTCACCGTGCGCGTGCAGTTCAACTATGCCGGACGTTACCTCCGGGCCTACAATGCCCGCCAGTCGCTGCTGCAATACAATGTCATGCGGCGCTCGCTCGACGTGAAGACGCGCTACGGCCTCACCAAGAATCTCGACGTCTACCTCGACGTCTCAAACATCAACAATGACCCCGACGTCGCGACGGAGTTCTTCGCGGGCCGTCCTCGCGACATCAAGGTGATGTCCCCGGCGGTTTCGTTTGGAGTCAACGCGCGCCTCTAGTCGGCGCGCCTTCAGCCGAGGGGCCCGACGGGCCCGTCGTGCGCCGCGAGGGCCCGCAGGTCGGCGCGCGTGTGCAGCACGCGCAGGGCGAGCCGGTAGGCGCGACTCTCGCCGGGTTGCAGCATCGGGTGATGCCGCGCCTCGCGATCACGGGTGCTGCCGAGGAGCGAGCCGAAAAAGGGCTCGAGGCCGCTCACGAACGCACCGCGCGGGCCGTAGTGCTGCCAGTGCGCGAGGCGGGGGAGCGCCGCGTGGGGGAACTTGAACTCGAGGCCGAGGCCGCGGCGCGAATTTATGAGGCCGACGCGGCACTGGCCGTCGCGCCCGGCCGCGAGCTCGACCACGAGGCCGCGCTCGCCGGAGCCGGCATGCGCGGCGAGCGGCGCGGGCACGCGCTTGAGGCGGTTTATCGCGGCGGCGGGGAGGGGCTGGAGGATGTCCTGGCCGGGCGGCGGCGGCACGTTCCAGTGCTGCGCGCGCCCGCGGTAGATGAACCGCGCGCCCTCGTCGAGGAGAGGGAAGCCGAGGTTGCAATGGTAGAGCCAGTGGTGCGCGGCGGGCGTGTCGCCGATGTTCTCCACCTCGTCCTCAATCACGATCTCGGGGCGGCCGAGGGTGCAGGAAAGGCGGCGGCGAATCTCGAAGTTGGGGCCGAACATGCGCGTGTCGCGAATGACGAGCGCGAGCGACATCGCGAGCCGCCCGCGCCTTGGATCAGGATTGATGATGGCGGCCACGGCGGCGGGCGTGTTGGAGAAGCGGCCGTGCAGCGTGACAGGAGTGCCGCCCTCGGTGCGCGCGCCGCCGATGTATTCAGGGCCGCAGGTGGTGACAAGGCCGCCGGGCCAGTGCCGCAGCCACTCGTTCTCCCGGTGCGCCGCGGCGCTGGGCGGGGTGAGGCCGTTGGGCGTGAGGTAGGCGAGCGCGCAATCGTTGAAGGCGGCGTCGACGATGTCGCCGCCCCGATCGAGGGCGACGGTGAAGCGCAGGCCGGAGCCCGTGTCGACGTGCGCCACGCGCACGCCGGGACCGCCGCCGGCGCCAGGCGCGTCGAGCGAGCCGGTGCGAATGCCGCCGAGCTGGAGCGGGTGATCGATTTTCGGAACGTTGGCGTGGGTCGCGCGCGGGCGGAACGATGAAGCCATGGGGAAATCACCAAGGTGGCAGCGCCATCGTGCCCCCGTCGAGCACGAGGGAGGTGCCATTAATGTAGCCGGACTCGTCGCCGAGCAGAAACGCCGCGGCCTGCGCGACGTCGAGCGGCTGGCCGAGGCGGCGCACGGGGATGCGGCGCGCCACCTCGGCGTAGAGCTCAGCTTTCGGTTTGTCCCAGCCGGCGCAGGTGGCGGCGAGCATCGGCGTGTCGATGGTGCCGGGGCAGAGCCCGACGACGCGCACCTTGCCCGCGTGGTCGACGGCGAGGCAGCGCACCAGCGCCTCGAGCGCCGCCTTCGACGCGCAGTAGAGCGCGTGGGACGGAAACCCGACGAAGGCGGCGACCGACGTCGTGATCACAATCACGCCGGCGCCTTGCCGCTCCATCACCGGCACCACGTGCTTGGCGGTCCAGAACACGCTCTTCACGTTGACGTCCATCACCCGATTCCAGACCGCGTCGTCAAAGCCGGTGACCTTGCCTTGCGCCCACACGCCGGCGTTGCAGTGCACGCCGTCGATGCGACCGTGCAGCTCGACGGTGTGCGCGATGAGCGCCTGCACGCTCGCCTCGCTGGCGACATCGGTGAAAACGAAATCCGCGGTGTGGCCGGCCGCGCGCAACTCGCGCTCGAGTGCCGAGCCGGGCCCGGCTTGGTTAGAGGCGATCACCACGCGGGCGCCGAGCGCGGCGAAGTGCCGGCTGCAGCCCTCGCCGATGCCCGAGGTGCCGCCCGTGATGATGATGATCTTGTCGCGCAGTGTCGTCATGGGTGGGGATGTTTCAAAAGTTGCCCGGCCAGGCGCCGTTCCAACCGGCGCGGCGCAGGACTTCGTCGCGGGTGACGGCCGCGCCCCCGCGAGCCTTGCTGAGTGCGTCCGCTTCCATGAAGGCGACGATCTCGAGTGTCTCTCGCGCGGGCACGGGCGGGCGGCCGGTGCGGAAGAACTGCACGATGGCGGCGACGAGCGGGGCGTAGCCGTCGAATTGCGCGACGGCCGCCTCGCCTCGCTCTCCGACCGCACGGCCCAGGTAGGTCGCGGCGAGCGGCCCGCGCGCCACTTCGCGAAACACGCCGGCGCGTCCGCCGGCCCAGGCACCCTCGGAGACGATGAGCGCACCAGGCGCCGAGGTGCGGCGCACGCTCTCCCAGCCGGTGCCCATGACGGTGAAAAGCGACTCGACGCCGTGGATCCCATACCAAAATAGATCGATGTGGTTCGGCTCGAGCGGGGATGGGCTGCTCGTCTCGGCGGAAAGCACGCGGCCGATCTTGCCGGCGCGCACCGCTTGCGTCGCCGCGCCGTAGCGCAGCGCCGAGGAGCTGAAGACCGGCACGTTGTGCCTCTTCGCGAGCGCGAATATCTCCAGCGCCTCCTTCAGCGACGCGGCGATCGGCTTCTCGATGTAGCAGGGCTTGCCCGCGCGAATCGACGCGGCGGCCTGCGCGAGGTGCGGGCGCGCATCGACACTTTCGATCAACATGCCGTCCACGTGGCGCAGGAGCTCGTCGAGCGTCGCGTAGATCTTCACGCCGAACTCGCGCTGGAGTCGCTCGGTGTAGCCGGGGGCCTTCGTGCGCGAACTCTCGATGTCCGGGCTCGCCGCCTGCACGGCGCCGACAATGCGCACGCCGGCAAACGCGGCCGGCGCGTCCTTCGCGTGCAGGATCTTCGTGAACTCGATCACGTGGCCGGTATCGAGACCCACCATGCCGAGCCGCAGCTCGGCGGCCGGGACGGCAACGGCGGCCAAAAGGCCAGGCAGGAGGGTGAGGATGCGTGCGTTCATGTTCAAAGTCCGATCCTCGCCGCGAAACGCCACGTGCGGCCGTCGCCCCACGCGCCGGTTGAGAGCGCGTAGGAGCGGAAATAGTCCTCATCGAGGAGATTGTTGATGTTAAGGCTGAGATCCACGCGACGGTCGCGGATTTTTGTGCGGTAGCCGAGCATCAGGTTCCAGAGCGTGTAGCCGCTCGTCCACAGTTCCTCGGCCACGCCGTCGAGGTTGCGGTCAAAATTTCCCTGGTAGGACTTGTCACGGAACTGCAGGCCGCAGCCGATGGAGAAATCCTTCAGCGGGCCGCGGTCGAAGCGATACATGGTGACGAGATTGGAGCGGAGCCTGGTGAAGCCAGGGAGCGGGGTGCCGTCGGGCGCGCTCGCGAGGAAGGCGTCGGTTTCGGGGGTGGGCCGGTTCTGGGCCCTGGCGCGCGCCTGGTAGCCCTTGAGCTGCGGGTAGCGCTCGGAGGTCTCGAGATCGTTCTTGGAAAAATTCCACGTGAGGCGCCACGCCTTGGTGAGGTTGGCCGTGGTCTCGAACTCCAGGCCGGTGGACTTGGTCGTCTGGATGTCGGTGCCCGTGGTGTCGATCTCGGCGCCAAAGATGGTGCCGAGTTCGATCTGGCGGACGTTGGCGGGGACGGCGGGGTTGGCGGCGTTCTTCGTGGCGTTGGTGATGAAGTAGGTCCAGTTGGACTCGAGCTTTCCGCCAAGGAAGGTCCAGCGCAGGCCAAACTCCTGGCCGTCGCCCATCAGGGGGCCGCGGAGCTTGCCCGGGGTGAGTTGGGCGGCGCCGACCCCGGAGGAGAGGGAGACGCTTTCGGCATAGTTGAAGTAGGCGCCGACGCTTTTCGCGAAGTGGACGACGGCGCCATAATTGAACGAGTCCTCGGTGATGCGCGTGCGGACGACGCTGAGAGGCGTGTCGAGCTTGTAGGTCGCGCCCGTGACCGGGTTGAAGAAATCGCGGCTCGGGTCCTGGTTGAACGAACTGCGGCGCCAGCCGACGAGCGTGTGGATGCGTCCGCCAAAGTAGGAGCCGTCGCTGCCGATGCCGTAGGCGGGCGTGCGGTAGAGCCGGCTCGAGAGGCGCCCGGTCGCGCCGTCGGCCGCGAGATCGCGGCCGATTACGGACTGACCGGGGATCGAGCCGCCGCGCGTGAGCGCCGCGCGATCGCCATCCTTGAGGTAGAAGCGGCGGTAGAAAAAATTCTGGCCGACGGTCGTGACGTTGGCGGTGTAGGCGGCGAGCGTCTGCGCCGGGTTGAGCGCGCCCTTGTAGTTGCCCGACGCCGGATCGACGAACTCGGAGTAGCGGAAGTCGCCGGGCTCGGCGTCGTGATACACCCCGCTGGCGACGATTTTCTGTTCGGTGAACGCCAGCTTGAGCTCGTAGACGGCGGTGATGCGGGCGTTGTGGACCGCCTGTTGGTTGTTGTTCCGGCGGCTGTAGTATTCGGTGTAGAGCTCGTTGAAGTAGGGGTTGGGAGCGCCGCCCGGGAGCGTGGCGTTGGTGTCGCGATACACGGCGGCGGCGGAGTTGCCGACGCGCTCGGTGGTCCGTTTCTTGATGTCGAAGTGGGTGAAGCTCGCTTGGACGTTGAGCGCGGCGCCGACCTTTTGATCGACGTGGACGCCCAGCGCGATCTCCTCGCTGTCCTGCACGGAGTCCGGCCCGAGGAAATTCAGCGCGCGCGGCAGCACGCGTTCGTCGGCGAGGATGAGGTTGGTGCCGGTGGAGCGGCGACGGTTCACGGTGTCGTAGCTCTGGCCGAGGGCGGGCAAATACGTGCGTCCTGCCTGCGCGGCGGTGAGGGCCGTGGTGGCGCCGGTGCGAGCCGTGGTCGTGTAGCCATCGGCGAGCATGTTGCTGCCCATGACCCCGTCCTGCACCCGATATTCGATGTCGGCGTTGATGTTCGTGTGGCGGAAGGGACGCCAGTTGGCGGTGAGGTAGAGGCCCTGCATTTCCCGCCTGGCGTGGTGCTGCTGCGTGCCCTCCCGCGAATAGACGGCCGCGGCGCGGAGCGCAAAATTGCGGCCGACGCGGCGGTTCACATCCAGTTCGAAGCGACGGAGGTCGTAGGAGCCGAAGATGGCGTTGGCGTTTTGAAAGTCGCGGTAGGCGGCCTGCTTCGTGAGCTGGTTGATCAACCCCCCGGCGGTGCCTTCGCCGTAGAGAAACGCCTGCGGGCCGCGCAGCAGCTCGACGCGCTCGATCGCATAGGCGTCGGTGGTGCCGCCATACCATGTGACGCCGTTGCGCAGGCGCAGGTTGGCCGTGATGCCGCGGAAGACGAAGCTCTCGTTGGCGTTCTCCTTGTTCGTGTCGATCTCGCCGGTCACGCTGAAGAACATCGCGTCGGATATCTTCACGGCGATGAGATCGTCGAGCAGCTCGCGGTTGAGGACGGAGATGGAGTTGGGGGTGTCGCGCAAGTCGGCCAGCGTGCGCGAGCCGGAGACGGTCTGGGAGGAGCGGTAGCCCTCGTCCTTCTCGGAGCTCACCTGGAAAATCGAGAGAACGACAGGCTCATCCTTGGGTGCCGGAGCGGCTGGAGCGTTGGCCGCGAGCAGAGGGACTCGCGCAAGCGTGAGCGCCGCGAGGATCGGGAGCAGGCTCGGAGTATTCATGGGGTGGGGCGGTTGAAAGTCGCGGGCCGTCACTTCCACGGCAGATCGTCGTCGCTGGAGAACGTCATGAACTCGAACACGGCGCCGTCGCGCAGCGTGAATGCCACCATGAATCCCGGCGACGGGCTGAACGGCGCGAGAATCACGTGCTCGCCGCGCAGGGCCTCGTCCATGTCCGCCACGCGAAAGGCGACGTGGGGTAGGTCGCGGAGCGGGCCGGTGACAGGGCTGTCGGGCTCGAAGCGGAGATACTCCACTTTGTAGGGATGGCGGCGAGGGTCCGTGACCCAAACCTTGGTGTCGGCGACATAAACTTCGCCGGGTTGGCTGACGTCGGTGGGCAGGCCGATGTGATGGAAGACGCGCGGGCCGGCGTAGGTGCTCATGGGGAAATCCGGGCGGCGATGGCACGCTCGGCCATGCGGGCGAAATCGTTTTCCGGCGCGTAGCCGAGCTCGCGGCGGGCGCGGCTGATGTCGATTTCGAAGCCGTGGTAGGCCGGGCAGCGCAGCGTGACGGTGGGCAGCATCAGGCGGGAGGAGAGCAAGGCGGCCGCCGCCGCGTAGTCGAAGGGCGCGGGCCCGGCGATGTTGAACGTGCGACCGAGCGCGGCCGGATTGCCAAGCATGAGGCCGAAGGCTTGAAGGACGTCGTCGAGATGCACGATGTGCCGGCGCAGCGGGGCGCCTTGCGCGTCGACGAGAATCGGAATCCGTTCCCAACGACGGCGCACCAAGTCCATGATCTCGGGGGTGATCTCGCCGAAGCCGTGGCCGGGCTCGGCCGGGTCGATGTTGCGCAGGAGGGAAAAGTGCCGGAGCAAATCGTCGCCCTCGAAGACCCATGACGAACGCAGCACGGTGACGGGCAGGCCGTATTGCAGCGCATATTGCCGGGCCATCGTCTCCTCGATCACCTTGGAGAACGCATAGTGGCCCGGGTAGGCGCGGAGCGGGCTCTCCTCCGTGAGCGGCGCGGGGCTCGGGTAAAACCAGATGCCGAGCGCGGCGTCGCCGCCGACGAGGAGCACTTGCCTCACCTTTGCCGTGCGCGCGGCCTCGAGCACGTTGAACGTGCCGCGGATGCTGGCGTCGAAAAATGTCGCCGCATCCTCCTTTGCGGTCGCGAGGTGGACCACGAGGTCCGCGCCCGCCACGACGGTCGCTACGACCCGCGGGTCGGCGATGTCGCCCGTGACGGCCTCGACGCCGGTGGCGTCGAGTGGCGTCCGGTGCACCAGCGCCCGCGTGGCGACGCCCCGCGCCCGCAGCGCGGCGACCATGCGGCGGCCGAGCTTGCCGCTGGCGCCGAACACGGCGGCGGTGCGCAGCGGGATGGCGGGCGCGGGCGGGCTCACGGCTGCAGGTGCACGATCTGCCCGCTGGCGGCGGACTGCTCGGCGGCGAGGCAGGCGCGCACGGCCTCGCGCGATTCCTCCGGGGTGATGACGGTCGGGCGGGTATTGCTGGCGACGCAGCCGGCGAAGTAGGCGAGCTCCTCGCGCAGCGCGCCGGCGCGCACGCCGTGCAGCAGGGGCCAGTAGGTGGTGTCGGGCGACTTCCAGCCTTCCTTGTCGCAAATCGAGAAGTTCGGGTGTGTGTCGTGAATCGCGATGGAGCCCTCGGTGCCGTTGATCTCCATGCGTTCGTCGATTTGGAACGCGGTCGTGTTCGGCAGGCACCAGTTGTCCTCCAGCACGCCGGTCGCGCCGCTGTCGAAGCGATACATGGTCCAGCCGATGTCGGGATGCTTGAAGTCGCGGACGCGCACGGTCTGCGCGTAAGCGCTCACGACTTTGGCCCCCGTGAACCAGAGCATGAGGTCGGTGTCGTGCACGCCATCGCCGATGATCGGGCCGATCTTCCCGAGCACCTGCGCGCCGACAAACGCGGGGAGGTTGCGGCGCGCGTAGAGGGAGACGATTTTCCCGATGCGGCCGGCGGCGATCGCCTCCTTGGCGGCGGCGTAGCGCGGGTTGAAGCGGCAGATGTGGCCGACCATGAGGTGGCCTTTCGCCTTCCTCGCCGCGGCGACAATCGCGTCGCAATCGGCCAGGGTGGAGGCCATCGGCTTCTCGAGGAACACGTGCTTGCCCGCCGCGAGCGCGGCGAGCGTGGGCGCGGCGTGCTGGTCCCACATCGTGACGATGCTGACCGCGTCGAGCTCGGGATCCGCGAGCATCGCGTGGTAGTCGGTGAACGTCCGGCGCACGCCGAAGGTCTTCGCGACGGACGCAAGGCGCGTCGCGTCGCGCGTGCAGAGGGCGTGCAGCTCCACGTTGGGCAGGCCGGCGAGCGCCTCGCAGTGCTTTTCGCCGAACCAACCGAGGCCAATGACTCCGTATTTGATTTTGCTCATGACTTGGAAGGGGCGCCGAGCGCCAGGATCGCGTCCAGGGCGCGGCTCGTGTTGTGAATAAGGACTTCGGGGCAATGCTTGTAGAACGGAACGGGCGGGATCATCTCCGCGGCGACCCACCTGTCGTAGCGGATGGCGCGGAGCGCGCGCATCACGGCGGGCCAGTCGACGTCGCCGGAGAGGAGATCGCAGAAGCCGTCGACGGTGGCGACGGCGCGGCGGAAATCCTTGAAGTGCACGCGGCGGATGCGCGCGCCCAGCGCGGTGATCCAGTGCTCGGGGTAGCCGGTGAGGAGGGCGTTGCCGGCGTCGAAGTAGGCGGCGACGGCACGGCTGCCGGCGGCGTCGATGAACGCGCGCATCTCCAGCGGGCTGAGGAGGAACTTGTTCCAGACGTTCTCCACGCAGATCGTCACGCCGGCGGCTTCGGCGACGGGCGCGAGGCGGCGGATGAAATCGAGCGCGCGATCATAGGCGTCGGCGTAGGGGACGATTTCCGCGCCCGGGATGAAATCGACGCCGACCGCGCCCGGCACGACGAGGACCGCGTCGATGCCGAGGGCGCGCGCGCAGCGGATCTGCGCACGCAGAATCGCCTCGGCCTTCGCGCGCACGGAGGGATCGGCGCTGGCGGCGTTGGCGCCCCAATAGAGGCCCGTGGCGAGGCCGCTCGGCACGAGGCCCGCGGCGTCGAACTGGCGGCGCACGGCGGCGAGATCGCCATCGGTGGACTTGAGGGAGACGGGGCCGTCCTCGGTGAGATCAATCTCGAAGCCGGCGAAACCGGCGTCGCGCGCGAGCGCGAGCTTGCGATCGAGTTCCCAGTCGAAGGGGAAGGACCAGACGCTGATGGATTTTTTCATCGGGGACAGTCTCAGAGTTTCACGATGCGGCCGGTGGCGGCGGAGCGGATTTCGGCGAGCACGGTGCGGACCGAATCGGCGCCCTGCGCGGGCGTGGCGATCGCGGGGGCGGCGCCGCGCTCCAGGCAATCGACGAAATAGCGCAGCTCGTTGAAGTAGCCGCCGAGCGACGCGATGTTGCCGCCGCCGCCTTTGGCGGAGCCGACTTCGGGCGGCGTGAAGGGCATCGGCTGACGCTGGCCGTCGCCCTCGGTGAGCATGAGCGGCGTGGCGGCGCGGCTGTCGTATTCGACCACGGCACGCTCGTAGATGGCCTCGAAGCCCATCCGGAAGCCCCAGTGCGCGGGATAATTCCAGCCGCCCGACGCGGTGACAGCGACCTTGGGAAACCGATACGTGGTAAAGATGTGGCTCCAGCCGGTGGCGTCGCGCGTGCCGACGGACGAGACCGCGCGGGGCCGGCCGAGCAGGTGGTGCACGAAATCGGTGTCGTGGATGTGCAGGTCGAACGCGGCGCCGCCGGATTGCTTCTCCTGATTGACCCAGTTGCCGACACTGTAGGCCGGGCGGCCCGAGGAGCGGTAGAGATGCAGGCTGAGCAGGCGGCCGCCGCGACCCGAGCGGTGGAAGGCCTCGAGCGCCTGGTATTCCGGCCAAAAGCGGATGCAGTGGCCGATCTGCATCTTGATTTTGGCGCGGCGCGCCGCGGCGGCGAGCAGCCGGGCCTCGCGCACCGTCGCGGCAAAGGGCTTCTCGCAGAAGACATGCATGCGCGCGGCGATGGCGGCGCGCACGTAGCGCGGATGCGCCGGGGTGGGCACGCAAATGTCCACGACGTCGGGCGCAGCCGCGACGAGGGCGGCGTCGAAGTCCCGGAACACGGGTGCGTCGATCCCAAGCGTCGCAAGCTTCGTCCGCGTGGCATCGGCGTTGTCGTCGACGACGCCGACGACGCGTGCGCCGGGCAAGAGAGCGTAGACCTGCGCGTGCAGGCTGCCCATGAAGCCGAAACCGGTGATTAGGATTTTTTGCATGAGGGAGGCCGGGTTATTTTGAGATGGGCTGGGAGATGCGGAGGAAGGCGAAGAAATCGCGGAGTTCGCGATCGGTGAGGCCGTCGAGGAGGCCTTCGGGCATGAGGCTACGGCCGACGGGCCGGAGTTCCTTCACGTCGGACTGCCGCAGTGCGATGTCCTCGCCATCCAGGCCGCGGAGCACGACGACCTGCGCATCGCGCTCGACGAGGAAACCGCTGAGACTCCGGCTGTCCTTTGTCTCCAGGAGCACATACTCGAAGCCCTCGCGGATCTCGGCGTTGGGATTGATGATGCTGAGAAGCATGGTGCCGAGGTTGTCGCGCTGGTAGTGGGTGAGGTCGGGGCCGACCTTGCCGCCCTTGAAAAACAGCTTGTGGCAGGCCGCGCAGCGGGCGGTGAAATGCGTCTCGCCCGCATAAGGATTGCCGGGTCCGCGCTTGAGCACGGCCTCGATCTGCGCGATGCGATTGTTCCAGTTGGCCGCGGGCGCGGCCACGGGGGCGGGAAAGACCTTGCTGGTTAATTCCGCCACCCGCTCGTCGCGATGCGCGCGGATCCGGGCGACCACATCGGCGGGGATCTCTGATGCCGGCGGCTGGCCCGCCGCGATGGCCCGCAGGAGCGCGAGGCTCCACTCCGCACGGCTGGACATCAGCGCGAGCGTGGAAGCGCGGACCTGGCCGCTCGTGCGTGGGAGGAAACTGGCGGCCCACGTGCCCGTGTCGGGGGCGTCGTAGGTCATCAGCGCCACGAGGCACGCGCTGCGCAGCGGAGCGGCCTGGCCGCTGGCGGCAATGGTGCGGAGGGCGGGCGCAGCCTCGGCAATCTTCACCTCGCCGAACACCCGCGCGTAGAAGATGCGCTCCGCCGCCGGGGCCTTGGCGTCCTGCAGGATTTTCAACGCTTGGTCGATGGCGGCGCGTTCGCCCTGGCGGACGCGCAGGACGAGCGGGGTCTGGCCCGTGTCGGCGAGGGCCTGCATGAGCTCGTCGGGCAGGCCCACGGTCTCGCGGCCGCGGTAGGCTTCCTCGAAGCCTTTCACCAAGGCGGCGGCGTGGGCCGGCGAAGGCGCGGAGCGGAGAAGGCGCGCGCAGGCCACCAGGTCCTCGCGCCTCCCCTCCATCGCCAGTCGTTTCATGATGCGCGGCGCGAGGTGATCCTGCACGAGCGGGCGTTGCCAAAACTCCGGCCGCGCGAAGAGCCCGAGCACGGCGGCGCGGTCGAGCGCCACGTGGGCCTCGAGCACCCACCACGTGAGCAGCGGGATGTAGGCGTCGGCCGCGTCGGCGTCGCTTTTCGCTGCCGTTCGATCCGGCATCGCGGCGACGGGCGCGCAGAGCGCGGTGACAAGCGCGAGGGCCTGCCCGGTGGGCAGCCGCCGGGCCGAGGAGGCCACCTGGGCGCGCACCTCGGGGTCGACCTCACGGCGGGCCAGCTCCTCGAGCGCCGCAAAAACCGTGGCCGGCACATCGCGGGCGGCCGAGGCCCGCACGCCGGGGGCCCCGAGGCCCCGGTTCACTCCGTAGCGGTCGCCGATGAGGCGGACCGCCCACGTGCGAACCGAGGCGAACTCGTGGCGCAGGGCGGTGAGCGTCGTGGCGTCGTCGAGGGCGCCCATCTGGTGCAAGGCCCAAACGCCGGCGAGCGCGCCGAGCCCGCGGTCGCGCGCCAGGAGCTCGCGGATTTGCGGGGCGACGGCCGTCGCGCGGCGCTCGCCGAGCAGCCGGGCGGCGGTGAGGCGGTGCCACTTGTTCAGATGCGCAAGCAACGGGACGAGCTGCGCGGACGATTTCGCGAACAGGTTGTTGTCGCGCTCGAGGGGCAGTCCGCGGCCGCGCACGCGGTAGAGCCGGCCCGTCGTCGGATCGATTTGGTTTTGGTAGTGCTGGCCGTGCGCGATGTAGAACTCATACATGTCCGAGACGAACAGCGAGCCGTCGGGCGCGTTGGCGGCGTAGATCGGGCGGAAGGCGACGTCACTGCTCGTGACGACGGCCGAAAGATCCGTGGTCTCAAACGTCGCGCCGGCGGGGCGGCGCTCCACATCGATGATCTCGTTGTGCAGCGGATCGAGGGCGAAGAGGTGGCCGCGGTAGCGCGCGGGCATCGCGGTGCCGTCGACGAACGCGCCGTAGTGGGAGAAGCGCTTCACCGGCGTCCGGGTCGCCATTTTCGGCAGCTCGCCAAAGGCGTAGCGGTTGCGGCCGGGCCCGAACTTGTTCGGCGTGACGCCCTGCATGAGGTAGTAGCCGCCCTGCACGTAGTGGAAGCCGCGCGACGCGCCGCTGTTGAGGCCGGAATAGAGGCGGCCCTCCGCGTCGACCTCGAGGCCGAAGGGATTGCCCGAGCCCTCGGAGAACAGCTCGTATTCCCGCGTCTCCGGGTGGTAGCGCCAGATCATGCAGCCTTCGAAGTAGACGCCGGGAGCGCCCGCCGGATCGATGCCGGGGCGGGTCACGCGCGACGAGGTCGTGCTGCCGTTGCCGCCGTAAAGCCAGCCGTCGGCGCCCCAGACGAGGCCGTTGGAGACGGAGTGCGTGTCCTCGATGCCGAAGCCCTGGAGGTGCACGACCGGAGGGCCGTCGGGCACGTCGTCGAAGTCCCCGTCGGGGTAGAACATCAGGTAGGGCGGGTTCATCACCCACACGCCGCCGCGCCCGCGCACGGCGGCATTGGCCATGTTGAGGCCGTCCTGGAAAACCGAATGCTTGTCGAATTGGCCGTCGCCGTCGGTGTCCTCGTGGATTGAGATCACGTCGGCGCCGCGATCGTGGTTCGGCGGCGGCGGGGGCACGCGGTCGTATTTGGAGCGGTAGTAGGCGTCGCGGCTGAGCATCGTGAGGCCCGCGGGGTAGGGATACTGGCGGTATTGCGTCACCCAGGTGCGGCCGCGCTCGTCGAAGCTCACGTGCGTGCCCTGCGCGATGAGGGGCTCGTGGAGGATGAGCTCGACCTGGAGATCGTCGGCGGACTTGATTTTCCCCGCGGCCTCGGCGGGAGGCAGGCTCGGGCCCTTGACGAGCTGGCGCGCCCGGCCGAGCACGCGGCTCGACTGGCGGAAATCGGCGAACGAAGACGATTCGGGCTTGGCGGCGAGGGCTCCGCCGGGTGTGTAGCCGTCGCCGGCGAGGAATTCCCAGCGACCCTCGAGCAGCGCCTCAAGATTGTAGGTCATGATTACCGGGGCTTCGCCGAGGAAACCTCCAGGGCTGGCGCCATTGTAGATGCGAATCGCGATTTCATTCCACTGATCCTTCTTCAAAGTGCCGACGGGGACCTTGTGCATGTGCAGGTCAGCGCGGCCGCTCTCGAACTGCGGGGGAAACTTGCCGCCGGTCCCGACCGGAGTGCCGTTGACGAAGACCTCGTGGGCTTCGGCCACCTCGCTGAGGATCACCGTGACGGACTCCTCAAAGAGGTTTCGCTCATGCGCGTTGAAAAACAGGGGGGCAGGCTTCACCCAAGTGCGATACCACGCGACGCCGGTGTGGCTGCGCGGCCAGGCCCCAGGCACGTTGGCGGGCTTCCAATCGGCGGCGAAGGCTTGGCCGGCGATAACCGCGAGAATGATGGGAAGAAGTAAACGCATGGGACGGAAATTCATTTGGCGAGGGGCTGGGGTTGGTAGGTGGGCCACACGATGGTCTTGGCTTCGTAGCCGGGGTCTTCCCACGACGGCCAAAGCGGGGCCTCGGCGCGGACACTCGCGTGGAACTGCTCCAGTTTTTCACGCAGCTCGGCGAGCCGGGCGGGCTCGCTCGCCGCGAGATTGGTTTTCTCCGCCGGATCGCGCTTCAGGTCGTAAAGTTCGAAACCGGTGAGCGGGGCGGTCCTGAGGGCCAGGATGTGCGACTGGTTGTGATCGCCGGCCCGCGGGCGCGGGGCGTCGTGGCGCGCGAGGAGTTTCCACGCCCGGTCGCGCAGCGCCACCTGCGGGCTCGATCCCGGGGACCAGTGGTATTGCCAGTAAAGGGGCTGCGACCGGTTGATCTCACCGCCGCCAAAGAGCGCCGCGAGGCTCGTGCCGTCGAGCGGGCGGCCGGCGGGCGGCGCGACGCGGGCCAGCTCGCAGAACGTCGGCAGAAAATCGACACCGCTCACGGGGGTGTCGCTGACCGAGCCGGCGCGAACACCGCGTGGCCATCGCACGATCCCGGGCACGCGGATGCCGCCTTCGTAGAGGTGGCCCTTGTATTCGCGAAAGCCACCCGATGAACCGGCGTTGTGGTAGCGCGTGCGGGCGGGGCCGTTGTCGGAGGTGAAGACCACGACGGTGTCGGCGGCGAGCCCTTGCGAGTCGAGCGCAGCGAGGATGCGGCCGACCGCGGCGTCCATCTGCGTGACGTTGCCGTAGTAGGCGACGCGGCTCGGATCGTCGGGGTGCCGGGCGCGGTAGCGCTCGGCGAATGCCGGGTCGGTCATGATGGGCTCGTGGGGTTCGTGGAGCGCCACGTAGAGGAAAAACGGCTTGGCACGATCACGGCCCGACTCGAGCCAACGCACGGCCTCCGCGGCCACGATCGCGCCGGAGTAGCCACGTTGCGGGCCGAGGGGGATGCCGTTGCGGACGAAGTTGAACGGGTTGAGGTGATTCGGCAGCGCGTTGTTCTGCACGGCAAACCAGTGGTCGAAGCCATGGTCGCCGGGTTGCGGCTGGCCGGGCAGGTTGAAGAACCCGTTGAGGTGCCACTTGCCGGCCTGCGCCGTGGCGTAGCCGGCGCCTTTGAGAAGCGCCGCAATCGTGACCTCGCTCGCACGGAGGTGCGCCGGGCTGAGGAACGGGATGGCATTGTAGATCCCCGCGCGGTAGGGGGTGCGGCCGGTGAGCAGCCCGGCGCGCGCGGGCGAGCAGACGGCGGCGGCGGCGTAGCACGCGGTGAGTTTCAGCCCCTCGGCCGCGAGGCGATCGAGGTGCGGCGTCTGAATCTCGGGATGGCCGAAGCACGCGAGGTCGCCGTAGCCGAGGTCGTCGGCGAGGAGGACGAGAAAGTTCGGCCTCGGCTCGGCGGCGTGGAGCGCGAGCGGCAGGAGGAGTGCGGCGGAGAGGTGGCGGAGGATCATTTCGCGTCGGGGTCGCTGCGAAGATAGGCGATGAGATCGGCCATGCGCGCCTCGTCGACCGCGGCCTCGAGGCCCTGCGGCATGAGGGAGAGGCCGAGCGGGGCCGAGGCGGTGATGGCGCGCCGCGGGAGCGTCTCGGTGCCGCTGGCATTGCGGATCACAACGGCGGCGTCCGACTCGGAGACGACCATGCCCACCACGTTGCGGCCGCCGTCGGCGGTCAGCGATACGGCCTCCCAGCGCGGCTCGATGGCGTTGTTGGGGTCGAGGATGTCGGAAAGGAGCATGTCGGGGGTCTTGATACGCACGTCCGTGATGTCGGGGCCGACGTCGGCACCCTCGCCGCGAAAGCGGTGGCAGACCGCACAGGTCTGGGTGAACACCGCGCGCCCGCGCTCCGCTGCGCCGGCGAGGCCGGGCAGGGCGGCGGCGTAGCGGCGCACGAGCTTCTTGCGGTCGTCCTCGGCGGTGCCAAAGACGTCACGCCCGAGCGCGCGGACTTCCTCGCTCGCGGAATTCATGATGAGCCAGCGGCCCATTGCATCGACGAGCGACGGGTTGAGCCGGCCGGCCTTGATGTTTTTCAGCAGCTCGGCGGGGTTCTGCTGGAGGTATTGAATCGCGGCGGCCCGCGCGGTCGCGCCCATCTCGGCCAGGTGGCGGTAGAACGCCGCGGAAACTTCGCCGCGGGGCAGGTGACGGAACGCGTCGATCGCGGCGCGCTGCACCTCTGGTGGCTCGCTGCGGTGCGTGAGCGGGCCGGCGAACGCGAGCGCCGCCGGTCGGGGCATGTGCTCAAGAAACGGAATGGCGGCCAGGCGTTCCGCGACCGGCCGCTCCCGGTCGCCGAGCACGGTCTCGGCCGCGGCCGCGATGCGCCTCACGCCCTCAAGCGAGCCGGCAAGCTCGGCGGGTGGAGTGGCGAGCAGATCGGGGATGGACTTCGGCAGGCGTGCGACGGGCTGGCGGCGGAGGCCGTCGGCGAGCCCGCGCAGCACGGCAAGCCGCCACCAGTCACCTTTGGCGGCGGGGTTCGCGAGCGCGGCGAAAGCGGGCTTCAATTCCGCCGCCTCGCCTCCTGTGGCGAGCACCGCGGCCAGCGCCGCGGCGATCTCGATGGAGCCAGGCGCGGCGTGGGCGGTGAATGAAGGGTCGCTTAACAGCGAGGCGAGCACGGCTCCGCGCGCGGTGGCTGGTGAACTCAGGATCGCGGTGCGCATCCACGGATCGGCGGCATCGCGGGCGGCCGCGCGGGCGAGCAGGCGCTCGGTTTCGGCGCCCGTCAGCCCGCCGGCGACGAGGAGCGCGGCGAATCGGACGCGGGGGTGTTCGCTGTCGGCGAGTTCGACGACGCGGCGGCGGATGGCGGCACTTTCGCCGACGAAGCGCGGTGCAAACCAGAGCGCGAATTCGACCACGCGCGGCTCCGCGTCGGCCAGCGCGGCCTCGAGGTGCGCGGCCTTGATGCGGTTGAGGCCCTCGAGCACGCCGAGCGCGTGCAACCGCGCGGGCGCGAAGCGGCTTTTGCCGAGCAGCGCCTCCAAGGCGGGCACGACGGAGGCGTCGCGGGCCTCGACGAGCAGGCGCTGCGCGGTGTCGCGGTGCCAGCCGTTGCGGTGCTCAAGCAGCGCGACGCGGCCCGCGGCATCGGTGGGCACGGGCGCAGAGCGGCGGGCGCGGGGCGTGGCCTCCGGGACGATCCGGTAGATGCGGCCGTGGCCGGAGCCGGCGGCCATGTCGTTGGCGGCGACAAAGTCGTCGGGGAAGAAGCGTGAGCCGTCAAGGAACCGGCGATACATGTCCACGACGTAGAGGGCGCCGTCGGGGCCGTTGTGGATGTTGACGGGCCGGAACCACTCGTCGGTGCTCGCGAGGAACTCGCGCGTCGGGTGCACCCGGCGGGCCTTGAAGCTCGCCCCGGCCGGATCGAGTTTCCAGCGGGTGACGAGCGAACCGGTTGGCTCACACACGAAAAGGTCGCCGGCGAAATCCGGGCCGAGGAGGTCGCCCCGGTAGATGCCGGCGCCGCAGGCGGCCGTGAACGTGCCGGCATGGGCGCTCGCGGTGGTGCGGAATGTCTTCAGCGGGTAGACTTTTCCATCGCCGCCTGAGGGCACCACGTCGTCGTCTGACTTGGCGAGCAGAGCGGCGGGGTTGCGATCGAGGAAGTCGCGCGCGAGGACGGCGAAGAGCCCCGGGTTACGGTTCTGGCTGAAGAAGCGCCGGCCCCAGTCGTCGATGGCCTGGCCGAACTGGCCCGCACCGGAGGCGGGACCAAACTGCGCGGTGCCGGGGTGCCACCGGAAATTGCTCGTGATCGTGAATCGGCGATCGGGAGCGCCGGCGGGGGTGAGCTCTTGCTTGAAAAGGCCGAGGTTGAGGTAGACCCAGTTGTCGGGCGCGCGGCGCGGCGCGGACATCTGGCGATCGGTGTGGAGCGCGGGCGCGACGGTGAAGAGGGTCTCGGTGCGATCGGCGCGGCCATCGTCATCGTCGTCGTGCATGAGGAGGATGGCCGTGTTGCTCGTGACGAGCAGCCCGCCGCGCACGCAGAGGACGCCCTGTGCATAGTCGACATCGTCCGCGAAGAGAGCCACGTGATCCATGCGGCCGTCGCCATCGGTGTCCTCGAGGCGCTTGATGCGCGACCGCGGACGGATCTTGGGATCGCGGTTGTAGCCGTTGTTCTCGACGACGAACATCCGGCCGCGCTCGTCGAACGCGATGTCGACCGGATCCGTGATCATCGGCTCGCTGGCGACGAGCTCGATGCGGAGGCCGGGCTCGACGCGGAAGGCCTTCAACGCGGCCTCGGGCGCGAGCGGGTGGGCTTGAATTTCGGGTTCACCGGAAAAGCGGGCGGCGTGGGCGGCCGTGGCGAGCGCGAGGAACGCGCAAGCCGCCCAGCGGCTACGGTGCGGGGAAGGATTCATGGTGTCGTCAATCGCGCCGCGTCGCGGCCGCCTTTCCAGCGGTCGAAGCGCGGGTCGGCGTGGGTGGCGAAGAAGGTATCGAGCCTTGCGGCGAGTTCGGCGCGCGGCGGCTCGGTGCCGGGCTGGCCGTAGAGGTTGAAGCGCTCGCGTGGATCGGCGCGCATGTCGTAGAGTTCGAAGGGGCCGGACGGGTGGCGCGCGACGTATTTCCAGGCATCGGTGCGGATGGCGCGGGTGTCTTCCATCTCATAGAAGATCACGTTGTCCCAGGCGGGCGGCGCGTCGCGGAGCGCGCCGGAAAAATCACGGCCGGGCGAGCGTGGTTTGGCGGGCATGCGGTCGCCGAGGCCGAGTTGGCCCAGCACGCTTGGCAGGAAATCGTAGTTGCTCACGAGGAGATCGCTCGTGATGCCAGCCCGGACTCGCCCCGGCTGCCGGAAGATCAGCGGCACCTGCATCATCAGCTCGTGCGCGCCGAATGGCCGCGTGTGATCGCCCATGCCCCAAATGCCGTTCTGCCCGCCCATCCAGCCTTGGTCGGCGGAGTAGACGACGAGCGTGTTTTCATCGAGGCCGAGGCGCTTGAGCGTGGCCATGATTTCGCCGACGCCGTCGTCGACACCGCTGGTCTCGGCGGCGAGGCGCTCCATCGCGGCCTGCTGGTTGTGAAACTGCTTGTTGTGGTGTTGCCACGGGTGCATCGCGTCGACGGGGAAGCTCTTGAAGCGGTGATCGCGGTAGGCGGCGGCGTGCCGATTGCGCGCGCGATTCATCATCAGCGGGCCGAGCGAATAGGGGCCGTTGTAGGCGAGGTAGAGGAAGAACGGGCGGTCGCGGTTGGCCTCGATGAACTCGACGCCCTTGCGCGTCCAGAGATCGGTGGTGTAGCCGGGCTCGTTGCGCACCGCCCCGTTTTCGATCACGGGCACGTCGTAGAATTCCTGCGTGCTGCCCTCGGGCTTGGTGATCCAAAACGAGAAGCCCTCGCTGGGACGGAGGTTGTCGCCGAGGTGCCACTTGCCGCTGAGGCCGCACATGTAGCCGGCGTCCCGGAGGATTTCACCGAGCGAGGTGAACTCAGCGAGCGTGTTGAACGCCCGCGGCCCCATCATGATCGCGGGCGCAACCGGCGTCTGGAGGCCGTGCTGCGAGGGGATGAGGCCGGTGAGAAAGGTGGCGCGCGTGGGCGAGCACACGGGGTTGCTGCTGAGCGCACGGGTGAAGCGCACACCCTCGCCGGCGAGGCGATCGATGTGGGGCGTGCGGATGTCGGGGTTGCCGTAACAGCCGAGGGTCCACGCTCCTTGGTTGTCGGTGAGGATGAAGACGAGGTTGGGCCTCGCGGGCGTCGCGGCCGGGGCACAGGGGACGGACAGCGCGAGGAGGCCGGCGAAGCAGGCGCCAAATGCGACGGAGCGGGCGGATGGGAAAAGGGGCATGACGCGGGCGATGTCAGCGGATCTGCGGATCGACTTTGCCGTGGGGCCACGGCGTGCCGGGGGTGGTCAGCCGCGGGTGATCGGGCGCGGCGTCGGGCTGCAGCTGGGCGGCGAGGGCGAGTCCGGCGTCGGCAAGCTGGCGGCCGGCAGTGACCGCGAGGTTGCTGTAGAACGTGAGGCGCGTCTCGTAGCCGCCGCCGTCGGGGCCAAAGGCCGCCTCAGTCGGCACGTAGCCCACGCAACCGTTGGCGAGCGAGACGGGAAACGTGAACGGAAAAGCGCTGCGGCGCTTCTGCTCGAGTCCAAACTCAACGAAAAACTCGGCGGGGCTGCTGAGGAACACAGCCGGGCCGACCTGCACGGCCTGCACCTCGACCTGGACGTCGGGCTCGGCGGACACGATGTGGTCGAGCAGCAGCGTCTCGCGCGCAAAGGTCCACTCGGTGAGCGCCGCGCCGGCGCCCGCGGGTCTGCCGGCGGCGATGATCTCGCGGGCACGGGCGACGCGCTCGGGTGCGGGCACGCGGCGCGCGATCCGCCATGTCTTCTGGCGGGCGGAGAGCGTGGCGGCGCCGGTGCGCGGCAGGGTGAGAAGCACCTTCACGGCCTCGGCGCCGACGCGCCCGCCGACTTGCGCCATCCAGTCGGCCTGCGTCGGGCGTGCGTAGGGACTGAGGTTGTCCACCTGCGTGACATCTCCGGAGGCCCCGGCGAAAAATATCACCGGCGCTGCTGTGCGCAGCGCGCCCTGAATCGTGCGCTCCATCGCGCCGGGCCAGTTGGCGGAGATGCCGCCGGGGTTCGTCGTGGCATGGCAGGCGAAGTTCACGATGACGCCGATGAGTTTGCCCGCGGCGTCCCACGCGCCGATGACGCCGACCTGCGGATCGACCGGGCCGGCCGGGCCGGTGATGTCGGGGTTCATCGCGCCGGCGTGGCTCCATGTCCGGCCGTTTTTCATGCGCTGGCGGCGGTTGAAGGCGACTTTGTGCTCCTCGCCGAAGCCAAAGCCGAGCGACGCCAGCGCGCGGCCCGCGTGCGCGAGACGCACGGCCTCGACGATCTCGCGCTCGACCTTTGCGAGGTAGAGCGGATCGGCGAGGGAGGATTCCTCATAGGCGAGGCGTTGGATATCGCGGGGCGCGCGATCGAACTGCCCGGGCATCACGATGCCGACGGGGCCCGAGGAGTGTGAATGCGTAGCGGCAATCAACACGGCGCCGGGCGCTAGGCCGGTGGTGCGGGCGATGCCCGCGCGCGCACGGAGCACGACTTCGCGCGGGATCATCAGCGCGTCGAGCGAGACGAGCGCGACCGGCGAGTGCCCGTCGTCGAAGACGGCGGCGCGGACCTTGCACGGATCGACGAAGGTCTTGAAGACGTGGCGCGCGACGGCGTGGGCCTCCCTCATCCCGATCGTTGGCGAAATGTCGCGCTCGGCAAAGCCGGCGCGCAGGCCTTTGCCGGCAGCGGGGACCGCAACCAGCGCGAGCAGAATGGGCACTAAGGGCGACACCCTCATGGGCTCGGCTTCAGGACCTGATACTGGGGGTTGCGAATCCAACCGGCGGGGCGCACCCCCCGGCCTTCGGTCTCATAGTCGCCGATGTGTTCGCGGCCACGCGCGGCGAGTGCCGTCAGCCGGGCGACAACTTCCGGGTGCGCGGCGAGCACGTCGTTCTTCTCCCCGGGATCGGCGACGACGTCGTAGAGGCGCGCCGGTGCGCTCCCGTCGCGCGCGAGGAGCGCGGCGTTTTGCCGGACCTGCCGGAGTGGGACAAAAAGTTTCCACGGCCCGGAGCGCACGGCCTGGAGCTGGTCGTAGTGATAATAGTAGAATGCCTCGTGCGGCGTGCGCGCGCCGGGCGTGCCGGCGAGAAGGGGCCAGACATCGCGGCCGTCGATCACCTCGGGCCCGGGCGCGGTGGAGCCGGCGAGGCGCGCAAAAGTCGGCAGCAGATCCATCATCGTCGCGAGCTCGGCGCTGGTGGTGCCGGCGGGTATGCGTGATGGCCAGCGAGCGAGGAAGGGCACGCGGTTGCCGCCCTCGGCGGTGGAGTTCATGTAGCCGGAGAGCGGGGCATTGCTCCCGCCGTGGGGCGTCCGCCGGGTGCACGAGTTGTCGGCGGTCCAGATGACGAGCGTGTCGTCGTCGAGGCCGAGCTTGCGCAGCGCGGACAGGACTTCGCCGGCGGACCAGTCGAGCTCCTCGACGGAGTCGCCGTGCGGGCCGTTGCGCGACTTGCCGCGGAAGGCGTCGCTGGCGAAGGGCGCGTGCGTGCTGCCGGGCATCGCGTGCGAGATGAGGAGGAAGAACGGGCGCGCGCGGTTCGCGGTGATGAAGCGGATGGCCTCGGCGGTCTCGCGCTTGGTGAGTTCGTTGCGGTCCGGCCCGGCCTCGATCACGCTCTCACCCCGCATAAGCGGCAGCGGCGGCCAAGTCTGGCCCTCGCGCGGCGTCATGTCGTCGCTATAAGGGATGCCCCAATATTCGTCGAAGCCCTGGCGGGTGGGAAGGAACGCGGGCTGATCGCCCAGGTGCCATTTGCCGATGAGCATCGTGGTGTAGCCGGCGGACTTCAGCACCTCGGCGACGGTGGTCTCGGACGGGTGGAGGCCGATGGGCTCGCCCGGCTGGAGGACGGCGCCTTGGCGGGCGTTGGCGTGGAGGTTGAGGCGGCGCGGGTGGATGCCGGTCATCAGGCCGGCGCGCGATGGCGTGCAGACGTTGGCCGCGGTGTAGAAGTGCGTGAACTTGCGCGACTCCGTCGCGAAACGATCAAGATTGGGTGTGCGGTGGAGGGTGGAGCCGTAGGCGCCGATGTCTCCGTAGCCGAGGTTGTCGCAGAAGAACATGAGGATGTTCGGCGGGCGGCCGGCCTGCGCGGCGCGGGCGGGGCCGAGGGCGCAGACGGTGACGAGCAAGAGGGCGAGGGGTGAAAAAAGCCGGTTCATGCGGGGACTTGATTCGGGGATTTCAGTAGCGCCCCTTGATGCCGAGCGAAAGCGAGGAGCCGTATTCGCTGTTGAGGGAACGGCGGGCGTAGACGGGCGTGGCGGAGCCGTAGTGGAGCTGAGTGAGCTCATCGTTGAGGAGGTTGCCGACTGCGCCGACGAGCGAGAAGCGGCGCGAGAGCTGCCACGCGATGCTGATGTCGAGGATGCGGCGCTGGCGGATGTATTGGTAGCCGTCGGGGCCCCACGCGGGTTGCGGCACAAGGCGGTTCAGGCCGCGCCAGTTCCAGCGCGGGCTGAACGAGAGCCGGCGCCAGTTGAGTTGGAAGCCCCAGTTGGCGGTCTCGGGCACGAAGCTCGTGAACGCGGCGTTGCTCGCGCCGTCCAGGAAGAGTTTGGTCGCGTTGGCAAACACCGTGATGTGCCGGCCCCACTCGCCGAGCGGCCGCAACGAATGCCGCAGGTTGATCTCATAGCCGCGCACGCGGGCGCTGCCGGAGTTGACCGTCGTGGAGACGTTCCAGCCGACGTAGCGCGGGTCGAGATCGAGGGCGGCCACGTCGGCGGCGGTGGCGACCTTCACTTGGTTGCCGAAGAAATCGGAAATCTCCTTGAGGAAAAAGCCCGCGCTCAGCACGCCGCCGGTGGGCGTGTAATATTCGACGGACAGATCGAAGTTGTCGGCGGTCCACGGCTTGAGGCCGGTGTTGGTGACGGTGATGTTGCCCTTCACGACGTTGGGGTCGGAGAGCTCGCCCGTCGTGAGATCGAATTCCTGCACGGTCGCAGTGGGGATGATGTCGGGAAAATTCGGCCGGCCGTAAGTCTGCGCCCACGCGAGGCGGACTTGGAGGTTTTCCTGCACGTTGTGCGTGAGGTGGAGGCTCGGGAAAAATCCGTCGTAGCTACGGCTCGCGGTGTAGGCGCGCTCCTTGCGCGTGAGGCGGGTCTCCTCAAGCGAGCCCACCGCGCCAGCGTCGGCCCGGCGGATGCGCGCGCCCTGAGCGTTCCGCGCGAAGGAGCCGTCGGCATTGCGCGCGAACACGGCATTGGGATCGACGAGCAGGCCCTCGCCCTCGACGCCGGTGTGCTCGTAGCGCACGCCGCCGAGCACGTTGAGCCGGCCCTTGAAGAGCCGCGCCTCGGCCTGCAGGTAGCCGGCCGAGACCGTCTCCTCGGCGAACTGCGAGGTGTTGAGCCGGGTGTTCTCGGCGGCGACGACCTGCGCGGGCGTCATCGTGAAGAGCGCGGGGTTGGCGCGGCTGGCGAGCCAGGCCTTCGACGGGTTGACGCCGATCGGGTTGCGGAAGCCGTTGAAGAGTTCCTGATTCTTGTAGGTGTCGTAGAGGAACTGCTCCACGGTGTCGTTGGCGCCGGTGTAGGTGAACGTCGCGGACTCACGGCGGGCGTCGACGTTTTGAATCCGTTGCTGGCCTCCGGCCTGAAGCGCGAAGGGGAATGCAAAAACGTCGAGCCGGCGGCGGAGGTCGGCGTTGGCGTAGCGCGAGCTGAGGACGTGCTTGCGATCGTCGTGGGTGGCGGCCGTGACGCGGTAGTTGGCGGGGTCGAGGAAATCGACCGGGCGTCCCGTGTTGTCGAAAGCCTCGATCACGCCGGGGCGGTCCTCGCCGATCGTGCGGAAGTTCACGCGCACGGGATTGCGGTTGACGATGGTGACGTTGTTGAAATGGCCGCGCGTCGTGCTCGGCAGGAGCGTCTCGGAGCGCGAGTAGTTGGCGTTGGCCTCGAGGCGCCAGCGGCCGTCGTCGTAGCGGTAGCCGAGGTTGAGCCCGGAGGTGTAGTCGACGCTGTATTGCCAGCCACCGGTGGCGTTGAAGGCGCCGCGGCCCGTCGCGCCGAGCGTGAAGTCCGGCCCGTAGCTGAGCGCCGTGCCGCCGGCGACGGCGGAGGTGGCGTTGGCACCCGCATTCGGCGTCATGATCGTGTGGCCGGTGCTGGCGCGGGTGTTCTTGCCGTGGCGGGCGCCGAACGTGAGCACGGAGTTGGGCGTCACGCGCCAGTCGGCCTTGGCGCTGTAGATCGTGCGGTTGGTGTAGCGCGGCGAATCCTGGATCGTGAACGACTGCAGGAACGGGTTCGCGACGGTCGCGTTGCCGCCGGTGACGGTGTTGGCCCAGGTCTTCCGGCTGATGTTTTGCTCGTTGAACTTCTGATTGAAGACGCCGGTGAGGACGAAGCCGAAGTTTTTCCCGATGGGCTGCGTGTAGTCGAAATCGAAGCCGGGTTTCACCTTGGAGATGCGCTCGTCCTTGTAGGACGTGGGCGTGCGGCTGAGGCGCAGGGTGTTGCTCGTGGCGCCGAGGTTGAGGCCGTAGCGGAGCTCCGCGCCGGTGCGCTCAAACGCGTTCTTGCTGATCATGTTGATCGAGCCGGCCAGCGTGTCGGCGGGCGTGGCGGGCGTGGGGACCTTGGTGACATCGACGCGCGTGACGTTGTTGAGCGACTGCGTCCGCATCTCGACCGAGCGGGTGGGGCCGGTGTTGGCGCCCGTGACGATCGGGGCGCCGTCGAAGAGGACCGCGGTCTTGTCGCCGCCCATGCCGCGCACGGAGATGGTGCTGACCTCGGCGTTGTCGTAGTCGGCGGACAGGCCGGGGAGGAATTTCAGGAAATCGCCCGCGCTGTTGTTGAACACCTCGCCGAACGCGTCGGTGGCGATCACGTTCTTGATGTTTGGCGCGAAGCGCTGCTCGTTGGTCGCGATGGCCTGGGCGTCCGTCTCTTTCTGCGACGCGACGTTAAACGCATCGAGCCGGATAATCCCGCCCGAGCCGGCGGCGCCGCCGTAGCGGGCGAGGCTAGTGAGATCGACGTCGCGCTCGGCCACGCGGCCGGCGGCCACCTCGACCGTCACGGTCTGCAGGTCGAGATCGGTGTAGAAAATCTCGAGCGTGACGGTGCCGGGGCGGATGTCGGCGAGGCGGTAGCTGCCATATTCGTCGGTGAACACGACCTGGTCGGTGCCGCGCACGGCGACGCGCGCGCGGTTGAGGTATTGGCCGGTGGCGACGTTGCGCACGCGGCCGGAAACCGAGCCGGTGGCTTCGGCCGCGGCGCGAACGGGTGTGGCAAGCGGAACATCCGGGCGCACGCACGCCACGGAGAGGAGAATGAGGGGGAGGGCGGGAATCTTCATGGCGGGGTGGTGTTTGGAGGGGCCGGAGGGAGAGATTCTGGGCGGGCGCGGCGGCAAGAAGCACTTCGTCGTTCAACGTGCAGCTTGCTCCCTCGTCCAGCGCAGCAGCAGGTCGCGGATCGTGCCCATCTGCCGGAGCAATTGCGCGAGATCGGCGTGGAAGTGCTCGATGGCCCATGGGCCGCGGAAGCCAGCGTCCCAGCCGATTTGGAAGCAGCGCCGCAGATCGTAGGCTGCGTGGGACCCAGCGGGGCCGAGCTCAAACGCCTTGAAGTCGCACGAGGCGGCGAGCGGAAACGCCTGCGCGAGCCCGGTGTAGCGCGTGGCGTCGGCCCAGTTGCCCGTGTCCGGCTGCGCGCGAATCCGCGGGTCCGATGCGCGGATTAGATCGGGGACGCCGTCGGCGTCCTCTTTCATCCAGCCGATGTTCTCAACGAGCACGGTGAGGCCGCGCGCCGCGCCGTAGTCGGCCAGTTCGCGATACGATGCGGCGATCGCAGGGAGGTCGGCGCGCTTGGTCCCGGGCAGCGGGCGCACCCAGCGGGCACCGAGACGGGCGGCGGCGTCGAACGCGCCCTTCACCTCGACGACCGCGCGGGCTCGCGTCGCGGGGTCGTTGGCGCCGAGGTCGGCCTGGGCGAAGTTGATTTTCAGGTTCGTCAGCACGCAGCCGGCGTCGGCTGCGGCGGACCGGAGCCGGTCGAGGTAGGCGGGCTCGAGCGAGACGAGCGTGGCGGTCATCAGGTCGATGACCTTCATGCCGAGTTCGTCGCGCATGATCCTTGGCAGATCGAGGAGGCGGAGCTTGCCGGGGGCGCGTTCGGGCGAGAGGTGGCGCATGAACGAACCCGTCGTGATGCCGATCTCGCCGGCGAGGGAGAGCGGGTGTGCCTCGGCGGCCCGGCCGCGCGAGGCAACGGCGGCGGCGCCGGCGGAGAAGCGGAGGAATTCGCGGCGATTCATGCGGCGTCGATCAGCTTGGCGGCGCGGTGAGCGGAACGGGTCGCGGCCTCCAGGCCGCGCCACAGGCTGTCGAAGCCGGCGCCGGCGAAGTGCACGCGCCCCACGGGCTCGATGAGGTGCGGCCACACCCGGGCGATGCGACCCGGCGGCCACGGCTCGCGCTCGCAGCCGATGCAGGTGGGCTCTTCCTTCCACCATTGATGCACGATGCACTGCTCGATCGTGGCGGGCGCCTTGCCCGGGTAGAATTTTCGGAATGCCGCGATGGTCTCCTCGGGTGTCTGCACCGGCTGGCCGGAGCCGAAGAGCAGGCGGCGTTCGCCCGGCACTTCCGTGGCGGTTTCGCACACGGAGCCCATCCGCGGGTCGCCGGTGAGGAGGTTGATGCTCGGAATGTCGCCGACCCAAAACGGTGTGCGCGTCTGCAGCAGCACGCGAGACTGCATGCCCATCGGCACGGATTCGAGCGCGGTCTTTTTCGCGGCCGGCCAGCCCGGCGCGACGTCGAGGGCCGCGATGTTGGCCGGCGCCATCGCGAGGACGAGGTGGTCGGCGGTGAATTCGCGCGCCTGTCCCGCCTCCTCGCAGCGCACGGTGACGCCCGTCGCGTCATGCCGGATTGAGCGGACAGGGCAGTGGCGCCGGATGCGCGCGCCGAGACGCGAGGCAAGCGCATCAGTGAGCGTCTGGTTCCCGCCCGCGAGGTGGTAGACCTCGCGCGGCTGCTGGCGCAGGCCGCGGTTGCGGATGATCGCCATGATCCAGAGGCGGTAGAGGGCCGAGGCGTCGCCCGCGCCGGCGCCGGCGGCCTTGGCCGGGGTGGCGCGCCGGCCGAGCCGTGCGAAACGGATCGCGGCGTCCGACGCGCCCTCGCGCGCGGCGAGGTCGGCGGGCAGGAGGCGATCAAGATCGTCGAGGCCCAGGCCGAGCGGGCGGAACTCGTCGCGAAATTGGTCGAGGTATTTCCCGAAGAAGAGCAGCGGCAGCTCGGAGAGCCCGTGCTGAAGGATGTAGTCGGCCTCACGCGCGGCGAAGCCGAGCCCGAGCAGCCGCGAGCGGTCGGAAAACACCTCGGCCTCGCTGACCCAGCGGTCGCCCAGTTTGCGGTGGACGTTGTGGTGGCGCGGCCAGACGAGCGGCTTGAGGCGGAACCGATCGATGTAATCCCACACGATCGAGTAGGCCGGGCGGGCCGGGATGTTCTCGGCGCCGACATCCGCGTAGAGTCCGTCGGGCAGCGGGTCGCGGATGGTCTTCACGTGGCCGCCCGCGCGGCGCGAGGCCTCGAGCACCGTCACGTCGTGGCCGCGCTCCATCAACTCGAAGGCGCAGGAGAGTCCGGCGAGGCCGGCGCCCGCGACGAGCACGCGCTTTGGCCGGCGGCCGCCGGCGGCCCGGGCCGAGGCGCCGAGGGCGAGGCCGGCGACGAGCGTGGCGCCGGAGCGGATGGCGTCGCGGCGGTTCACGGTTTCTCGGCCTCCCACGCGCGCAGCTCCGGCGCGAGCCCGCCGCCGTAATAGGGATACTTGTCGAACTCGTCGTAGCTTGGATCGAGGCGCGGATCGGCGGTGTCCTTCATCCATTGATCCACGCGCGCGCGGTGCTGCGCGAGAGCGGCGGCGTAGGCGGGCTGAGCGGCGACGTTGACCAGCTGCTCGGGGTCGTTGCGCAGGTCGTAGAGTTCCTCGGCGGGACGCTTCCTGAGGATCAGCGAAACGAACCTCGCCATCGCGGGGTCGTTCCGGTGCGCGAGGATGTGGGCCTTGGTCCGGCTGGGATCGACGTCACCGTAGTCGCCCACCGAGTGGTAGACGATTGGGTCGCCGCCGGGCCAGCGGTTGGGGCGGAGGTTGCGCAGGTAGAGAAAATCGCGCGTGCGCACGCCGCGCACCGGATAGCTCTGATCACCACGGCGGACATTGGCGTGGCGCTCGCGCTCGACGAAAACGTGGTCGCGCACTGCGGCGCTCGGCTTGCCGAGGAGGATGTCGGCAAAGCTCCGCGCCGTCATCTCGGGCCACGGCCGCAGGCCGGCGAGCTCGAGAATCGTCGCGGAGTAGTCGGTGACGGATACGAAGTCGGCGACGACGCGACCCGCGGCGATGTTTCCTGGCCAGCGCACCGCCAGGGGCACGTGGGTGCCGGCGTCGTGCACGCTCCCGAGACCGCGCGGCATCTGCCAGCCATTGTCGCTCGTGTGGATGACGATGGTATTGGCGAGTTCGCCGCTCCGCTCAAGCCTCGCGATGGCGGCGCCGAATTCGGCATCCATCACCTCGACGCACGCGAGGTAGTCGGCGATTTCCTCTCGCACTGCCGGCGCATCGGGCAGGTAGCCGGGCACGCGGACTTTCGCCGGATCGATGCCGCGGCCGCGGCCGAGGCCAGGTTTCCAAAAGCGCAGCGCGGTGTGCGTGGAGCCATACCAGAAGAAAAACGGCTGGCCCGGCTCGCGCTTGGCGAGGAACTCGGGGAAATCCCTGTAGAGCTTGCCGGCGGGAGATTCCGTGCGGCCGAAGCCTTGGAAAATTCCGGGCGCCCAGCCTTTGCCCATGTAGCCGGTGTGGTAGCCGGCGGTGGCGAGCGCGTCGGTGAACACGCGGAACTTGCCCGCGAAGCGCCCGCCATGGTTCGCGATTTCCTCCAGCTGGTGCGCGGCGCGGCCGGTGACGAGGCTCGAGCGCGTCGGACCGCACGACGGCACCGGGCAGAACGCGTGCGTGAAGCGCGTGCCTTCGCGTGCCATGCGGTCGAAAACAGGCGTCTTCACGAGCCGGTCGCCGTTGGCGCCGGCGTGGTCGTAGAGCCAGTTGTCGGCGAGGAGAAAGAGGAAGTTTGGCCGCGAAGCGGCCGCGCCGCCGGACGAGGCGGCCAGGCCGGGGCCCGCAATCGCGAGCGCGAGGAGGGGAAGGAGGCATCGTTTCACAGGCGGAAAAAAAGTCGGCGGCGCCAGAGCCACCAGGCCACCAGCCAGATGACGGCGAGAACCGCGAGGTGCTCCCACACCGGGCCGTAAGCGCCGGTGAACGTGCCAGCGCCAAGCTGCGTGCGAAACACCTTGGTGATCCACGCGGGCCACGTGAGGGTCATCAGGTATACGGCCAGGGAGTTCATCCCGAGGATCTCGAGCGGGAGCGACCAGCGGTTCCATCCGCGCACATCGATCGCGGCGTAGAAAGCGGCGAGCATCCAAACGGTCAGCCCGCCGCTCCAGAGGGCGAATGACGGCGTCCAGATGCGCTTCACGACGGGGCAAATCGTGAATCCTGCCGCCGTGCCGAGGGCGAGGCACACGGCCCCGGCGCCGAGCAGCCAGCGGAGCTTCGCCCCGGCGGGGCGCGCGCTCATCAGCACCTGGCCCGCCATCACGCCCAACAGCATGTTGGCCGTAGCGGGGATGAAGTTGAGGGTGGTCGTGCTCCCGACGTGCGCAACGAAGGGCCGGTCGTTAGGGAGCAGGTTGAGGAACCAGCGGTCGAAATCGGCGGCGAGGCTGACGTTGCGGCTCCAGTGGCCCCGGAAACCCTCGAGCACGTCGCTCGGTTTCGCGCCGGCCGCGGCGAAGTCGTAGCTGGGACCCGGGATGGGATAGAGCGCGAACGCCGCGCACCACGCGATGAGCACGCCTGCACCCCAGGCGAGCTGCGTGCGCCGGCCGCGCCCGAGCAACAGGAAGACAAAGACGTAGCCGAGCCCGATCTGGGTGAGGACATTCAGAAAGCGGCCGTTCTGCGCCATCATGGCGGTGCCGATGACGGCGAGCAGCGTGGCCCGCGCAAGCGCGTGGCGCAGCTGGCGCGCGGGTGGATCGCCCGCCGCGGCGCGCTTCGCAAAGGAAAAGGGCATCGCCACGCCGACCATCAGCATGAACGCCGGCATGATCAGATCCCAGAACACACCCCATTCCCAAGGGGTGTGCGTGAACTGCTTGGCGGCGCCGGCCCACCAGGAGTCCGGAAATTTCCGCGCCATCTGCACCGTGCCGAAGCCCGCCGCGGCGAGCATGAACATGATGAACCCGCGGTAGGCATCGAGCGAACGCAGACGGATCGGCGTCGACGCTTCCGCGGCGTGCGCCGACGGCGCGGTTTCAAGGTCAATGACGGCGGGGGCGGACATCGGGGCAGGGCGGGGCCGGCATCAATCCACCTGTGGCGGCACATTGCCGTAGAGCCATGGCGCACCGGGCCGGTTGATGCGGCGCGGCTCGGGCACACCTCCGGGCGTGAGTCCCTTGGCGAGCGCGACGCCCGCCTCCGCAAACTGGCGTCCGGCGTCGACCGCGAGGTTGCTGTAAGAGGTGAGGCGCGTCTCGTAGCCGCCACCTTTCGGCCCGAAGGCCTCCTCGGTCGGCACGTAGCCCACGCAGCCGTTTGCGAGCTCGACGGGGAAGGTGATCGGAAAGCCGCTGCGCCTTTTCAATTCAAGCCCGTATTCGACAAAATACTCCGCCGGATTCGTCAGGCACACGACGGGGCCGATCTGGATCGCCTGCACCTCGACTTCCACACGCGGCGCGGTGCGGGCGAGGAACTCCGCCATCAGCGTCTCCTTGGCAAAGGTCCAGTCGGTGAGGGCTGGATTCGCCGCGGGCTTCCCGGCGGCGAGGATGCGGCGCGCCCGCTCGACGCTCGCCGCCGCCGGCGCGCGCCGCGCGATTGCCCAGACTTTGCTTCGCGCGGCAATCGACGCGTCGGCGCCGCGGTGCATGGCGAGCAGGACCTTTACGGTCTCCGCCCCGACGCGACCACCGACGAGCCGCATCCAGTCTGCTTCCGAGGGGCGCTCGAAGCGGCTGAGGGCATCGAGCTTTGAGATGTCACCGCACGCGCCCGCGAGAAACACGACCGGCACCATCGCCTGCATCGCGCCTTGGATCGTCTGCTCCATGGGGAAGACCCAATTGGCGGAGATGCCGTCCGGCGTGATGTTGGTGTGCAGCGCGTGATTGACGATCACGCCGAGCAGTCGGCCGTCGGTCGCCCAAGCCCCAATTACGCCTACGTCCGGATCAATCGGGCCTGCGGGCGCCACGATATCGGTGTTGGCTGCGCCGGGGTTGGTCCATGTCTGCCCGTTCGCCATGCGAAAGCGACGGTTGAAACCGGCCCGATCCTCGTGCCCGACGCCGAAGCCGAGCCGCGCTGGTGCGAGCGCCGCGTGCGCCGCCTTCACGCCGTCGACAATTGCGTCGCGGACGCGCGCGAGATAGGCGGTGTCGGCGAGCGATGACTGCTCGTAGGCGAGCTGGCGAAGCTCAGCGGGCGCGGCATCGTATTCTCCCGGCTGCACCATCCCGACCGGTCCCGAGGAGTGCGAGTGCGTCGCTGCGATCAGGACCGCCCCCGCCGCGATTGGCGTCGTGCGCGCGATGCCGGCTCGTGCTTCCTGGACCACCGCGCGCGAAAGCATGAGCGCGTCGACCCCGACCAGGGCGACTGTCGCCGTGCCGCCGGCAAAAACGGCCACGCGGACTTTGCACGGGTCGTGGAACTTGCCGTGAAACGCCTTCCCGTAGCCCCCCGGCCGTTCCTGTCCGATCGCCGGCGTTATATCGCGCTCGGCGAAACCAGCTCGTGTCGCTTCCGCCGAAATCGCCGGCAACAAGCACGAACCGACAGCCACCCAGGCGACGACGCGGAGGCGAGGCAGCGATCCAGTCCAGTTTGCGGGTGGCATGAGCGAAAGGGGCGGGCGGGGAGGAACCGGGGCTCGGACGGCCCGACGCAAACAAGGATGCCTTTGTTTGCAACAAAACCTTTTTGTTGCATCGGGGTGTTGCTGGCGTTGAGGTCGTCTCGTTTCCCCACCGTCATGCCTACGTCCCGTCCCTCGCCGCAACCCCGCCTTCGGCGCGTGCCGTCCCGGTCCGGCGCGACGCTCGCGGATCGCGTCGCGCGGTTGGTGGCCGATTCACCGGAGGATCGAGCACTGCCGACGACGCGCGAGATGGGCGACCGCCTCGGCGTAGCCAACACCACGGTCTACCGCCTGCTGCACCGGCTAGCGACGGCGGGCGTGATTTGGCAGCACCCGACGAGTGGCCGCTACTACCCGGCGGCGGCCCGCGCGCTGCTGGACCGGCCGAAGCCCGTCGCGTGCCTCACACGGCGGCTCGAACTCGCCAGCGAGCAATACCGCGAGTTGCTCGAGGGCGTGAGCGCGCGGTGCGGCTCCCTCCACCGCACGATGCTGCTCTGGCACGACGATTTGCTGGTGAATCACCCCGAGACCGCAAGCGCGCCGGTGTTCGCCAGCGCGGCGCAGCAGCGCCTGATCCTGGGCGGGTTCCTCGATCGTCATGGCGGATCGGCGGGCGGGTTTGTTCTCGACCACGTGTGGAGCGATGAGGCGCTCCGTGTGTTTGGCGAGCGGCTGCAGCCCGCCGCCGTCCTTTATCGCACGTGTCGGTTGCCGGGCTTCGCCAACATCCGCGCCGATTTCCGGCTCGGATCACTCATGGCGCTCACGCACCTGCTTGCGCGCGGTTTCGAGCGCATCATGCCCGTCGTGCCGTTTGGCGGGGATCCGGCCGTGGCGGAATCGCTCGCGGCGTTTGAGAACGCCGCCGACGAAGCCGGCTGTCGCAGCCGCCTCACGCGTGCCATCCCGGCGTCAAGTGCGGCGGAGCGCGCCGCGCTGATTGAGAATGTGCGGCGCGAGCCGAAACGAACAGCGCTGGTCTGCGCGGAGGACAACGTCGCGCTCTTCCTGTCCTCGGCGGCGCGCGAGGCCGGTCTCAAGTGCCCGGAGCGTGTCGGCATTTTCTCCACGATGGGCACGGACTTCGCCGCGCGGGCGGGACTCACGCACCTGCGGCACGATTTTCGCCTAATGGGCCGCCTCGCGGTGGAGGCGTTGGGCTCGGATCCGCCCACGCAGCACACCCTTCATCCCCAGCTCGCTGTCGGCGCCACGACGTAGCCGAAATCCGCGCCCGTTCCACCCGAGTCGACCCTCTTCGAGCCCGCCATGAAGACGCGCCCATCGCACCTGTCCCGGACCCTCGTTGGCGGGATCGGCGTGGCGCTGGCCGTCTCCGCCGCGCTGGTCGGGCAGTCGCTCCCGCCGCCGCCGGCGGGCGCTGTGCCCGTTCCGGCGCCGGTCGTGCTGAGTCCGTTCACGGTTTCCTCCCAAGGTGACACCGGTTACCTCGCGCAGAACAGCCTCTCCGGCTCCCGGCTCAACACCAGCCTCGCCGATCTTGCGGCGCCGGTCTCGGCGTTCACGGCCGAGTTCATCGAGGATACCGGCCTGCGCAGCGTCGAGGAACTCGTCGTCTACATGCCGAGCGCCGAGATTCAATACCAGGAGGCCAACACCGCCAACTTCACCGAAGACGCCGCCGCGATCCGCGTGCGCGGGTTGCCCGCGACCGCGACGGTAAACTATTTTCCGAGCAGCCTCCGCCTCGATCTCTACAACACCGGCCGGCTGGACCAGTCGCGCGGGCCCAACTCCATCCTCTTCGGCTTTGGCTCGCCGGGTGGCGTGATCAACCTCTCGCCCAACCGCGCGAGCGTCGGGTCCGCGTTCGGGCAGGCCGCGCTCGCCGCGCGCTCGCACCGCGGTGTGCGCGCGACGCTCGACTACAATCGCGTCCTCCTGCGCGACCGACTCGCGCTGCGGGTCGCGGCGGTCCGCGATCACGGCGGCACCTGGCGCTACAACGAATACGACGAGCAGGACCGCTTCTTCGTCGCCGCCCAGCTGCGCGCCGGGCCGCGCACGATGGTGGATGCCCAGTTCGAATACGGCGAGGTGGACAAGTCCAGCGGCACGCCCGCGGGCGCCACGGATGGCTACACCATCTGGGCCGCCGGCGGCAAACGCCTCTCCGCCGTCGCCAATGCCGCGGCGGGCATCGTGTCCTACGGCGCCGCCGATTACCTCGCGGTGGACACCGACACCGGGGCCGCTTGGAACATGCGCAACCGCATGCGCTCGCAACCGCAGCCCGCGGTGCCGGGCGTGGGCGTTGTGCCCTATCTCACCGATTTCGCGCTGCTGCCGAAGCGGACGTCGCTGGGCGCCGGGCGGCCGTTTCCGCAGGAGGCGAAATACACGCGCGGCTCGCTCTTTCTCGCCCATTCCTTCGCGCGCGGCGTCGACGCCGAGCTCGCCGCCAACATCCAGAGCGCCCCGCGCACCGCCATCAACGCGCAGCAGATGATGCAGCTATGGGCCGATCCCAATCCCTCGCTGCCCGACGGGCGCCCCAACCCCAACGCCGGCCGGCCCTATGTCGAGGGCTTCATCCAGCGCACCCGCAACGTCGACCAAACCCGGTCGCTGCGCGGCACGGTGAGTTGGACGCGCGACCTCGGGTCGCGCCTCGGACGCCACGCGCTGGCCGGGCTATGGGAGACGGACTGGTCGCGCACGGGGCTCCTGCAGGAACGGCTCTTTGTCGCGCAAAACCCGTATTCCGCCGCCTCGCCGGAGAACCTCACCAACGCCGTCCGTTTCCGCACCTACGTCGATCTCGGGGGGGCGCCGGACCGGATTGTCGCCGGCGACTGGCGGAAATTCGTCTCGCCCGATCTCACCGAGGCGGTTTCCGGGCGCCGCGTCGGCGCGCGTTTCGAGGTGTTTGCGCCCGCGCCCAGCGACAACCGCGCTCGCCTCGATTCCGCCATGGCGGTGCTGCAGAGCCACTGGCTCGGCGGCCGGCTCGTCACGGTCGCGGGCATCCGCGCGGATCGCCAGCACTCGTGGATCTCGCCGATCAACACGCGCGGGCCCGCGCCCGCCGGCTTCATTCTCGGCCCCTACATCGCCACCCGCGGGCGGACCATGGCGCTCGACGAGGGCCGCAACACGACCTACAGCGCGTTGCTCCGCGTCGCGCGCTGGCTTGGGCTCACGTTCAACCAGGCCGGTTCGTTCGCCGTCGCGCCCTCCGGCTTCACCGCCACCGGCAACGCGCCCAACCCCGTCGGCCGCAGCCGGGACGTTGGCCTCAAGCTCGACCTCGGCCAGCGCCTGCTGTTCACCGCCACGTATTTTGAGACCAGCGACAGCAAGGGATTCCGCACCCTCGGCGGCCTCGGCCCCGAGCAGGTCTACAAGAGCATCTGGGCCGCGCTCGGCGCCGCGGGCATCCGCGCGCCCGACGGCCGCCCCGCGATCGACCTCGTGCCCGCCGCCAACGGCTTCACGTTCAACTCGGTCACCAAGGGTTGCGAACTTGAGGCCATCGCCAACCCGACGAAAAACTGGCGCCTCTACTTCAACCTCACGGAAAGCAAGTCCGAGGACACCAAACTCGGGGAGGAGGCAAAGATCTACTACGCCACCTACCGCGACTTCTGGCGGCGACACGATCGCGTGCTCCTCGACGGCTCGGGCCGCCTCGCCCCTGTCGCCGACGATGGCTCGAACGTCATCGACACGGTGGGCAAGGGGCTCCGATCAATCGAGGACCAGATTCTCGCGATGTATACGCTGGCCGAGGGCCAGCGCCCGCGCGGGCAGATTCCATTCAAGTTCAATGTGCGCACGAGCTACGCGTTCGGCGCGGGCCCGCTCAGCGGCTTTTCCGCCGGCGGCGGCGTGCGCCATCAGGACGGGCAAGTCACCGACTACCGCCCCGCGACCGCAACGACGCCGGCGCGCGTGCAGTTTGGGCGCGACAACACGCTGATCGACCTCCACGTGCGCTACGGCCGGCCCGTGCGCTGGCTGAGCCAGCGGTCCAATTGGAGCGTTCAGCTCAACGTCAACAATGCGCTCGACCAGACGAAAATCCTCCCGCTGCGCGTGAGCCCCGCGGGCGGCATCGTGAACTACCGCTTCCAGGCTCCGCGCCAGCTCGTGCTGACAACGAAGGTTGGCTTTTGAACCGTGACCGCGACGGCCGCCGGCCTGAACGGACTCCGGGGTCTCGCCGCAGCGTTTCGCTATCTCACTGCGGGAACGCTTCCGCCGGCAGTCCCGGGAAAATCCTCAGGGCATTCTTGTAGTAGAGCTTTTTCAGCACGTCGTCGGGCAGCGCTAGGCCGTAGAGTTTCCAGATGCCGTGGTATTTCCGGATTGGGTCGAAATATTCGTCGTCGGTCTCCAGCAGGCGGAAATAGACGTGGTATTCAGGCACGCTGTAGAGGTCCTTCCCGAAGAGGATCCGGTCCTGGTGTTTCACGAAGAAACGGTGCGCGGCGCGGGGCTGCCGGCCGAGCTCGCTCGTGATGGCGCCGATCTCGGCGTAGACATTGGGCAGGCGGTCGAGGAGGGCGCCGAGCTGGCCGAGATCGTGGCCAAGCCAGCCGAGGTGCGCAGCGATGAAGGTCGTCTGCGGGTGGCGCGCGAACAGGTTATGCTGCTCCTCGATAAGCTGCTCCCACGTGTAGCCGGTCTGCCCGGATTGGTTGCGACGTGCTTGGATTTTCAATTCGAGCCAACGCTCGTTCTTCTCGTCCATCGGCTGGAAAAGTCCCCACGGATCAGCGGTGTGGATGAGGACGGGAATCTTGTGCTTGCCCGCCATCGCCCACACGGGATCGAAGCGCGGGTCGTCGACCTTGATGCGGCCCTTGCTGTCCTGGAGCGTCATGCCGAAGCCCTTCCAGACCTTGAGACCGATGGCGCCGGCCTTGATGTCGGTCTCGAGCTGCGCCGCGGCGCGCGCGCCGTAGCCGGGGTCGTCGAGGTTCGACTGGTCCATGTTGGTCATCACCCGGAAGCGCGCGGAGGCGGGGTGCGCCTTCATCGTCGCGGCGGCATCGGCCACCCATTTGCCCTCCCCGCGGCCGACGGGCGAGTTGATCATCAGGCCCATGTTGAGGCCGTCCATCTCCTTGATGAGCTGGTCGAGCCGGGCGGGCGTCACGTCGCGGTGGTGCGAGTGAACCTCGATGAACGGGAACTTCGCGCGGGTCAGCTTGTGCTCGGGCACGCGGAGCGTGGACTTCGGATTGTATTCCTCGATCGAGATTGTCGGGCCGCCGGGCGCAGGGGCCGGGGCATTCGCGGCGAAGGCAGTGGCGGCGAGGCAGGGCAGGGCGGCGAGGGGAAAACGGCGCATCTCCGAGACGAAAGTGATCCGGCCCCCGAACGCGACGGTTTTTCCGCGGACACCCGGAGGTTGCGGTTGCGCCACCGCGCGTCGCGCGCAGGCTCACCTCCCGTCAACCCCAACCCAACCATGATCGCTTTTTCCCCCGGCCGCGCGTCCGCGCTGGCCTGCGTCGCCGTTGTGCTTGCCGCCCTGGTCCGCGCCGCGACTCCGGCCGACTCCGCCGTCACCCTCTCGCCCTTCGAGGTGCGCACCGACAAGGATCAGGGCTACGCCGCCTCGAACACCCTCTCCGGCACGCGCCTCAACTCCAGCCTCGCGCACATCCCCGCCTCGATCCAGGTGCTCACAAAGGAACTGATCCTCGATCTCAACGTCACCGACTACGAGGGCTACCTGAATTTCGCCACCAACTCCGGCCGCGACTTCAGCGACATCACCGGCCTCGCCTCCGTGCAGCAGGGCAACAACCAGATTCGCATCCGTGGCTTCACCGGCGCCGCGCAGACGCGCGACTACTTCCAATCCATCACGCGCTCCGACCGCTTCAGCATTGATCGCTTCGAGGTCTCGCGCGGCCCCAACTCCATCCTCTTCGGCATCGGCGGCCCCGGCGGCGTGGTCAACACGGGCTCCAAGTTTGCCCTCCTCGGCTCGAAAGTGCGCGACGAAGTTCGCGCCACCGTCGGCAGCTGGGACAACCGCCGCGTCGAGGCCGATTTCAACCGCGAGCTCGTGCGCGGCAAATTCGCCCTGCGCCTCAACGGCCTCTTCGAGGACAAGGAAGGCTGGCGCGACTTCGAGTTTGAGAAACGCAAAGGCATCGCCGTCGCCACCGCGTGGCAGCCTTGGCGCGCCACCCGCCTGCGCACGAACTATGAATACGTCGACACCCGCCAGCTCCAGGCCATGCCCTTTCCCGTGTCCGACTTCTCCGATGCGTGGATCCGGGCCGGCAAGCCGCTCGCGTCCGGCCCGATCTTCGATCTCGGCACGCCCGCCCCCGCCGGCACGCAGGCGACGTTCGCCAACCAGCTGCGCTTCGCGCCGCAGGTCAGCCCCAACGCCTATCGCTACGGCGACAACGCCGTCGTCGATGCGAATCCCACGCTCGCCGGCGCGCAGCGCGTGCGGTTCTTCGAGACGCTCAACGGGCCCAACGCGACCAGCGGCGGCACCGTGACGAGCACCCTCGCCGGCCTCCTGCCGGACAGCGCCAATCTCAGCGGTCCCGGCAGCACGTCGAACAACCGCTACGGTCTTTTCACTGCGCTGCTCGAGCAGCGCCTCGGCCCGATCAACGCGGAGGTGGGCTACAACCGCCAGGAAGACATGTGGCGCTCCAACTTCGTGATCCCTTGGAACCTGATCGGCCTCCGCGGCGACGCCAACCGCGAACTGCCCGGCAGCTACCTGCCCACCGGCACGCTCGGCGCGACACCCCCCGGCCAACCGATCGCGGGCGCGTTCGCGCCGAATCCGTTCGCGGGGAAATTCTATGTCGAGGG
Source organism: Opitutaceae bacterium (assembly GCA_016794665.1). Lineage (GTDB taxonomy): Bacteria > Verrucomicrobiota > Verrucomicrobiia > Opitutales > Opitutaceae > ER46. The sequence continues at coordinate 46,959 of JAEUHB010000223.1, forward strand.
CAACGCCGGCTACCGCCTTCAGCGCCGCGTGGCCGACAACTATCGCGCCACGCTCTCCTACGCGCTCGACCTGCGCCACCGTGGCAAGTGGTTCGGCCAGCACCAGGTCGCCGCCCTCGCGCAGCGGGTGGAGGACGAATTCTACAACGTCGCCTACAACGAATATAACACCGCCGGCCGCGACAACACCCTGCCGGTCACCAACGCGGCCAACGTGATCCTCCGCCGCACCTACGTCGATTTCACCACGCCCGGCGGCGCGCGCGGCGCCCATGATCCGTGGACGAATCCGATCAACTCGCCTGGCGTGCGCCCCGAGTTTCTCAGTTCCGGGGGAGCCCAACGGACGTTCAATCGCACCGATACAGTGATGGCCGTGATGCAGAGTAATTTCCTCGAAGACCGGCTGGTCGTCACCTTCGGCGTCCGCCGCGACCAGCAGGAGACCAACCGCGCCGTCGGCAGCGTGCTGTTGCCGAACGCCGATCCGTTTGGTGGCACGCGGACGGAAAACACCGTCTATACCTCCGCCGGCCTCACGAGTTTCTCCGGCAACACCCGCACGTTTGGCGCCGTCCTTCGCCCGGTGCGCTGGGCCGCACTCGTCTTCAACTCCTCCGACAGCATCCGGCCCGTGACGGCTCGCGACTTGCTCGGCAACACGCTCGGCGCGCAGAAAGGCGTCGGCAAAGACTACGGCGTGCGTTTTTTCCTCTGGGATAACCGCGTGGTCCTCGGCGTGACCCGTTATGACACCGACAACGTCAACGGCATCTACGACCCCATCTCGACGCGCACGACGGCGATACCCGCCATCGCCGGCATCTACCGCGCGTTCGCGGAAGCGGGCATCCCGGCCAGATACCAGTTCAGCGATTTGATGTCCGAATCCCGCGACAACGGCAATTCCGACGGTGGCGGCTGGGAGCTCGAACTCACCGCCAATCCCACGCCCCGCTGGCGCATCTCGCTCAACTACGGCCGCGCCGACCTCGAGCTGGCCAACGTCGGGCAGCGCATGGCCGCGTTCCTCGCTGCCGAGATGCCCGTCTGGCAGCGCAACGCCGCCGTGCCCTACCTGACGCGGAACGGCAATCTCGAGACCTTCGTCCGCACGCGCGACGGCACGCCGCAGCGCGACTTCGCGACCAACCCCGCGCGTGTCAGCGATGCGAGCCAGTTTGCGCTGGATATCATCAACACCAACAACCAGCAGGAAGGCCAGTCGCCGCTGGCGCACCAGCGCGACTCGCTCAATTTCTTCAACAGTTTCTCGCTGCCGAAGCTTCCGCTTCTCGGTGAGCGCTCCGGCGCCGGTTTCGGCGCGAGCTACCGCAGCGCCGCGGTCATCGGCTACGACGGGAAGACTCCCCTCTACGGCAAGAGCTTCGTGATTTGGAACGGCATGTTGAAAAAACGCTTTCAGCTCCCGCAGAACCGCGCCGTCGAGCTGCAGCTCAACGTGAACAACCTCTTCGGCGAGGAGGATATCCTGCCTTTTGCGGCGACGGCCGCTGGCGTGAACCGCTGGATCTACCAACGCCAGCGCCAAAGCTGGGCCTTGCAGGCCGCGTTCACGTTTTGAGCCTCCGGGGGGCGCGCGCTGCACCGCGCCGCTCGACTTCAAATCGCCCGTGCGGAATGCTAGCTGGACATCCTATGAGCTCCAAACCCTCCCCTTCCCATCGGCCAGCCGACCTGCACCCCCACGATCCCGGCGACGCCCGGCGGGCGAATGAATTCGGCGCGGGTCGCCGCGCGGATCCCGGCAGCCGGCGGGGCTTTCTCGGCAAGCTCGGACTCGTCTCGATGTCCGCCGCCGTGGGCGCAAAAATCGTGTTCGGCGACAAGCTGCCCGCCGGTTTCATCCCGGCGGCGCGGGCGCAATCCCCCGAGCCTTTTCGGATCGTCGGCAAAGAGGGTCTCAGTGTGATGAACGACCGGCCGCTGGTGGCGGAGACGCCCGCCCATTTGCTCGACGATGCCATCACGCCGGCGAAGCATCTCTTCGTCCGCAACAACGGCCACGCGCCCGCGCCGGAGATGCTCGATCCTGATAAGTGGACGCTGGAGATTGCCGGTGAGAGTTGCGAGCGGCCCACGACATTTTCGCTCAAGGAGCTGAAGGCAAAATTCCAGGCGCACACCTTGCAAATGGTGCTCGAGTGCGCCGGCAACGGTCGCAGCGAATTCAATCCGCCCGCCACGGGGAATCAGTGGACGACCGGCGGCGTCGGCTGTCCGCAGTGGACCGGTGTGCGCCTCGCGGATGTCTTGAGGCACTGCGGCATCAGGAAGGATGCCGTTTACGTCGGCTACTACGGCGCGGACCCGCATTTGTCCGGCGACCCAAAGAAGTCAGCCATTTCGCGTGGCGTGCCGATCAAGAAGGCGCTGGAGGATGAGTCGCTGCTCGTCTTTGCCATGAATGGCGAAGCCCTGCCGGTGCAAAACGGCCACCCGCTCCGCCTCATGTTCGGCGGTTGGGCGGCGTCCACGTGCGGCAAGTGGGTCAAGAAAATCGTCATCCGCGACCGCGAGCACGATGGTGAAAAGATGACCGGGCACTCGTATCGCATGCCGCGCTATCCGGTTGCCCCCGGCACC
>JAEUHB010000240.1 GCA_016794665.1 Opitutaceae bacterium
CTGTCCGCTGCTGGCTTTCGACGCGCGCAAGCAGCTGCCCAATGGTCATGCCGGCCCACGACGATGGATTCAGCGCGGCGATTTCGGTGTCCATGATGGCGGCGAGTTCGCCGGTGGCCGAGCGGCGGAGGTTGGTGAGCATCGTCTGCACTTGGGCCGCCATCGCCGGGGTGATGGTGACTGTGCCGCCTTGGCCATTGACCAGCGCGCGGATGGCGGGAGTCCAGTCCTGCACCGTCTGGTAAATTGCGACCGCTTGGGTCGGTTCTCGGACCATGATCGCGATCAACGAAAACGACATGCGTTCGTAAACGTTGGTGTAGTATCGTCCCGCCGGTGTGGTCGAGAGGACGTTATCTCGAAACGCCCGGAAGACGTTGAGGTCGATGGCGACGAGATCGGCGGCGGCCGCTAGGAGTGCCTGTCGAGGCGGAGTCCCAGATGTTAATGGGACATCTCCGAGAAAAAATTTGATGATCTCATAGATTTCCTCAAGAGTGCATGTCGCGTCTTCAACTCGGATCGGGGAGCTCTGGATGGGCTGGTAAGGCCGAGCCAGAAAGATGTCGATCCGCCCGGTTGCGAGGACGGCTCCTGTGGCGTTTCGAGCTTGAACGGTCAGCGTGTCAAACCCTTCCACATTTGCCGCAGTGATCACTCCCGACAACGTGGGTGGTCGAAGTGTCACCGTATTGCCTCCGGTCGTGACTAGATAGTCCGCGACCCCGGTTTGGCTCCCGGTGACCGATATCGTGAACGAGATGTTTTGGTTGCTCGGATGCGTGCTATTCGTTTGGGGGGTGGCGAACCCGACGGTCAGCGCCACCGGCGGGGGCGGTGTCCCTAAGATTGAAAAACTCCGCGCGGCCGAGGTGCCGCCGCCGGGCGCTGGATTTACCACCGTCACCTGGGCGGTGCCGGCCGTGGCGACATCCGCGGCGGAAATGTCGGCGGTCAGTTGCGTGGCGCTGACAACGTTGGTCGTGCGGCTGGCGCCGTTCCATTGCACGGTCGCGCCGCTGAGGAATCCCGTGCCCGTGACGGTGAGGCGGAATTCCCCGCTGCCGGCGATCGCGCCGGCCGGCGTGGTCGAGGTAATCGTTGGCACGGTCGGCGCAAACGCGAGTCCGGTGACCAGGTAATTGGCCGTGCCAATCGCGGTAACGACCCCTGCGCTGGTCACCCGGACGAGGCGGAAGACGAGGCTTTGGTTGAAGTCCAGGCTCGACCAGATGAACGCGCCTCCGCCGGCGTAGGCAATTGCGGCGGCTTCCTGGATGGCCGCGTTTGTGGTGGTCGTGAGCGGGATGCGAGGCGAAGTCGTCCTGGTGGCTAGGTTGATCGACTCGAACACGAGGCCCGCGGGAGCCGGGATAGCGCCCGTGAGGTTGACGCCCGAGGCATGATACATGAGTCGGTCGTCGGGATTGTAGACGATGGCCTCGCCATCACCGCCATTTCCCAGTGGCATGTAAGGCGTCGTGGCGCCCGTGGCCTTGTCGATCGTGAACAAGGTGCGCGGCTGGCCGATCGAGCCGTCGCCGGTGACGCCATACAAGGTGCCGTTGGAATCAAAGGCGAGGTCGGCGAACGAGAGTTTGGCCGCCGAGCCCACCGGGCCGATGTTGGTGACGGCCCCGGTCGTGACATTCACGGTCACCAGGTTACGGTCGCCGGGATGCTCCGGGGAGAAGGCGCCGAGCCGCAGGAGGGCGTAAAAAGTCCCGGTCGTCGGGTCCGCAGCCAAACCGGTGGCGCCGGAGATTGAACCGCTGCTGAACGTCATGGGGACGCTCGAGATGAGCGCGCCAGTTGCAGGGTTCAGTTCGCGCAACAATGCATCCTGGCGCGCGACGGCATAGAGCTTGGGGGTGGTTTGAGCGAGCGCACTCTGGGCACTAACCAGGCAGAGGCACGCGGCGAGCAGGGCTGAGCCAAGGCCGAACGACGACCGGGACGTTTTCATGGGGGAAGATCTCCCGCTGGCTTTGAGGTGAAGGGGTGGAACCGACGGGCGAAGTCAAAGGCCTGCGGGGCCGCGGCACAAGACCGGAGGTCCGAAACAAGGGCCCCTTCTGCGCTTGAGAAGGAGCCTTGAAACGCATTGCCCACCGCGTCGCGCGGCCTTGTGCTCGCGCCTCGTGCAGCGGTTTTTCTCCCAACCACAGCGGGCTTTTCGTGCGTGCCTCCACGGGTGGACGGCGCTCGTGCTCGCGTTTCTCTGGGGGCCGATCGTGGTGCTGGCGGTTTACTCCTTCAACACCTCGCGGCTGAACATCCTCTGGGAGGGTTTCACGCTGCGCTGGTATGGGGAGGTCTGGGACAACGCGCCGCTGATGGAGGCGGCGCGCACCAGCCTCATCGTCGCGACAATCACGACGGTCCTGTCGGTGCTGCTCGGCACGGCGGGCGCGTGGCTGCTGCACCGCTACCGGTTTCGCGGGGCGGGCGCGCTGCGCACGCTCGTCGGCGTGCCCGTGATGATGCCGGAAATCGTGATGGGGGTGAGCTTGCTCGTGCTGTTTGCGGCCGTGGCGGTGCCGCTCGGGTTCGCGACGGTGGTGATCGCGCATGTCACGTTTTGTTTTCCCTTCGTGCTGCTGGCCGTGCAGGCGCGGCTTGCCGGGCTCGACCCGGCGCTGGAGGAGGCGGCGCTCGATCTCGGCGCGACGCCGCTGCGCGCCTTCTGGCTCGTGATCGTGCCCTGCCTGCGGCCGGCGATCACGGCGGGCGCGTTGCTGGCGTTCACGCTCTCGATGGACGAGGTGATCGTGACGTATTTCACGGCGAGCCCGGAGGCGGCGACGCTGCCGCTGCGGATCTTCGGCCTCGCGAAGGTGGGCCTCAGCCCGATGCTCAACGCCCTCTCCGTGCTCTTCATCGTCGCGACCGTCGCGGTGGTGCTGATCACCGAGCGCCTGCAGAAATCCTCCCGCTCGCTTTCCTCACGCCCATGAAATCACTGCGCCTCCTTTGCGCCCTCCTGCTCGTCGCCGTCTCCGCCGCCCGCGCGGCCGAGGCGCTCAATCTCTTCGCCTGGTCGGAATACGTCCCCCAGAAGGTCATCGACGGCTTCACCAAGGAGACCGGCATCAAGGTCAGCTACGCCACCTACGCGACGGGCGAGGAGATGCTCGCCAAGCTCCTTGCCGGCGGCGCCGCCTACGACCTCATCCAGCCGCCCGACTACATCGCGGAGGCGATGATCCGAAACAAACTCCTGCGCCCGCTCGACCGCGCCAAGCTCCCCAACCTGCGCCACCTTGCGCCCGAGTTTCTCGCGCTGCCGCACGATCCGGCTTCGGCTTACACCGTGCCGTGGATGCTCGGCACCGTCGGTATCGTGGTGAACACGGAGCGCGTGAAGGATCCCATCCGCGGCTACCGCGATCTGTTTCAGCCCAAGTTCAAGAACCGCATCGTCGTCGTGAACGACAACCGTGAGATCGTGAGCTGGGCGCTCGTCACGCTCGGACTCAACCAGAACGCCATCACGCGCGAGAACCTCGCCAAGGCCCGCCCGCTCATCGCCGAGTGGATCAAGCTCGTGAAGGTCTTCGACTCCGACAGCCCCACGACCCCGCTGCTCAACGGCGACGTCGACCTCGGCGTCGTCTGGAGCGGCGAGGCCGCCAAGCTGATCAACGAGAACAAGAAATTCGCCTACGTCTTGCCCGCCGAGGGCTACCACCCCTACGTCGATCTCATGGCGATTCCGACGACCGCGAAGAACGTCGCCGCTGCGCACCGCTTTCTCGACTACGTGCTGCGCCCGGAGGTGAGCAAGTTGATCTCCGACGAGTTTCCCTACACGAACCCCAACCTCGCTGCGCGCAAGCTGCTCACGCCCGCGCAGCTGGCGAACCCCGCCAGCTATCCGCCGATGGGGAAGCTCGACACGTTCCGCGACATCGGCAAAGCCGCCGCCGACATCGACAAACTCATGACCGACCTGAAGACGGCCGCGGCGAAGTGAAGACCCGCCAGCTGAGCGCGCCGCGCGTGTTCGTCATTCTCAGCGCAGCGAAGAATCCACTTTGATCCCCGCATCGCAACCGCAGTCGAGAGTCCAACCGGATTCTTCGCTCCGCTCAGGATGACAATCCCTGTCCAGCCGACCCAGGGTTCGGCGCAGCTCCCGCGTCCTGCCCGCTGGTTCCTCCTCGCGCCATTGGCGGTGTGGCTCGTTGCCTTCGTCGTCGCTCCCGCGCTCATCCTCCTCGTCTACAGCTTCAGCGAGCGCGACGAGCTCGGCCGCGTCGTCTTCACGTTCACGCTCGAGAACTACGCACGCGCCTTTGATCCGGTATACCTTTCGGTCTTCGGGCGCTCCCTCGGCTACGCCGCGGCGACAACCGCGATCTGCGCGGTCCTGGCTTACCCGGTGGCGTGGTGCATGGCGCAGGCGCGGCCGCCGTGGCGCGATCGGCTGCTGTTGCTCGTGATGATCCCGTTCTGGACGAGCTTCCTCATCCGCACCTACGCGTGGATCACCATCCTGAAATCGGAGGGCCTGCTCAACGGCCTGCTGCTCTACACGCACACGATCGCCGCGCCGCTCGAGTTGCTCTACACGCCGGGCGCGGTCGTGCTCGGCTTGGTCTACGCCTACCTGCCGTTCATGATCCTGCCGATCTACGGCAGCGCGGAGAAACTCGATCCCGCGCTCATCGAGGCGGCGCATGACCTCGGGTGCGGACCCTGGCAGTCGTTCGCGCGCGTGGTGCTGCCGCTCACGCGGCCCGGGCTCGCGGCGGGCGTGATGATGGTCTTCGTGCCTGCGATCGGGATGTTTGCGATCTCGGATCTGATGGGCGGGGCGCGCGTGCCGCTCATCGGCAACGTGATTCAAGATCAGTTTGTGGGGCAGGCGCGCGACAAACCCTTCGGCGCGGCGCTTGCCGTGATCTTCATGCTCATCTTCGTCACGGTCTACTGGCTCTGGCAGCGGCGCGCGGAGGCGCGGGTCGCGTGAGCGCAACGGTGGAGCTGCGTGGCGTGGCGAAACGCTTCGGCGCCGTGGTCGCGGTCGATGACGTGTCGCTGACCGTGCAGGCCGGCGAGTTTCTCACGCTGCTCGGCCCCTCGGGCTGCGGGAAGACCACACTGCTGCGGATGATTGCCGGGTTCGAGACGCCGGACCGGGGCGCGGTGCTCATCAGCGGCGCGGATGTGACGCACACGCCATCGCACCGTCGGGATGTGAACCAAGTCTTCCAGAGCTATGCGCTCTTCCCGCATCTCAGCGTGCGCGGCAACATCGCGTTCGGACTGCGCATGCAGCGACTCGCCGCCGGCGAGGTCGAGCAACGCGTGGCCGAGATGCTCGCCGTCGTGGCGCTCGAAGGCTGCGAGGAGCGCAAGCCGCACGAACTCTCCGGCGGTCAGCGGCAACGGGTGGCGCTCGCCCGCGCCCTCGCGCCGCGGCCGGCGGTGCTGTTGCTCGACGAGCCGCTCTCCGCCCTGGATGCGCGCCTGCGCCAGACGATGCAGCTTGAACTGAAGCGCCTGCAACGCCGGGTCGGCACGACCTTCGTGCTCGTGACGCACGATCAGGCCGAGGCGCTCGCGATGAGCGACCGCGTGGCACTCGTGCACCGCGGCCGCATCGAGCAGGTCGGCACGGCGGCGGAAATATACGACCGGCCGGCGACGGCCTTTGCCGCGGAGTTCATCGGCCAGGCCAATGTGCTCGAAGCCGAGTTCATCGGGCGCGGGGCGGGCGGGGTGGACTTACGCGTGAACGGTGTCGGCGAGTTGCGCGTTGCGGCCGCGGCGTGGCTGGGCGATGCGCCGCGGGCGAGGATTGTGATCCGGCCGGAGCGCATTCGCCTGGAGGCGACGCAGCCGGCCAAGGGAATGAGGAATGCGTTTCCCGCGCGCGTGGAGGAGAAGATTTTCCAGGGGGCCCAAGATCGTCTCACGCTCGTGACGCCCGGTGGGCTCCGGTTGGTCGCGACGGCCGCGAATGCCGGGACAGGCGAGGGAAGTCTTCGGGTAGGCGACAGCGTGTGGTGTGCGGTTTACCCGGAGGATGTCGTGATTCTCCGGCAGCCCGCCTCGGGAGAGGCGGGACGGCGTGCGCAGGAAATTCCCGGCGGTCCCGGCTCTGCCGAGCCGGGCTACGAGACAGGCGGGCGCGCATCCGCTCAGGGCGCCTCGTAGATTTCCACGAGACTGATCCCCGTTGTGCCGCCCACGCCGGCGACCTGAGCCGTGTAAGCGCCAGGATCGAGTTGCACGAGGAGGGCGGAGTCCCGGCTGCCCTCGGTAAGCGCAAAGGCACCGCTGGCCTGCGCGGCGGCGCGAAGATCCGCAGCGTTGGCAGCGTCACCCCAGTTGTCGTTTGAATAGATGCCCTGGCCGGCGGCATTGAAGATTGTGAGCACGGGATCGGCGAGGGCGCCGGTGACGCCGTAGCTGGTGAGCGTCGGGCCGACGCCGCGGACGAGGAGTGGCTTCGGCCGCGGACCGCTCACGACGAAGCCCACGATTTGGGCCGCGGCGCCGGTCCCGGTCTGTGCGCGACTCGAGAGGTTGTTGATGCGGCCCGGGAGCGTGAGGCGATAGACGAGAAGCATGCTGTCGTTTTCCGCCCCGGAGGGATGCGCGTAGGCGACGCCGTCCTGCAGGCCGCTCTGCGTGATGAAATCGTTGTCGTTGCCGACGAAGAGAAACCAATCGTTCGGCGCCGCGGGATCGAGCGCGGGGACGAGGGCCATCGCCTCCCATTTTTCGGAAAGGTTGTTGGCGTCGTCGGTGGGGCCGTTGCGCAGGCCGAACTTCGCCAGCTGCGCGGAGTCGTTGATGTCGATGAACTCGGCGCGGAGCGCGGGGCGGATGGAGCTGTCGAGGACCCCGCCCGGAGCGATCGGGTTTGCCGGGTCATCGAAGCGGGTGCCCGCGATGTTGGTGGCGCCCGCGATATCGTAGACGAGGATTTTCCGGTAAGTCGCGGTCGGGATCGGATAGGTGCGGCCGAAGCCTGCATCGCGGGCAAGCACGAGGATTTGGGTGTTGCTGATAGCGAGGATTTCGCTCTGCGCACAGACGAGCGTCGCCCCGGCGGCGGTGCGGGTGGTGGGCAGCTGGAGCACATACTCGCCCCTCAGGGCCGGGATCGCCCCGGTGATATCGTAGGCGAGGAGGCGAGCGTTGAAGCGAGTGAGGCTCGCGCCGCCGGTGCCGCCGTCCTGGCGGGTGGCGGACTGCAAGAGGGCAAAGAGCGTGCGGCCGTCGGGCGAGAGGGAGAGTCCTTCGAGCCCTTGGTTGTTCTGCCGGCCCACGGTCGGATCGACCGGGACGGGTGCGGGCTGGCCGGGCGCCGGGTTGTTGGAGGCGAAGGAGTCGGCGCCGTTGCGCTGGGGAACGATTGCCGCGGGCGGACGAATCGCGGACTGCAGGACGCCGGTCGCGGAGAACTTGAAGATGTAGGGCCCGTATTCGTCGCTGACGTAGAACGAGCCGTCCGGCAGCCGCGCGATGCCCTCCGCATCGATGGAGAGGCGGCCATTGAAGGCTTGCGGAAGGGGCGGCAGTCCGCCCGCCGCGGCGCGGACGCCGGCGGCGCCGGCTGCGGTGTCGAGCGCGGTGAGGGGCGTGCCGTTGGCCTCGGTGAGGAGCGTGGTGTCGGCCACGGTGATGCCGACTTGGTTTTGCACAACGGCGCCGGCCGGCGCCGGGGCAAACGCGATGGAAAGCGTGAAGAAGCGCGCGCGCCAGTTGGTCGTGCCGGGGTTGTTGTAGCCGCGGTCCGGCTGCATGTAGAAAGTTCCGGCGTAAGTGCCGTCCGCGTTGCGCCGCCACGATTTCGCGTCGACGGCCAGGGCCGAAAACGAGCCCAGCGTCTCGCCGAACTTGTCGCGGGTGGCGGCCGGGATGCGGCCGACGCCGACCAGCCCGTGATTCACGTAGTAGTGGCCGTTGAGGCCGGCGGCGACCGGGGTTTGTGCGCCGAGTGGGGCGAGGAAAACGAGCGACGCCGCGAGGCGTGCGTGAAACAGGCGGAGTGATGCCATAGGAACGCGCCACGATGCCGGGCCAGTGCAACGGCGGGGCGACGATTCGGTGACGATTGGGTGATTCCGGCTGCGGCCTTGCTACGCGCCGGGCCCGCCGCCAACGTCCCGGAGTGATCGCGTCCATCGCGTTTCGGAATTTCAAGGCGCTGCGCAGCACGCGCGTCGCGCTTGCGCCGTTCAACCTCGTCATTGGCCCCAACGGCAGCGGCAAGACGAGCCTGATTGAGGCCGTCATGCGCCTGAAGACGCTTTCAAAGCTGCCGGTCGCCGAAGGGGAGCCCCGCCAGAAATCAGGCGGCCCCGAGATTGAGTTCACCTTCAATGCGCCGCACGACGGCCTCACCGCGCGGCTCGGCTGCATTTCCGACTCCGTGTGCGACACGCTGCGGATTTCGCCGGCGCACGCCCCGGGCTGGCCGGCGCTGCGCGCTGATCTCGGCGGCTTGCGCAGCTACGCGCTCCAGCACGAGGCGATGGCCGGCGGGGCCCGGCGAGACGACGGCGCGGAGCTTTCGCCCAGCGGGCACAACCTCGCCGCCGTGCTCGCCCATCTCCGCGACGCGGCGCCGGCGGAGTATGCCGCGCTCACCGCCGAGCTGCTGCGCATCGTGCCGGAATTTGTGGGGCTGGAGGTGCGGGAGCGGGCAGGGGAGGTCGACTTTGGGCTGCGCCTGGCCGAGGGCGGCACGGTGCCGGCGGACGAGCTATCGCAGGGCAGCCTCTATCTGGTTGCGGTGCTCGCGCTCGCTTTCGATCCCGAGCCGCCGTGCGTGCTCTGCATCGAGGAAATTGATCGCGGCTTCCATCCGCGGTCGCTGCGGGAAGTGCGCGACGCGCTCTACCGGCTGAGCCACCCGCAGGCGCACGGCCTCTCCCGGCGCCCCGTGCAGATCATCACGACCTCGCATTCGCCCTATTTCATCGATCTCTTCCGCGATCATCCCGACGAGGTGATCATCTCGGAGAAGCACGGTCGGGCGGCCCAGTTCGCGCGGCTTTCCGACCGCGCGGATCTGGCGGACCTGCTTGGCGGCAGCACCCTCGGCGACCTGTGGTTCAGCGGCATCCTCGGCGGCGTGCCGGAGGAGCGATGAAGCTCGCGCTGCTGAGCGAGTCGCTCGTCGACGAGACGGCACTGCGCGTGCTCGTGGCGGCGGTCGTGGGCCGCCCCCTGAAGTTTGCGTCGCCGGGGTTTCGCGCCCGGGGCTGGCCGCATGTCATGCAGCTCCTGCCGGCGGTGCTGCGGCACCTCCACTTCAACACCGACGCCGACGCGCTCGTGGTCGTCGCGGACTCGGATGACACGGCGGTGCACACCGCGCGCCATGAGGCGCCGGGCTATTTCCACCCGCAGTGCCGGCTTTGCCAGCTGCGGGCCGTGCATCGCCAGACCGTGAAGAACCTGGCGCCCGCCCGCGGCCGCGAGCAGGTGCTCCGCGCCGTAGGTGTGGCGGTGCCGGCGATTGAGGCATGGTATCTGTGCGGGCGCGAGGCCGCGGTGACCGAAGCGGCCTGGATCGAGGGGCGGGAGACGGGCCGCGCCCCCTACACGCGCGCCCAGCTGAAGCTGCGCGTCTACGGGACGGACCGACCGAGCCTGCCGCATGCCATCGCGTGCGCGCTGCGGGAGGTCGAGCGGCAGCGGCACGATCCGCGGCGACTGGAGCACGACTTTCCCGGCTTCGCCTTCCTCGCGGCCGATCTCCGGGCAGTCCCGAATATCCATTGACATATCAACGGATGTAATCACACCGCACGGCCATGCCCGCGCCGTCCGCCCTCGATCTGACTGTTGCCGTCGTCGCGACGGCGGACGCGCTGCTGCGGGAAAGCCAGCGGCTTTTCCGCCCGCACGGCCTGACGGCGGCGCAGTTCAACGTCCTGAACCTCCTCGCCGATCAGCCCGCCGGGCTGAGCCAGCGGGAAATCGGCGACGTCCTCGTCGTGGATCGCTCCAATGTGACCGGTCTGCTCGATCGGATGGGGGCGGCGGGCTGGGTGCGGCGCCGCGATGATCCCGCGGATCGGCGGGTCTATCGCGTCACGCTCACGCCGGCGGGCCGCAGGCTCTGGGCGAGGGTCGAGCCGCGCTACCGCGCGGTGGCCGGCCAGGTGGCCGGCGGCCTGACGGCCGCGGCGCGGGCGCAGTGCCTGGGGGCGCTCCGGCACATGGAGCAGGCCGCGGGGCGCTGGACGTTGCCCGCGGAGCGGCCGGCCCCCGGCTGAAATCGTTTGATCGACACCCGTTCGAGCCTGCATAACCCCACCGCTTTCATGCTTCCCCCGCTTCGCCCCCGGCGCACCCACCTGCCGTTTCTCCTCGAGCTGATCGCGAGCTGGATCGCGCGGCTGCTGTATCGCGTGCGCGCCAGCGGGCTGGAGCACTTTCCCATGAGCGGCGGCGTGCTGCTCATCTCGAACCACATCTCCTACATCGACGTCGTGGTGCTCCAGCTTGCCTGCCCGCGACCGATTCGCTTCATCGGGCACAAGGGCCTGAAGCGAAACCCATTTTTCAACTGGTGCTTTGAAATCACGGGCTGCATCGGCATCTCGGCCGAGCAGCCGCGCGAGGGGATGAAGCAGGCCGTGCTGGCGCTGAAGGCCGGCGAGCTGATCTGCATCTGCCCCGAGGGCCACATCTCGCGCACCGGCCAGCTCATGGAGATCCAGCGCGGCTTCGAGCTCATCGCGCGGCAGGCCGGCGTGCCCGTCGTGGCCGCGGCGATCGACGGTGTGTGGGGCTCCGTGTTTTCGTTCGCCGGCAACAAATACCTCTGGAAGTCGCCGCGCCTGCTGCCGACACATGTGTTCATCGCGTTCGGCAAACCCACGCCCGCCGCGGAAATCTCCACCGCGTGGGCTCGGCGCGAGCTGCTCGATCTCGGCGAGCGCGCGTTCCAGGAGCGCCCCGTGCTCAAGCGGCACCTCGGCCGCGAGTGCGTGCGTGCGCTCACCAAGCATCCGGGCCGGATTGCGGTCATCGACCGCACCGCCGCGCGACGCGTGGTGACGTGCGGACAGCTCTACGCCGCCGCGGCGGTGCTTGCGCGGCGCATCCGGGCGACGATTCCCGAGCAGCGCGTCGGCATCGTGCTGCCGCCCGGCGCGGGGGCGTTCATCGCGAATCTCGCCGTCCTCTGCGCCGGCAAGATTCCCGTCAACCTCAACTTCACCGCGGGCCGCGCGGCGCTCGAGACCAGCCTGCGCATCGGCGGCATCGGCGCGGTGATCTCCGCCGACGCGATGCGCGCCAAGGTGGCGAACTTCCCGTGGCCCGACCGCACGCTTGACCTAAAGACCGAGATCGAGGCGGCAGGCGGCAAGCGCGCGATGGTGCCATGGCTCCTGGCCGCGCATCTCCTGCCCAACCAGTGGTGCGCGAGCCTGCTCGGCGTGCCGAAGATCGGCGACCGCGCCGAGGCGGGATTGCTGTTCACGAGCGGGAGTTCCGGCGAACCGAAGGGCGTCGCGCTCACGCACCGCAACATCCTCGCCAACTGCGCGCAGATTTCCTCGCTCTCGATTTTGCCGGAGACGTGCTCGCTGCTCGCGTGCCTGCCCGTCTTCCACAGCTTCGGCTTCACGGTCACGCTGTGGTATCCGATCCTGCGCGGCTGCCATGTGGTGACGGTGCCGAGCCCGCTCGAGACGCGGAAAATCATCGACGCGATCCGAGACGAGGAGGTGACCACGCTCATCGGCGCGCCGACGTTCGTCCGGCCCATCCTCAAGAAGGCGCAGCCGGCCGAGCTGCGCACCCTGACGCTCGTCGTGACGGGCGCCGAGAAGCTGCCTGAGGATCTCTACAAGGCCTTCCTCGAGAATTTCCATCTCGAGATTCACCAAGGCTACGGGCTCACCGAGACCACGCCGGCGGCCAACATCAACCAGCCGCACCCGCCGGTCGTCTGGTCGACCAACGAGCCGCAGGCCGGCAAACGCCTCGGCTCCGTGGGCCGCATGATGCCCGGCATGACGGCGCGGATCGTCGACCCCGACACCGGCGCGGACCTTCCGTTCACCCAGCAGGGACTGGTGCTTTTCCGCGGAGCCAATGTCTTCGAGGGCTACCTCGGCGACGAGGCGAAGACCCGCGCGGCGTTTCGCGACGGCTGGTTTGTGACGGGTGATCTCGGCCGCTTCGATTCCGACGGATTCCTTTTCATTGAGGGCCGCCTCTCGCGTTTCTCGAAGATCGGCGGGGAAATGGTGCCGCACGGAACCGTCGAGCAGAAGATCGTCGAGCTCTTTGGCTGGGAACAACTGGAGGCGCCGACGGTTTTTGTGACCGGCGTGCCCGACGCGGCCAAGGGCGAGGCGCTCGTGCTGCTGACCACCAATGAAATCAGCCTCGATGTCCTGCGGGCCAAATTGAGCGACGCCGGCGTGCCCAATCTCTGGGTGCCGAAGGTCGTCCGTCGCGTGGACAGGATTCCGATGCTGGGCACCGGCAAGACCGACCTGAAGCGCTGCCGCGAGCTGGCGTTAAATTTCGATCCGACACGGTGAGAATCGACTGCCACCTCCACGTCGTCGGCAATGGCACCGGCGGCACCGGTTGTTGGTATCGGCCGCGCGGCGTGACGCGCTTGGGCGCGCCGATGATGGTGCGCGGCGTGGGCCTGCCGAAGGCCGCGCTCACCGGAGACCTCGACCGGCTCTACGCGGAGCAAATGCTGCGCTTCATTCGCGAGTCGTCGATCGATGCCGCCGTCATCCTCGCGCAGGACGATGCCTACCGCGCCGACGGCACGAAGATCGAGGACACCGGCTCGTTTTACGTGCCCAACGATTATGTGCTCGGGCTTGCGCGCCAGCATCCGGAGTTTCTTGCCGCTGTCTCGATCCATCCGTCGCGGCGCGATGCGCACGAGGAACTGGAGCGCGCCCTCGCGGGCGGGGCGATGATGCTGAAGTGCCTGCCCAATTGCCAGAACATCGACTGGAACGACCCGCGTCACACACGTTTCCTTGAGCGCATGGCGGAAAGCGGCCTCCTCCTCCTCGCGCACACGGGCAGCGAGCGGACACTCCCCGTGCTCGACCGCAAGCTCGCCGACCCGCGCGTGCTCACGCGCGCCCTTGAGATTGGCGTCACGTGCATCGCCGCACACTGCGGCACGGGTTTGATGGTGCTGGATCCGGACTATTTCGACGTGTTCGTCGCGATGACGAAAAAATATCCGCGCCTCTACGGCGACAACAGCGCCCTCGCGGCGTGCAACTTCCGGGCCCGGCCCAAGGCGATCCGGCGGCTCGCGACCGACCCGGAGCTGCAGCAGCGCATCCTCCACGGCAGCGACGTGCCCGTGCCCGTGACCGCGGTCCTCTCGTGGGCTTTTGGCATCGTCTCGTGGCGCCAGTGGCGCGACTCAGCCGCCATTGCCAACCCGATCGAGCGCGACGCGCAGATTAAGCGGGCGATGGGCTTCAGCGAGGAGACTTTCACGCGGCTCGCCGGGCTGCTGCGGAAGTGCTGAAGCCGCGGCGCGGCGCGCGGTGTGCGAGCGAGGCAAAGCGGTTCAAGGTAGGGCTGGAATCCGGTTGAGCGTGTAGTAGGCGTCGGGCTGCGCGAGACTGGCGCCCGTCGCGGAGCGCACGCCCGTGGCGCGGAGCTCGTGCACGTAGTGGGCGCGGAGGCCGTCGAGCTTCAGGCGCACGCGCCGACGGTCCGCGCTGACGGTGGCGTTCATCACGTTCAGCGGGAGCGCATCGATCTCGGCGCTGCCGTAGGCGTTGGAATAAAGGTAGGTGTAGCTCTTGACCGTGTAGGAAACGGGGAGCGCCGCGGTCGCCGGGTCGATCGCGGTGGTGAAGACCAGCTCGAAACCGTCCGGCTGCGCGCGCATTTCCTGAATGGCAAAGGGTGTCGTGCCGGTCCAGCGCACCCGCTGCAATCCGTAGGCCTGCGTGCCAAGCGACGACCAGCCGCGGCTGCTCATGCCGACGAGCAGGCTGCCGTCGGGCGCGAAGAGGAGCCGCACCACACCTGAGGCGAAGCCGGAGAGAAACGGAAACGCCGCGCCCTGATATTCGCCGTCAATCTTCTCGAGGAAAACACGGCCGACTTTGGCATCGGTGAATTCGCCTACGAAGAGCTGGCCATCGAAGGGGCCGAACTTTCCGCCCGCCGCGCACACCGCGAGGTCAGTCCCGCTGCGGCCCATCTTGTTGTAAGGAAGCCAGACGGCGGGCGGTTTCATTTCCGGCAGGGCGCGGAGTGCGGCCGGATAGGGCACTTTGCTCGGCACCGGCGCGGATAGTTTCAGCGGCGACTCCGGGCGCTCCTGCGAGGCGATGCCCTCGGGATTGAGGAAAAACGCACCCTTGCGCAGATGATAAATCGGTGTCGACGGAATCCACGTGCCTTGCTGGTCCACGCAGAACATGTCGCCGGCGAGGTTGGCGCCCAGTCCGCACGGCGAACGCAGGCCGGCCACCATCGGCACAAACGAATTGGCCGCGCCCATCACGCCGCTCCAGCCGCGCCACGCGGCCTTGTTGTCGGAGCGTTCGCCCATGTCGAGGTTGAGCGCGACCCAGAGATTGCCGCTGCCGTCGCGCTTTGGGCCATACGCGTAGCCGTGGTAGGAACCGGAGACGTTCCAGCCGCGGGCGGCGGTGAGATACTCGTCGGCCACGCCGTCGCCGTTCGTGTCGCGGAGCCGCGTGACCTCGGTGCGCTGGGTCACGAGCAGGCTGTCGCCGTCGCGCAGCACGCCGAGCGGCTCGTGCAGGCCGGAAGCGAACAGGGTGTAGCGGACTTGGTCAGCAGCGCCGAGCGCCCCGTCGATCAACCAGACCTCGCCCTTGCGGATGGCGACGGCGAGTTTTCCATCGGCCATGAAATCCATGCCGCCGACTTCGAGCGTGAGGCCGTCGCCAGGTTTCCAATTCGCGTTGCGCGACGACGTGGGCGAGCTGCCCGTCAGGATCGACTGGATGGCGTAGCCATCGGTGGCCGCGAGATGGAGGTCGGTGGCGAAGAGCGCAACGGCGAGCGAGAGGAAGCGTTTCATGGCCACGTGTAGATGAACTCCCGTTTTCCGGGCGTGCTCGCGGCGGTCTCACGCACGCTGAGACCTTCTGGGTGGGAGAGCGGCAGGGAACGCAGCGCCTCGATATTCCACGTGACGCTTCGGCGCAGGCTGCCGTTCTCGCCCGGTTCGAGACGCTCGGCCACCGTTGCCCCGGCTACGGAAAAGAGAAACGTCGGCACGCCGCTCGCATCGAGCCGGAAACCGTCGAATTGGCGCGCACCGCTGGCTTCGGTGGGCTTCGGCCAGGCCGCGACGGATTCGCCGAGTGGTTTCTCAAAGGGGGCGAAGCGACTGAACCACGTGCCGTAGGCGTCGAAGAAACGCCCCTTCCAGATGAGCGCCGGCCGACAGTCGCGGCCGTCGTAGGCGAGGTGGATGCCCGCCGGAAAACCGACGAGAATGGCGTGCGTGCCGACATCGGCCATGAAGGTGCGCTGGACGATCGGGCGTGAGCCGGGGATCAATTCGAACTCCCGCGCGGACGTGGTCGGGAATCCCTCGGGCAGGCCTTTGCCCTCCCGGGCGAAGGCGATGATCGACGCGATCTGGCGGTCGGTGTCGCCGGCGAGGATGTCGCGGTTGGCGGCTTTTCCTTGGGGCCAGAAAGACGGCATCAGCGTTCCGGGGCGATGCGCGGCCGGGTTGATCAGGTAGTCGCGCAGCCAACCGGGCTCCAGTCGCCGCGCGAGATTCGAAAGATCGAGGGCTTGAATCCCGAGCGATGCGCGGTCGGCCCAGCGGTGGCAGGTGATGCAGCTCACGCCTCCGAGTGTGCCGAGCAGTTTTCGCCCGGCCTCGATATCACCCGTTGGCAGCTCGATTCCGGGACGCGCGTCGGTGGTCGCAAGCAGCGCCGGCAGATTGGCGACCGCGGCGCCATACACCGGCATCTGCGTTCTCAGATACGGGCGGTCGCGGTGCTTGCCGGCCAAAGTCTCGGCGAGCCACGTCGGCTGGAGTTTGCGGCCGATGCCGGTGAGCAGCGGCGGGAAGCGGCCGGTGTCGCCCAGATTGTGGTCGCCGAGAAAGTAGGGTTTGCGCGCGGCATCCGGCCCGCCCCGGCCGTCGCGTTCGTGGCACGCCACGCAGTTGAGCGCGGCCAAGGTGCCGTGAGCGGCTTGCGCGGACGTCGCGGGTGTGGCGCGGTCGACGATATAGGCGCGCAGCGCGGTGCGCTGGGCGGGGCTGAGCGCGTAGCGTGGCAGACCGGGCGCAGGTGCTTCTTCGATGCAGCCTCCGGTAGTGCGTCCGAGAGCGATGGACTGAGTCGCTGGAACCGAAGGCAAGGTGTGGCACGCGGCACAACGTGCCGCGGTGACAATCTCGCGGCCACGTTTCGCCAGCGCGGCATCGGGGGCAAATGGCGGCAACCTGGGCACCGCTTCACCATCGCTGCCTGTGATGCCGAGCAAGTAGGCGGCGATATCGCGTGCGTCCTGCTCCTCCATTTCGATCCGCGGCATGCGGCCGTCGGGCCGCGAGGCCTGTGGATTGCGCACGAAGGCGGCGAGGGTGCTGACATCGTATTTTTCGGCGAGCGCGGGAAACGCCGCCGCGCCGTAGCCGAAATCTCCGGACGCCGGTCGGCCATCCGGCGGCGTGTAGTCGGCCTGCGGCGCATGGCAGGCGACACAGCCGCGGGTGTGGTAGAGGGTCTTGCCCAGCCCGGCGTTGAGATGGGCGATGCGCACCGGCCGAGCCGCGGTCCTGGGCGCGAGAGTGCCGAGAAAGTGGACCACGGCGTCCGCGTCGGCTGCGGTGGTCGTGGCGGAAAGCCTCGGCATCGCGGTGCCGCTGCGGTGGCCGGCGGGATCCGCGATAAACGCCCGCAGCCAAGCCGCGCTGGCGCGCGTCGTCGCCGTCGCCAGGTCCGGGCCGCGGCGCGCGGGCAGGCCCGTGTCGCCGCCGTGGCAGTTGACGCAGCCGAGCTCGTTGTAGAGCAAGCGGCCGCCGGCGGCGTCGGGCGCGGCGGCGTGAAAACGCTCGAACCCCGCGATCCAGGGTTCCGCCCGTGCGCCCAGAATACTCAGGGCCGCCGCGACGCCGAAGCGCAGACCGCGTCTCACCCGAGGACCTCCTGCCGGCAGCGCTCGAGGTAGTCGCGCGATCGGTTGATCGCCGCCGTGATCTCCGGGACCGTCGGCAGAATGGGAATTCCGCGCGGGGTGGGGTGCATGAAGATTTCCACGAGGCCCGCGTAGCGGATGTCAGCCAGCGCCTTGAGCACCGGACGATAATCGAGCCCGCCGCCAAAGCCCGGGAGTTGCCGCAGCTCAACTTCCTTGGCGACCTTTTGGGCGATGCCCTCCGAGTGTTCCTGGAAATACATAAAAGGAATCTGCGTCGCCCCGAGGTCGCGGATCAATGCCGGAAGCTGCTCGATCCACGGGTGCAGATGATGCGGCGCGAGCGCGACGCCGAGGTGGGCGGACCGATTCAATTCCGCGAACCAACGCAGGGAGTCCGGATGGTGGAGCAGCGAATTGCTGTGATTCTCGATCGCGATCGTGACGCCGTTGTCCTCGGCGGCGGCGACGTGCGGCTTCATCCGCTCGAAAAAGCCCTGCATGGCGGCCTTGAGTTGCGCGACCGGCAGCCCTTTCGGCCCGCCGCTGCCCGTGACGATGATGCCGCCGCCGAACTTCTTCATCCACTTCATCTCGGCACCGAGCCCGGTGGGACCGAGCGGATAGCGCGTGCTCACGCCGAGCTTCACGTGATGACGGGCGAGCAACGTGGAAAAGGCGTCGTCGCCCATCTCAGAGATTTGCTCGCGCTGGTTGCCGTGAACGCGGCACCAGATGTCGATCGCCTCGCAGCCCGTCTTCGCGACCTCGGGCAAAATCACCTCGAGCGGCATTTCGCCGAATAGCGCGGAGGCGAGGACGTAGCGGAGGCGAAACGGCTCGCGCGCAGCGGCGCGAACGGCGGAAGGCAGCGTCGCGGCCGCGGCGATCGTCTGGAGGAATCTGCGCCGAGGTATCATGGGGTGGCGCAACTATGCAGCGGCTGCGCGCGCGGCTTCGAGCATATTGAGCGACGGCCCCGGGTCGTGGCCGAGTCGTTTTGCGATCGCACGGCCGGCTGGAAAAGCGCCACCTTCAGCTGCGCGCAGCGCTATCGGCGCTCCCGAGGCCGAGGTCATCCTCGCCGTCACGGATCAGCTCGGCGTCCGCTATGGCGGAAAATATCGCGAGCATTCCGGATTGCTCAGATGCACGGCGAGTCGTGACAATCGATTGCCCAATCCGCCCCGTCCGTCATCCCGCCATCATGATACCCCACGCTCTGCTCTGCCGCATTATTCGTTTCCTGTTATGCACGCTAGCCGCTGGCTCAGGCGCGCTGTCCGCTCAAACCCAGCCCGCTGCCGAATCGGGGCGTATTGCCGGGCAGGTGAGCAACGGCGCGACGCGGGCGTTGCTGGAGGGCGCGTCGGTCGAGATTCCCGCGCTCGGCGTGCGCACGCTCACCGACACCCTGGGGCGCTTCCTCATCCAGCCGGTTCCGGTGGGCAACCACGCCGTGGTCGTGACGTATACCGGGCTGAACCGCGAGGAGCGCCGCATCGCGGTGGCCGCCGGGCAGCACGTGTCGGCTGCGTTCGAGTTGGCCTCCGACATCTATCGCTTGGACAAGTTCAGCGTCGTCGGCGAGCGCGAGGGCAATGCCGCCGCCCTCACCGCGCAGCGCAACGCGGACAGCGTGAAGAGCGTCGTTGCGCTCGATGCTTACGGCAATCTGTCCAATAGCGAGGCGGGCGAGCTGCTCATCCGCCTGCCGGGCATCGCGGGTTCCCTCAATGGCGAGGGGGTCGTGAGTGAAGTGATGGTGCGCGGCACCAACCACACGCTCAACTCCGTAACCGTCGACGGCAACAAGATGGCCAGTTCCGGCGGCATGAACCGGAATTTCCGCACCAACAGCATCCCCGGCGCGTTCTTCGACACGATCGAAGTCACGAAGGCAGCGACGCCCGACATGGACGCCGACTCGCTCGGCGGAAACATCAACATGAAGACCCGCTCGCCGCTGAGCATGCGGGAAAAGCGCCGGATGATCTACCGCTTCGGCGCCAAGTGGGCGCCGCCGTTCTACGATCACAACCCCGCGACGCGGAATCACTCGCTGCACCCGATGACGTCGTTCAGCTACCAGGAGGCTTTCGACGCCTTCGGCGGCGACCGGAACCTGGGCGTCACGTTCAGCATGTTTTACAGCGAAAACGCGGTGTCCGCGATCCAGATGACGCAGGACTACGCCTTCGTCACCACGAACCCCGCCTACGTGTGGGACTATCGCTCGGCGGACATCTACAACAACCGCATGAACAAGAGCGCGACCTTGAAGATCGACTACCGCTTCAGTCCGACTTTCCGCGTCTTTCTCAACGGCATCTACAACGACGCGCACGAGCGCTCGTTCGAGTATCTGCGGACCCGCGCGTTCACGTCCCGCACCGTCGCGACGCTCAACGCTGCCGGCCAGCCCACAGGGAACAACGCCATCCTCCCGGACTTCACCGACAAGGTCACGCGCGTGCGCGCCGTCCCGGCGTCGACCTTCGAGCTGCAGACCGACGGCAACCGTTTCGAGGATTCGCAGCGCCAGCTGCACGCTGGCGCCGAGCACGCCTACGCGCGCCTCGCGATCGATTACGACGCCGCCTATTCGGAGAGCCTCGTGCGGCAAAACGACGGGCACAACAGCCCCAAGGTCGGCTCCGGTGGTTTCTTCCGCACCTGGCTGACGGGCGTGGGCTGGACCCTCGACAAGACAGCCGACGTGATGCGGCCGCTGTTCACGCAGACGGGCGGGCCGAGCATCTTCGACCTGAGGAATTACACGAACAGCGAACTCAACAAGCGTGACAACGAGCGCAACGGCACGCTCGAGAGCGTGTCGGCCAACGCCAAATATTTCCTTGATGCGCGCCGGATGAACTACCTGAAAGCCGGCGCGCGCTTCCGCCGCCAGACCGCGGAGGAAGTCGGCGGCGACCGACGCTGGCAATATGCAGGCCCGGACGGTATCCTCGGCGTCAATCCCGCGACCGGGCGCAGGGACGACGACCTGAGCATCTTCCAATTCAACGGCGTGCAGACCACCGAGAGCCTGCGCAACGGCCCGATTCCCTATACGCACGTCGGCTACGTGGCGGAGCACGTGAAGAAGAACCCGACCCATTGGTTCGAGGACCGCTACTACGACGAGTCGCGCAAATACCTCGGCACGCGCCGCGTCGTCGAGGATGTCTCCTCCGCCTACCTGATGGGCGGCACGCGCTGGGGCCAGCTGCGGGCGGTGGGTGGCTTGCGTTTCGAGGAGACGGAGGTGACGGGGCGCGGGTTTGTGCGCGCGCGCACGCTCGCGACGGCCGCGGCCATTCCCGATCCGGTGGCGCGCGCGCGCTTCGACTACAACAATCCTCGCCGCATCACCGGCCGCTACAGCCACACGTTTCCGGGCGCCTACCTCACTTACAATTTCTCGCGCAACCTGCTCGCACGCGCCAACTGGTCCAACAGCATCGGCCGGCCGCCCTTCGCCAACCTCGTGCCGCGCGAGGATGTGAACGACCAGACCCAGATTCTGACCGTGGGCAACCCGGCGCTGAAGCCGCAGTTCGCCGAGAACATCGACCTCACGCTCGAATACTATTTCGAACCGGTGGGCGCGTTTTCCGCGGGCGTGTTCCAGAAGAAGCTCAAGGATTTCATCGTCTCGCTCGGGGGCGAGACCGTCCCCAACGGCCCGGACAACGGCTTCGGCGGCAGCTACGGCGGCTACAACCTCATCACCGACCGCAACGCCGGCACGGCGACCATCCAGGGGATCGAACTCAGTATCCAGCGCCAGCTCACCTTCCTGCCCGGGACGCTGAAGCGGATGAGCTTCTTTGCGAACTACACGCGGCTCACCACGCAGGGAGACTACGGCACGACCGGGCCGCGCACGACGAACCTCGTGCCGAACTTTGTCCCGACGACGGCCAATGCGGGCCTGACCTTTCCTTGGCGGAATTTCAGCGCGCGCCTGCTCGTGAATCACACGAGCGAATTCCTGGTGGGCTATTCGACCGACCGATCGCGCCTCCGCTACAAACTGGCGCGCACGGCGTGGAATGTGAACCTGAGCTACGCGGTCTCGCCGAGGCTTCAGTTCTATTTCGACATCCAGAATATGTTCAACGCCCGGCAGGAGTGGTATTATTTCGAGCGCAGCCGGCTACAGTCGGACTTCGACAACGGTGCGTTCGTGAACTTCGGGATCAGCGGCCGTTTCTAGGCGCGGACGCGCGGAGGCTGAGACAACTCGGTCAGCGGTTCGGGTCGGTCAGAACGTCCCCTTGATTCCAAAATTCCAATTGGCGCCGTATTCCTGGTATTGGCGGAGGATGCGCTGGCGGCGCTCGGCGACGCCGGGCGGAGTGTCGAACCACCGGAGCGGTTCGCGCGTGATGTTGCGGCCTTGCACGTAGAGCGTGGTCGTGCGCGTGAGCTTCCAGTTGAGTGAGGTGTCGAATTGCGCGACGGCCTCGCGGAAGCGGCCGTAGACGCCGTCCGGCCGTTCGGCGGTGAAGACGCCGCCGATGGAGCCGTTGAACTTCTTGTAGGCGTAACCGAGGCGGCCTGACACGCGGTGCGGCGCCATGCCGTTGCGGCGCTGGCTGGCGTAGGTGCGCGAGTAGGAGACGTTGACGCTCGTGCCGCGCAGAATCTCGGGGAGAAAGCCGAGCGTCTGGTTGTAGGAGAGCTCGAGGTTGCGAAAGCGGCGCGTCTCGGCGCTGTTTCGTGTCGTGATGAAGGTATAGGTCTGGAGGTCGGGGTCTTCCTCGCCGAATTCGGAGGCCGTGAAATTGAAGGTCTCGCGCAGGTTGCGGATGTCGTTTTGCGAGACTTGAAGCGTGAGCTGGCCGGGGGTGCGGTTGCCGAAGTAGTAGGCGAGGCGGGCCTGGTAGTTCTTGGAGTGCTCGGGCTCGAGTCCGGCGTTGGGCGCGGTGACGGTCCCGTTGCCCTGTGCATCCTCCGAGATGTTGTAGATGCCGGTGAGGCTGTCGATCGGCGGGCGGGAAATCGCGCGGTTGAAGCCGGCCTGAAACTCGAGGTTCTGCGTGAGGCGATACTTGGTGAGAACTGACGGAAAGGTGTTCAGATAGTCACTCTCGCGGGCGACGCGCGGCTGGCTCATGAACTGGTAGTCGATGCCGGGGAATGTGGTGGCGCGTCCGGTGGCGCTGATCGGAAAGCCGGCAGCGACGAGCTCGCGGCGCAGGCGCGGGTCGGCCTCGATGAAACGGTTGGCGGTTTGCTCGACGCGGAGGCCGCCGCGCAGCGTCCAGCGCGGGAGCGGATTCATATCGAGCTGCGCGTAGCCGGCGGACACGGTCTGGCGGTAGTTGCGCCGGTTGCCGACGAAAGCGGTGTAGTAGTTGTCGACCGTGGCAGCGCGCACGAAATCCTGCGGCCGCGACTGGAATAGTTCGCCGATTCGCTTGCGGTCGGCGCGGGGGAGGTTGCCGGTGACGCCAGCGAGGTTGGTGAAGGTGAGGGCGTTAGTGTTGCCGGTCTCAAAGGGATGAACCGCGATGTAGCCGAGATTGGCCCAGTTGCCGCTCGCGGTGATAGTGGGGACGCCGGTCGCGGCATTGTAACCGGTGAGCACGTCGCCGCCCGGCCCGATGTAGCGCCAGAGTTCCCACGGCGCGTAGTTGTTGTTCCTGCGGTTTTCCTCCGTCCACTTGCCGCCAAACTTCACCACCATCGGCAGGGCGCGGAAGAACGGCACCATCCACTTGGCATTGGCGGAGGCGAGGTAGATTTCGGTGATCCAGCGGCTGTCGGCGCTCTGCACGCGTGTGCCGCCGGTCCAGTTCCGCAGATCAAACGGATCCGGCCCGGAGGTCTGGCGAATCGTCCACTCGTGCGAATCGGCGCGGGGCCGCGTCGCCGTCCAGTCGATGGGGATCGAGAGCGTCTCCGACTGGGAGATTCCGCGCTCGAGGGACACGTAGCTGTTCACGGCGCGGGAGTAGTTGAAGCCGCCGTCGACGACGAGGGCGTTGAGCTTGTATTCGAACTTGGGCGAGATCGTGCGCGTGTAGTTCTCGGCGGCAGCGGTGCCGCCGCCGTTGTTGATCACAGGGACGGTGTTGGCCGCGCTGCGGCGCGTGGAGATGGAGAGCAGGCCGTCGCCGCCGATGGTGGAGCGGCCGTTGTTGACGTTGGTGTTTGAGTTCGCCGCAACGAAAGTGAAGTTCCGGTTCCAGAACTCCCCCTCGACGTAGGTATAGATCGCGCTGAGCGAGAGGACGAGGCGGCGCGAGGCCTTGAAGTCAGCGGAAAGCGAAACAGCGTCCTTCGCGATCATCTTGGGACCGTCCTTGAAATCGATCTGCCGGATGACGAGCGGCCGGGCGTCACGCACGGCGCCGGTAAGCAGGGGCGTGCGGTTGTAGTCTTGGACGAAGTTATATTGCTCGGTGTAGGAATTGGCGCGGCTGGCGGTGAGCATGAGGCCGAGGCGCTGATTGAGAAACGCCTCGGAATACTCCAGCTGGAGGTTGGGGCGCCATTTGTAGCGCTCGCGCTCGGCGGGCCCGAGGGTCTTGCGCAGGGTGAATTCCTCGGCGTTGAAGTTCAGGCTGAAGTTGTAGCCGAGCACGCGGCCCCGCCGGTCAAAGGCGCGACGCGTGCGCATGTTGATCGTGCCGGATGGGGAGTCGGCGTCGGACTCGGCGCTTGTCGTGCGGCTGATCTCGATGGATTCGATGCCGGTGATAAGGATGCTCTCAAAGCTCGTGGCGCGGGAGGCCTCGCCGCCGCCGCGATTGGAGTCGGCGCTGGCGGTGCGCATGCCGTCGATGGTGACGCCGACATACTGCCCGTCCATGCCGCCGAGGCGCGGCCCGCGGGCCTCGGACTCAACGTAGTCGATGTCGACACCGGGAAGATATTTCAGGAACTCGCCCATGTTGCCGTCCGTGATGTCGCCGAAGACGTCGGACGAGACCGAGCTGATGATGTCCATGCTGCGGCGCTGGGCCTGCACGGCCTTGGCGTTGCCCTCGCGTTCCGAGGAGACGGTGAAGGCGGCGAGCTGGACCTTGCCGTCCTTCACCGTCGCGGCCGCCGCGGCGCTCGTCAGCACGATCTCGCGGACGGCGGTCTGTCCGGCGCTGACGGTGAACGACTCGGTCGCCGGCGTGTAGCCGGAAAAAGCGACGGTGATAGTCGCCGTGCCCGCGGGGACGCCGGCGAACGTGAACGAGCCGTCGCTCTCCGTGAACACGACGCGCTCGCTGCCCGCGAGGCGGACCTCGGCGTTGCCGACGAACTCACGCGTGGCGGGATTGAAGACGCGCCCTTGGATCGAGCCGTCGGTGGATTGCGCCAAAGCGCAGGCCGCAAGAAACGCAGTGAGGAACGCAGCAATGCAGTATCGCATGGGGGTAGGTGGCGCGGACGATTCGCCCGGCGCGGTGCGGCGGCAATCGCAATTATCGATGCCGCTGCTTTCCTGTTCCCCAATCCAATTTCCGCCTTACGCCAATAGGTCCTTCACCACGTGGCCATGCACGTCGGTGAGGCGGAAGTTGCGGCCTTGGAACTTGTAGGTGAGGCGCTCGTGGTCGAGGCCCAGCAGGTGCATCACGGTCGCTTGGAAATCGTGCACGTGCACGCGGTCCTTAACGGCGTTGAACCCGAAGTCGTCGGTCGCGCCGTAGCTGAAGCCGGGCTTCACGCCGCCGCCGGCCATGAACTGCGTGAAGGCATACGGGTGATGGTCGCGGCCCCACTGCTTCGTCTCCTCGATTTTGCCCTGCAGGAACGGCGTGCGGCCGAACTCGCCGCCCCAGATCACGAGCGTGTCGTCGAGCAGGCCGCGCTGCTTGAGGTCGCGGATGAGCGCCGCGCTCGGCGCGTCGACGTCCTCGCACTGGATTTTGAGCTGGCTGTTCAGGTTGCGGTGCTGATCCCAGCCGGCGTGCATGACTTGGATGAAACGCACGCCGCGCTCGGCGAGGCGGCGCGCCATCAGGCAGTTGTAGGCGTAGGTGCCCTGCTTGCGCACGTCGGGGCCGTAGGCGGCGAGCGTGGACTCGGACTCCTTCGAGAAATCCGTGAGCTCCGGCACGCTCGCCTGCATGCGGTAGGCCATCTCGTATTGCGCGATGCGCGTGGCGATCTCGGGGTCGCCGAATTCGGCGCGCTTCATCTCGTTGAGGCGCCCGAGGTCGTCGAGCAGGCCGCGGCGGACGTCGCGGCTCATCCCCTGGGGATTGGAAAGGTAGAGCACGGGATCGCCGGTGCCGCGGAAGGCCACGCCCTGGTATTTTGTCGGGAGAAAGCCGCTGCCCCAGTAGAAGTCGTAGAAAATCTGACCGCAGCTCGCCTCCTTGTCGCGCGAGGTCATCACCACGAACGCGGGCAGGTCCTCGGTCTCGCTGCCGAGGCCGTAGCTGAGCCACGCGCCCATCGAGGGCCGGCCCGCCATCTCCGAGCCGGTGAGGAAGAACGTGATCGCGGGGGCGTGGTTCACGGCCTCGGTGTGCATCGATTTCACGAAGCACAGGTCGTCGGCAATCGACGCGATGTTGGGCAGGAAGTCCGAGACCCACGCGCCGGATTTGCCGTGCTGGGCGAACTTCGTGATCTCGGCCAGCACCGGGCGCGCGGTCTGGTTGCCCGTCATGGTCGAGAAGCGTTTCCCTTTCGCGACCTCGTCGGGGATCTGCTTGCCGTGCCACTCGCGCAGCATCGGCTTGTAGTCGAAGAGGTCGACGTGCGAGGGCGCGCCGTTTTGGAAAAGGTAGATCACGCGCTTGGCTTTCGGCGCGAAGTGCGGGAGATCGGGGAGACCCGGCACGGCCCGCCGCGCGGGCGTGGCGGCGGCGAGCAGATCGCGGCCGAGGAGCGAGGCAAGGGCGGCGGTCCCGACGCCCATGGCCGAGCGGCCGAAGAACTGGCGGCGCGTGTGGTGGAGGGAGGCTTCGTGAAGGGGGTTCATGCGGGCGGACTCACTCGGTCGAGAGCACTTCGTCGAGGTTGAGAATGAGCGAACACAGCGAGGTCCAGGCGGCGTGCTCGATGACGGGGACGCCCTCGGCGCGCTCGAACTCCCCGGCGCCGGCGAGTTGGTGGGCTTCCTCCGGCGCCGCGGCGAATTGCCCCCGCAGCAGGGCAAGGCGCGTCGTGAGGATGGTCTTTTCCTCCCTGGTCGGGAGCCGCGAGGTGGCGGTGCGAAACACGGCGTCGAGCCGAGCGCTGTCCGTGCGCGCCGCGCCCGTGAGCGCCCGCTGCGCCATCACGCGCGCGGCCTCGACGAACGCCGGGTCGTTGAGCGTGACCAGGGCGTGCAGCGGTGTGTTGGTGCGCGCGACCTTGACCGTGCAGACTTGCCGCGCGCCTGCGTCGAAGAACGAGGTCGGGCCCACGATGCGGCGCCAGAAGACGTAGAGGCTGCGGCGATAGAGCGCATCGCCGTGATCCTGTTGGTAGGATTTTTTCCCGAACGTCGCTTCCTCCCAGATGCCGGCGGGTTGGTAAGGGCGCACGGAGGGGCCGCCCATCGTCTCGTTGAGGAGGCCGGCCGCGGCCAGCGCCTGGTCACGGATCATCCAGGACGGCATGCGGTGGCGGGGGCCGCGCGCGAGCAAGCGGTTCTCGGGGTCGCGTTCGCGGAGCGCGGCCGAGGCCTTTGATGACTGGCGGTAGGTCGCGCTCGTGACGATCAAGCGGTGGAGTTTCTTCACGTCCCAGCCGCTCGCAACAAACTCGGTCGCGAGCCAGTCGAGCAGCTCCCGGTGCGACGGGGCCTCGCTTTGCACCCCGAAGTCCTCGGCCGTCTTCACCAAGCCCGTGCCGAAAAACGCCTGCCACGCGCGGTTCACCGCGGTGCGCGCGCCGAGCGGGTTTTCGGGCGAAATCAGCCAGCGCGCGAGATCGAGGCGGTTGAGGCGGGTAGCTTCGGCGGATGGCGCCGCGGCACCAGCTTCGTGCGCGCGAAACATCGACGGCACCGCGCCGAGGACCTTGACGTCGGTCTTGTTCTCGTAGTTGCCGCGCGTGAGGACGAACGTGTCCCGCTTCTTCGGGAGCTCGTCCATGATCATCACCTTGGTGATGTTGTTGCTCGCGCGATCACGCGCCCGGATGGCGGCGATGTGGCGCTGGAGGAGCTTGACGTAGTCCGGGTCGGGCTCGGTGTCGCGGAAATGGGGCAGCGCCTCGAGGAGGCCGTTGAGATCGCGGCGGTTGACCGCGGGGCGCGCGTGCGTGGCGAACAGGTTGCCGGGCAGCTTTTGCGCGGCGGGCGAATCGGCCACGGGCTTGCCCTCCTCGCGCGGGAATTTCCTCAGCTCGAACACCTCGATCTCCTTGGCAACGGCTTCGATACCGGCCTGCGCCTTGCGCACGGCCTCGGCCTCGGCCGGCGTGGAAAGGTCGAGCACGGGCGCGACCGCGCCGCTGCGGCCGCCGCCCCCGCTGGCGCTGCCAGTCTCGGACATCTGGTTGAAGATGTCGTAGAACGCGAAGTAGTCGGTCTGCTTGATCGGGTCGAACTTGTGGTCGTGGCAGCGGGCGCAGGTGAACGTCAGCCCCATCCACACGGTCGCGGTGGTCTCGACCCGATCGAAGACGTTCTCGACGCGGGTTTCCTCGGCGATGCGGCCGCCCTCGCCGTTGAACATGTTGTTGCGATGGAAACCGCTCGCGAGCTTCTGGTCGCGCGTGGCCTCGGGCAGGAGGTCGCCGGCGAGCTGCTCGAGCGTGAACTGGTCGTAGGGCATGTTGGCGTTGAGCGCGTTCACGACCCAGTCGCGCCACGGCCACATCGTGCGCTCGGGGTCGCCTTGGAAGCCGCTGGTGTCGGCGTAGCGCGCGAGGTCGAGCCAGTCCCAGGCCCAGCGCTCGCCGTAGCGCGGCGAGGCGAGCAGGCGATCGACGGCGCGGCCGTAGGCATCGGGCGACTTGTCCGCCAGGAACGCATCGACCTCCGCCGGAGTGGGCGGCACGCCGGTGAGATCAAGCGAGACGCGGCGGAGGAGCGTCGCGGGCTCCGCCTCGGGCGCGGGCGAGAGTTTTTCCTGCGCGAGCTTCGCGAGCACGAAGGCGTCGATCGGGTTGCGGTTCGCGGCCGGCGGCGCGTGGATGCGCGGGGGCGCGGGGCGCTCCGGCTTGGAGAACGCCCAGTGCGTGCCCCAGGGCGCGCCCGCGGCGATCCATTTCTTCAAGAGATCGATCTCGGCGGGCTTGAGGCGGCGGGCGACCTTGCGCGGCGGCATGACCTCGTCGTCCTCCTTGCTCGTGATGCGATGAAACAACTCGCTCTTCTCCGGGTGGCCCGGCGCGACGACGGTGATGTCGTCCCGCGTGCGGAAAAGGCCCTCGCGTTGATCGAGCCGGAGCTTGGCCTCGCGCGTCGCGGCGTCGGGCCCGTGGCAGTGGAAGCACGCGTCCGAGAGGATGGGCAGGATCTGGCGGTTGAAATCGATCGGCTCCGCGGCGCGGGTGACCGCGGCAGCGACGAGGGCGGGCAAAATCAGCCGAGCAAGTGGCGAAAGCATGGCGCAGAGGGCGGGCGGCGAGGACAGGGCGACATGGGGCACGAAAAACGCAGCCGACGAAATGGCAAGGATGGGGAACTGCGTGACGGTGTTATTCCCGCGACTAGCCCCGGAAGTCCCGAAAGGGGCCTTCGAATCAAAAGCCGCCCACCTTCCAACCGTTTCGATAGTCCCGCCTAAGGTAGACTCCGGCTTTAGGGACGTTGGTGACTGTCATGTTTGAAGCGTCCCACTGCAGGACGGTTCCTGGCATGCGAACCGCCACGGTGCCGAGCAAAATGGCCTCCGTCATCGGCGCGGTCTGCAAGAAGTGCGATTCGACCATTTCACCTCCGAAACAGGCATCGACGAAGTGGTGAAAGTGACTGCGCGGCTGCAGGCGCGGGCGGGCGGTCGCCTCGAATCGCTCCTTGGGCAGCAATACCGGCCCGGATTGGTGAGGGAGCAGCAATGACCCTTCCGCCCCGATTACCATCGCAGCCTCCGCCGGGTAGCGCGTGAATCCGCCCGCGCGAGCGATCGCCTGGATTTCCTCGGGAGGGAAGAACTCGCCGTCAAACCACTCCACCGTCAGGTCGCGACCACCGGTGCTGGCGCTTGGGGGAAACACCCATGTGATGTGATTGCTCTGCGGCCAGGTGTCCGCGCGCCGGGCGGGATCTTGCCGCCAAGATTCCTGCACGCGGGCGGTCACGGAGCGCGGTGCAGTCAGGCCAAGCCCCTTCCATACGGCATCAAAAAGATGACAGCCGATATCTCCGGACCACCCGGTGCCGAAATCCTGCCAGGAGCGCCACTTCGCCGGATGATAAAGTCTGGCCGCATAGGGTCGCTCGGGCGCAGTGCCGAGCCAGAGATCCCACTCCAGGCCCGCGGGTGCCGCTTCGCCGAGCGACGGGCGAGGCCCGGCGAGGCGATAGTTCGCGACGGCGTTGGGCCGGTTGGAACAGAGCACGACCCGATGCACCGGACCGATCGCCCGCGAGCGGAGCAGTTGCACCGCCATCCGGTCGCCCACCCCCGCAGCAAACTGCGTTCCGAGCTGCGTGACCAAGCCAGAGGAACGCGCCGCCTCCGCCAGCGCCCGGCACTCCGCGACATCGTGGCAAAGTGGCTTCTGGCAATACACATGCTTCCCCGCGCGGACCGCCGACAGCGCGATGGGCGCGTGCATATGGTCGGGGACGGTCACGTTGAGTGAGTCGATACGGTCACCCTCCTTGGCCAGCATCTCGCGCCAATCGGAGTAGCGGCGCGCCGCCGGGACAATGGTGGCGGCCTTCTCAAGGTGGGCGCGATCCACATCGCAGATCGCCGTGATTTCGAGTTTGGGATGAGAACGGAAACTCTCCAAGTCGCCTCCGCCCATCAATCCGCCGACACCGATGCAGGCGTGGCTAATCTTGCCGTTGGGCGACACGCGGCGGCGCGGTGACAGGGCGCACCCGCCCAAGACGTAGCTCGCGCCGGCAGCGGTGGAAACACCAAGGAAATGTCTGCGGTTCATGGAGAAGATCGGTGGATGCCACGGGCCTCGCCGCGCGCGGCCGTGGTGACTAGGGGCGCGGCACCTCGCGCACCATTTCATCGAACGCCCGCTTCAAGCGCGCCACGACCTCCGGATTCGCCACCGCCACGTCGCGCTGCTCCGCGGGATCGTCGATCAGATCGAACAACTGCATGGGCTTCGGCGCCGCGCCCGTCGCCACGCCGGGATAGTCGGCTGGCCGAAACTGCTCGAATGGCGCGATGATCGTAACGCCGTCCGGGGCCCGCGGATCCTCGTAGGGACGGGAGACGATGTGATAGGGATCGCGCGGTGCGAGCACGTGCAGTTTCCAGCGCGCGTCCCGCACCGTGGCGAGCGGCACGCCGCCATGACCGAAGATGAAGGGGTGGGGCGAAGGCGCGTCCGAGGTAAGGAGCGGCAGGATGTTTCTGCCGTCTATTTTCCGGTCGGCCGGGGAGGGGACATTTGCGACCGCGAGCAGGGTGGCGAAGACATCCATCATCACGGCCGGCTGGGAGTTCACATGGCCCGCCGGGATTTTCCCGGGCCAGCGGGCAAGGAACGGCACGCGGTAGCCGCCCTCGTAGGTGCCACCCTTCATCCCGCGGAGGCCGCCGGTGCTGCCGCCCCACCACGCGCCATTGTCGCTCGTGAAGATCACGAGCGTGTTGCCGTCGATGCCGAGCTCACGCACGCGGCCGAGAATCCGGCCGGTGCTCGCATCGAGCTCCGCCACCGCATCCGCATACAACCCGGCGCCGCTCTTCCGGTAGAAGGCCTCGCCGGGTGCGATCGGTTTGTGCACGTGCAGGTGCGCGAGATAGAGAAAAAACGGCTTTCCCCCGCGGTGGCTGCGGGTGATGTAGTCGAGGGCACGCGCGGTGTAACGTTCCGTGACGGTGGCCTGCACGACAGGATACTCGACCCGGCGGTCGTTTTCCCACAACGCGACCGGCCGCATGTCGTTGGAGTAGGGAATGCCGAAATATTCGTCGAAGCCGCGGCGGTGCGGAAGCCACTCGGTCCGGGCGTGCCCGAGATGCCACTTGCCGATCATGCCTGTGGCGTAGCCGGCGGCGCGCAGCAGCTGCGCCAGAGTGACTTCACTCTCGGGCAAATGCTGCAGGTCGCGCTCGGGGCCCGCGTCGGGCGTCGGGTTCTGGGTCATGCCGCATCGAAAGGGATACCGGCCCGTCATCAGGGCACCGCGGGTGGGCGCGCAGACGGGCGCGGGACAGTTGAACTGCGTGAGTCTCGCGCCTTCGGCCGCCATGCGATCGAGCGTGGGGGTCTTGAACTTCGGATGGCCGTGACACGCGAGGTCCCCGTAGCCGAGATCATCGGCGAGGATGACGATGATGTTCGGACGCTCGGCGGCGACGACGGGCCACGCGGCGAACCCGCTGCAAAGCCAAACGAACCACCATGACAGCCGCTTCCGGCGCGGTTGAAATTGGCTGGGCATCATCGTGGGGTGATCAGGATGTTCCGGTAGGCCACGGGGCCATGATCGCCCTGCAGCATAAGCGGGCCCCGCGGATGCTCCTTTCCGGTCAGGCCCTGCGGCGTGGGCTTGGGCATCTCGACGTTTTCGTGGAGCACGACACCGTTGAGCGTGACGCGGACGAAGCACGCGTTGGCGGTCTTCCCGCCTGCGGCGTCGAATCGGGGTGCGCGCCACTCGATGGTGAAGCGCTGCCACTCACCCGGCGCCTTGCATGCGTTCGCGCGGGGCAGCGAGGCGCCATAGATTGCGCCCATGTCGATCGCGGAAAGCTTGGCGTCGGGTTTGCCGAAGCTGTCGAACACCTGGAGCTCGTATTCTCCCATGACGTAGATTCCTGAGTTGGAACCCGCGGGGAGCATCACCTCCAAATCGATGAAGCAGTCGCCGAACGAGGCAGGGGAAACGAGATTCAGGCCTTGGCCGTGGCGGTCCGTGGTGTTGACCATCACGCCGGTGCCGGGAGCGAGATTGAGCTGGCGCGGCCCGCCGCGCGGCACGGAGGGAAGCCCGACGACCCACAGGTTTTTTCCCGCGCCGGGCTTGGTGGTCCATCCCGCCAGGTCCGAGCCGTTGAAAACGCGCACCGGGTCCGCGGCCGGCAGCGAGAAACCGAGGGCGAGAAACGCGACGACAACGGGGAACGGTCGGATCATGGCGGCGAATAGATTCAGCGGCGCAGGTGTCGCAGCGCAAAGCGCTTCATGTGCTCGGTGATTTCCTCGGTTGATGGCTCGATCGGATCTGCGCCGGCCGCGCGCCAGTTGTGCCCGGCGTTTCGCACCATCACGAGCTCGACCTGGGCGCCGATTTGATCGGCCTTGACCTTCAGGTGCTTGGCGTGGTCCGCGGAGACAGCGGTGTCGGTGTCCCCTTGCATCAGCAGGAGCGGAGGCGAGTCGGGGCGGATTGCGTCCCAAGGGTTCACCTCGCGAAGCCGCGCGGTTACGTCTGTAGGAGAACGCCCAGGACCCGCGATGCGATGAGCAAAGCGGTTCGAGCCCGGACCGCGAAAATCCCGTTCGAAGGCCGCGGTGAAATCCGTCGGGCCGAACCACGAGATGGCGGCCGCGGGCCGCGTCAGGCTTGCCGCCAACGCGGGATCGCCGGCGAATTCCGCCGGCCCGGAGAATGCCAGCATCATCGCGAGGTGGGCACCGGCTGACTCGCCCCATACGAAGATGTTGTCCGGGTCGATGTTCAGGTCCGTCGCGTTGAGGCCAAGGTAGCGCAGGCCGTCCTTCACGTCGACGACGCAGTCGCGCACGAGGTCGCGGGGAGCCGGTGACCGGGCGTCGACCAACCGATAGGAAACGGACACGAGACAAAATCCTTCCTCGCCCAGCCGCTGGGCCAGGGTGGCCTTGATTTTTTCGGTGAGCAGAAACTCCTTCAATCCGTCTTCCCAGCCGCCGCCGTGGATGAAGTAGAGGACCGGAGCCCGGTCGAAGCGCCGCCGCAGTGGCAGGTAGACGTCGAGCAGCAGCGGCTTTCCCTCGGCGTGCTTGTAGACCAGATTGCGCCGCGATTCGCCGGGCCATTTGACCTCCGGCGCGGTGAAACGACGCAGGAACTCGTCCCAGCGCACGTCGGCGCCGCGCCGCAGACCGGGAGCGAAGGCTTGCAGCTGCTTTTCCCGGCCCGCCTGTTTGTCGCCCTTGAATTCCTCTGCAGTGAGGACGCCATCACGATTGGGATCGAGGCGGTTGAAATAGACCTTTGCCATGTGCGCGCGGTTCAGTGCCTCGAGGTCGGGCGCGCCTGCGGTCGGCGGCGCGACCGTGGCGCCGGGGGCGAACTCATCGCGCGTCAGCACGCCATCGCGGTTGCGGTCGAAGTTCCGGAACCGGCTTTCGGCGTCGTCCTTCTTGGCGAGACCATCGCGGTATTCCTCGAGCGTCAGCCGTCCGTC
This sequence comes from Opitutaceae bacterium, assembly GCA_016794665.1. Taxonomy (GTDB): domain Bacteria; phylum Verrucomicrobiota; class Verrucomicrobiia; order Opitutales; family Opitutaceae; genus ER46. Next base: position 33,561 of record JAEUHB010000240.1, read on the forward strand.
GCGGTTCTTGTCCCAGCGCTCGAATGCAATCGCGCGCGCCGCCGTGAGCCCGTCGCCGGTGGCGACGGGACCTAGCTTCGCAGCAACCGGACGGGCTGGTGCCGCGGGCAGGGTCGCCGCCCAGCGCGCGATTTCCGCTTTCATGCGTGCGAGGCGCTCCGGCTGCTCCGACGCGAGATTCCGCGTCTGGCCGCGGTCCGTGACGAGATTGCAAAGCTCCGCGCGCTGCCGCGTCTCGTCGAGGGTCAGAACCCAGGGACCGTCACGCATGGCGAACGCCGGCCAGTCGTCGCCGTTGTGACCGCCCCGCCACTCCCAGAAAATTGGCTTCGAGCGGACGGTCGGCCGTCCTTGGAAAGCGGACAGCATGTTTTCTCCGTCGGACACGTAGCCGGCGGGCGCGGCGACCCCCGCGGCGGCGAGGAGCGTCGGGAAAACGTCGACGGCAGCGAGCACGGTCTCCTTGTCCACCCGACCGGCGGGCACGACACCGGGCCAGCGCACGAGAAACGGGGTGTTGACGCCGCCCATGAGCAAGCTGCGTTTTCGTCCACGCAGTCCTCCCGTGCTGCCCTGGCTGAAATAGAATTTCTGATCCGGCTGGGCGTGGCTGTTTTCGGGGCCGTTATCGCTCGAGAAAATGACGATGGTGTCCTTCGCAAGGCCGAGCTCGTCGAGCACGGCGAGGATGCGGCCCACCTGCCGGTCCGCGCGAGTGACCGCCGCATAATAGGTGCGCTGAGGCTCGGGCACGTCGGCATACAGCCGCTTCTCGTCCTCGGTCGCCGCGACGAGGTAGTGCGTCTCGTGGAGCCAGAGGTTGACGTAGAACGGCGCGCCCTTCGATTCGCGGATGAATTTCACCGCCTGCTCGGTGGCGGCGATCGAGTGAAACAGCGGGCCATCCTTGGGCGCCGTCCCTGCAAGGCTCGTGCCTTCGAACACGTCCCGCCCCGGCCCCACCCACACGGCAGCGTCGTCGTAGCCGTAGCGCGCCGGCAGGGGCGCGACGAGGTCCGGCGCCGGCGGACCGCTGAGGTGCCACTTGCCATAGTGCGCCGTGCGATAGCCGGCATCGTGCAGCTGGCGCGGCAGCAGCGGCGCCTTGGGGTCGAGCCAGTCCGGCATGCCGCGGGCGACGTTTTGCTCGTGCGTGTAGAAAAAATTATGCACGCCCCAGCGGGCGGGAAATTGCCCGGTGAGGATCCCCGTCCGACTTGGCGAGCACACGGGGTTCACGACATGGAAGCCCCAAAAGTCCGTGCCTTCGCGGCTGAGTCGGTCGAGGTGCGGCGTGACGACCTTCGGGTGCCCGTGACTCGCGATGTCGCCCCAGCCGAGATCATCGGCGTAAATGAAGACTATGTTGGGGCGGCTGGCGGGCGCGGCGGAGACGCTGGCCAGGCCGGCGAGCGCCAGCGGCAGGAACCTGCGAATGATGAGCGAGCGCAGTGCTTTCATGGCGGGGAGGGCACGAGGCTGGGTCGCCAACTCAGAATCGCACCGTGTTCGTCCACGCCCACACGCGCGGTGCATTCATCACGCGGGCGTTGTCCGGCGTGCCGTCAGCGAGATTGGGGAA
>JAEUHB010000259.1 GCA_016794665.1 Opitutaceae bacterium
GGCATCGAGACCAAGACCCGCCTGCTCGCGATCGAGGGCGCGTGCCTGCTGTAGGTCGGGCTTTACGCCCGGCGGGCTTGCGGATGAAGTCGGACCCAAGCCCGACTCACCTTGAAAACCATCCCCGCCGCCACCCTTCGCCGGCTTGCGCAAGCCGCGCGCGCCGCCGCGAAGAAATCCTATTCACCCTACTCTAAGTTTGCGGTGGGCGCCGCGGTGCTCGCCGGCTCGGGGAAAATCTACGCCGGCTGCAACGTCGAGAACGCCTCCTACGGGCTCTGCAACTGCGCGGAGCGCACGGCGATTTTCACCGCGGTGGCTGCGGGCGAAAAAAAGGTGCGCGCGGTCGCAGTCTTCACGGCCACCCCCGAGCCCACCATGCCCTGCGGCGCGTGCCGGCAAGTGATCAACGAATTCGGCCCGCGCGCTGAGATCGTGAGCGTGTGCAATTCCACGCGCCGCATCGCGACCACGCTCGACGCGCTGCTGCCGGCGGCGTTCGGGCCGGACGATTTGCGCTAGCGCGCCGTCCTTCTTGTAGCCGGGGTCGCCGACCCCGGCAGTAAAACATTACTGCCCCGAGAAAAAATCCCGCACCGTCGTCAGCACCTGCGTGCGCGGAAGCTCGTGCTCCGTCCGGTCGGTGAGGTCGCGGAGCTTCACGACGCCCTTGGCCAGCTCGTCGCCGCCATAGATGAGCGCGAGCTTCGCGCCCGACTCGGCGGCCGCCTTGAATTGCTTTCCGAAGGCGACCTCCTTCATCGGGTAATCCACCCGGTAGCCGGCCGCGCGGAGCGCGTGAATGTCCCCGAAGGCCGCGCGCCGCTCCGCCTCGCCGCCAATCACGCAATAGACATCGGGTGCCGACACCAGCGTCGGCATCAGCCCGCGCTGCTCGAGCAGCAGCCCCGTCGTGACGTCGCCAATCGCGAAGCCGACCGCGGGCAGCTCCGGCCCGCCCAGCTTCTTCACGAGATCGTTGTAGCGGCCGCCGCCCGCCAGCGCGCGCAGCTCGCCTTTCTTGTCGAAGGCCTCGAACACGAACCCCGTGTAGTAAGCCAGCCCGCGCACGACGCTCAGGTCGACCTGCACAAACGCGCCGAGGCCCATCGCTTCCAGCCCGGCGACGAGCTTTCGCCAGTCCGCGATGCGCGTGCGAATTGCTTCGCTGCTGCTCGCGGCAAATGCGCTCTCGAGCTCGGCCAACGATCGCGTTTTCAAGAACCGATCGATCTCCGCACGCAGCACGGGCTCGGGGGCGCCGAATTTTTGCGTGTAGGCGGCCCAGTCGTCCTTGTCGACGGCGGTCAAAACGGCGCGCGTCCGCGTCTCGTCGAGACCGAGCGACTCGAGAAAGTAGAACCACAGGTTCCGGTCACTGAGCCGCACGTAGAAATCCTGCTCGGTCAGCCCAAACGCGCGGAAGCACTGCACGAGCAGTGCAATCAACTCGATCTCAGCCTCGACGCCGGGTTCGCCGAAGATGTCGGCGTTGAATTGGAAGAACGCCCGCAGGCGGCCTTTCTGCGCGCGCTCGTAGCGGTAAAATTCCCCGATGCTGAACCACTTGATCGGGCGCTTGAGTGCGTTGGCCTTGGCGCCGACGAGGCGGCAGACCGTGGGGGTCATCTCGGGGCGGAGCGCGACGTCGCGGCCGCCCTTGTCGGTAAAGTTGAAGAGCTGGCCCTCGATTTCGTCGCCAGACTTGGCCTTGTAGAGTTCGAGGGGCTCGAGCACCGGCGCGTCATATTCGGCGAAGCCGAAGGTGCCGGCGTTTTGCCGCCAGAGGCGGAAGATATGCCCGCGCCGCGCCAAATCCTCGGGATAGAACTCGCGGAAGCCGGGAAGAGTCTGAAACGAAGCCATGAAACTCCAAGCGTGGCGAAACGCCGCGGCTCACGGCGACACCAAAAACACGCCGCGGGCTACTCCAGTTGTCCCACCGGCAGGTTCTCAGCTCTCGTCGCCGTCATCGCCATCGGCGTCTGCCGAGGCGGTGCTCGGCGTCAGCTTGGCCAGGTCAATTTTCTTGAGCTGCTGCTTCAGGATCTTGCCGGACTTGAATTTCACCACCGCCCGGCGCGGGATCACGACCTCGGCCTCGGGCTTGTTGGGATTACGGCCGATGCGCTGCTTGCGCACTTGCACCTCGAGCACGCCGAAGTTGCGCAGCTCGACGTTGCGGCCGTTGGCCAGCGCCTTCTGGATTATGTCGAGCGTCTGCTGCACAGTGTCGACGATCTGTTTTTGCGGGAAGCCGGACTTCCGGTATATCTCCAAGACGATTTCGCGCTTCGTGAGGTTGGACAGGGTAGACATGGGTGACTCCTTCTCGTATGAGGTCGTGGGTTGGGGATGGCTTAAATTACTTGCGCCCTTCTGCTTGCGTCAACCCTTATGACTGGAAGCCAACCGCTCGGTTCCGCCGTCCTTTTGCCATGCCCGATCCCGCCGCCGTCCAGTCCATGTTTGGGCGTATCGCCCCTCGCTACGACGTCGCCAACCACGTGCTTTGCGGCGGGCTGGACCTGTGGTGGCGAAGGCGGCTCGTCGCGACCGTGCGCGGGGCCGCCCCGCGCGACGTGCTCGACCTCGCGACGGGCAGCGGCGACGTGGCATTCGCACTGGCACGCGGGCTACCGCCCGGCACCGCGATCCTCGGCATGGATTTCTGCCAGCCGATGCTCGATCAGGCGGAGGCAAAAAAGTCGGCCGCGAGCGGGCGTTACCCGCATATCGCCTTTCGCCAAGGTGACGGTCTCGCGCTGCCACTCACCGACGGGAGCTTCGACGCCGTCACGATTTCCTTCGGACTGCGCAACCTCGCCGATCGCGCGCGCGGCCTGCGGGAGATGCGCCGCGTGCTGCGCCCAGGCGGGCGGCTGGTGGTGCTCGAGTTCTCCCAGCCGTATCGTTGGTTCCGACCTGTTTATTTCTTTTACCTCCGTCACCTGCTGCCGCGCATCGCGGGCCTCGTGACCGGCGACCGCGCAGCCTACGAATACCTCAACGACACCATCACAGTCTTCCCCGATCGCGCCGGACTCGCCGCGGAAATCGCGGCGGCGGGGTTCGTCGACGTGGAGGCGGTGCCGCTCACGCTTGGCACCGTCGCGCTGCACTCCGCCCGCAGGCTCAACTGAAGGATTTCCCGCAGCCGCACGTGCTCTGGGCATTGGGGTTCTTGATCTCAAATCCCTTGCCGTGGAGCCCGTCGTCGAAGTCGATCGCCGAGCCGGTCATATAAGCCAGGCTCGCGGGATCGATCACGAGATCGACTCCCTCGCTCTGAAAATGCGCATCGTCCGCCTTCGGCTCGTCGAAGGACATGCCATATTGAAAGCCGGAGCAGCCGCCCGATTCCACGAGCACACGCAGGCGCTTTTCCGGCGCATTGAGCTCGGCGTGCATGACCCTGACCTGCTTTGCGGCGCGCGGCGTGAGCGTGATCATTTTCCCCCGAGCGTGGGTCCGTTCCGGGAAGTGTCAAATTTCCGCTAGCAAATTCCGCGCCGTTTTTCCGAATGCGCACTTGCCAGTATCGGGCCCGGCACCTTTTCTCGGCGCCCAGTGGCGTCGATCAAACACATCTTCAGCGAGCTCCACTACGAGATGACCCGGAAGATCGCCGAGGGCGGGATGGGGCTCGTCTTCGAGGCGCACCAGCGGGGCGCGGGCAATTTCCGGAAGGTGGTCGCCGTAAAGCTCATTCGGGAGGAATATTCCGCGATAGAGGAGTTCCAGAACAACTTCATCGGAGAGGCCCGGCTGGTCGCAGATCTCATCCACACCAACATCGTCCAGACCTACCACCTCGGGCAAACCGGCGGGCAGTATTTCATGGTGATGGAGTTCGTGCGCGGCGTGAACCTCGAACAGTTCCTCGACCAGCACCGCAAGCTCGGGAAACAAATCCCGGTCGACCTCGCGGCCTTCATCATCTCGCGCATCGCGCGCGGCCTTGCCTACGCCCACGCCAAGTGCGACCGCGACGGCCGCCACCTCAACATCGTCCATCGCGACATCGGCCCCAAGAACGTCATGCTCGCCTACGAGGGCGACGTGAAGCTGACCGACTTCGGCATCGCGAAGGCCCTCGACCTGATGTATAATGAGGAAGGCAAGGTGATCGCGGGCAAGGACGAGTATCTCTCCCCCGAACAGGCCAGCTACGCGGTCACCGACGCACGCGCGGATCTCTTCCCCCTGGGCATCGTGCTCACCGAGCTGCTCCTCGGAAAGAACATTTTCCGCGCCGCCGACCGCGCCCACTCGCGGCGCAACATCCTCACACTGCCCATCCCCCAGTTCGCCACCCTCCGCCCCGATATCGAGCCCCGCCTCGAGGCCATCATCCAGCGCGCCCTCATCCGCGATCGCGACCGGCGCTACCAATCGGCCAACGAAATGCTCACCGATCTCGAGCTCTACCTCTACAGCGACCGCTACGGACCCACCAACGAAAAGCTCGGCGTCTACCTCAAGGAACTCTTCGGCGTGCGCGATCCGGTCGTGCCCTCACCGGCGTCGCGCCCGCCTCTCTGACCCAACCGGATGCCTTCTCCCACGACGCCATGAGCGGGCCCGGTTTCAGCCAGGATCTCCGTCAGCGCCAGACCCAGTCGCTGGTCCTCGCGCCCCAGCTGCGGCAATCCCTCAAGATTCTCCAAGTCGCCGCGCTCGACCTCCGTTCCGTCATCCAAGAGGAGCTCCAGAGCAACCCCACGCTCGAGGAGCTCCCGATGGAGGACGTGTCCCTCGAGAAGCCGGACGACAACGCACCCGCCGAAACCGGCCACGAAGGCGACGCCAACCACAATTCGGAAGCCTCGGCCCCCCTCGACCAGACGGAGGGCGAGCCCAGGCGCGACGAAATGGATTTTTCCCAGGACAAGGAGTTCGAGATCCTCGGGAAGCTCGATCAGGACTGGCGCGACCACATGGCCAGCGTCGGCGGCGCCCAGCCCCACACCGCGGAAGACGCCGAGCGCCGCGAGCACTTCTTCGACTCGCTCGTCAGCGAAACTTCGCTCCAGCAGCACCTGATGCAACAGGCCGAGGTCAACGACCTCGCCCCCGCCGCGCTTGAGGCGCTGAAACACCTCGTCGGCGGACTCGACGACCGCGGCTTCCTGACGCAATCGCCCGCGGACGTCGCTCTTCAGACTGGCCTGGACCTCGCTGCCGTCCAGGAAGCGCACAAGCTGCTCCGCACCTTCGAGCCTGCTGGCATCGGCGCCGCCGACCTCGCCGACTGCCTACTCATCCAGCTCGTCAACAAGGGGCGCGGCCAATCACTCGCGGCGCGCATCATCCGCGACCACTTTGACCTGCTCACGCGCCGCCGCATCCCCGACCTCGCGCGCAAGCTCAACGCCGACCCCGAGGACATCCAGTCCGCCATCGAGGAAATCGGCAAACTGGACCCGGCGCCCGGCCGCCGCTTCGCCGACGACAACAACCGCGTCGTCGTCCCCGACGTGACCGTCGAGAAGGACGGCGACGAGTGGAAGATCGAGCTCAACGGTGACTACATCCCGCGTCTCCGGATCTCCAGCACCTACCGCGACATGATCGCCCGCGGCACGCTTTCGAAGCAGGAACGCGACTACCTGCGCGAGCGCATCCGCTCCGGCAAGTTCCTCATCGACTCCATCGAGCAGCGCCAGCGGACCATCGAGCGCATCACCCGCGAGATCATCAACGCCCAGACGGAGTTTTTCGAGCACGGCGTCAACAGCCTCAAGCCCCTCACGATGAACCAGGTCGCCGAGGTCGTGGGCGTGCACGAGACGACCGTCAGCCGCGCCATCGCCAACAAGTTCATCCGCACGCCGCACGGCATCTTTGACTTCAAGTATTTCTTCACCCCCGGCTACCAGTCCGAGACCGGCGCCTCCGTCTCCAACACGAGCGTGAAGGAAATGATCGCCGACCTGATCAACATGGAGGACACCTCCAAGCCGCTGAGCGATCAGGAGCTCGTGGCCAAGCTGCAGGAAAAGGGCATCACGATCGCCCGCCGCACCGTCGCGAAATACCGCGAGGAGCTCGGCCTGCTGCCGAGCAACCTAAGGCGGGACTACAAGTAAACTCACCCGGCTCCATTCGTGGCGCCAAACTCCCGGGGCACGCGCGGGTCGCCAGAGTCCGCTCACCCGCGTCAGCGACAATGCCGGTTTCGCCACCCGGATGGTTGGCTCCGGCATGAATGAAGGGAGAAATCTGCAGCCCTGCTGCTTTCTCAGACCCTTTGTGCGGGCCACACAGCTGCTCGCCCCGCCGGCTTGGCGCATCCCTGGCACGAGCGATTGCCCCGAGGGCTCAACCAAGACATCAGCGCCCCGCGTCGAAGATCCCCACAAACGCCTTGGGCACCACCGCTGCCGCGCGGCAGTTTTTTTCCGCGAGGATTTTCGCCGCCCAGGCGTTCACCTCGTCGCGTGAGATCTTGTCGATGAGGCCGCCGTGCAGCGCGACGATCTCTTCGGCCTCCTCGGGGCGCTCCTGCGCGCGCATGAGGACGTTGACCAGGAATCCGCTTTCGCGGAACGCCTGCCGCAGCTGGGCCCGCAGGATGCCGCGCGCGCCGATGAACTCGCCGTTCTGCACGCCGCGCGCCGCCAGCTCCGCGCCAATCGCGGTCACGAGAGGGGCGATGCGCGCCGAGTCGTTGGGCGCGCAGTCGATCTGGGCGCGGAAGACCGCGAAATTGGTGAAACCATCGTAGGCGCGGAACTCGGCCGACGGTGAGTAGGCGAGCCCGAGCTTCTCGCGCACCTCGGCCCGCACGCGGATCTCGAGGACCTTGGCCAGGATCTCGAGCGCAGCTTGGTCGCGCACTTGGATCGGCTCCGTCACGGGCCAGGTGCCGACGACGAGGCCGAGGTTCTGCTCGCCGACAAACTCGATGCGCGTGTAGCCCGGATCGGCCGTCACGGTCACGGACTTCGGCGGCGTGGCGGTTGTTTTCTTCTCCGCCCGCGGGCGCAGGGCCCCGAGCGTGCGCGTCATCACCTGCACCACCGCCTCCTCCGTGAGATCGCCGACGATTGTTACCTCCACATAGCCGCGCGCAAGCGGCTCCTCCATCCAGCGCCGCACATCAACGACGCTCATCGCGATGTAGTCGAGCGGCGAGCTGGAGGTGAAGCGCGCGTCGCCCCGGAAGAGATGATCGTTGAGCGCGCGCAGGCCATCGCCGAGACCCATGGTCGAGGACATGCGGCCGATGGCGGCCAGCAGGCGCTGGTCGCGGTGCGCGTAGCTGTTGAACTGCGGCGCGTGCAGGAAATCCGCGACCAGGGCGAGGAACGGCTCGAGCTGCTCCGCCGCCATCGCGCCGCGGAACGCGAAGGCATCGCGGTCCGCCACATCGAAGCCGAACTCCAGGAGGCGCTCGTCAATCAGCGCGTCCATCGCCTCGGGCCGGAAGCGCGCCGCGCCGCTGGCGAGCAGCGTTCCGAGGCCGAATTCCTTCAACGCGGGCTTGTTGCCTGGCATGTCCACGAGGCCCGAGCCCACGCGCACGATCGCGCGCGCGAGGCCGGGTTCCTGCTTGTTTGCGACGAAGTTCAGGCGGACGTTGTTGCCAAAGCGCAGGAGCTTCGCGCCGAGCGCCGGCAGCTCGCGCTGCTCGGCCACCCCGGTGGGCGTGGCAAACTTGGGCATCGTGAACGGCGTGTCCTTCTTCTTCGTGTGCGGCATCACGTGGCCGAGGCCGGTGCGGCGCGCCTTTTGCACGTCCTGGATCACCTTGTCGCCCGTCAGCTCGAGGTCGACCCCGCCGGACACGTGGAACGCCATCGTCTCCGGCGACCACAGGCTGCGGAAGACGCGCTGCGCCTCCGCCGGCGTGAAGCGCTCGAGCCAGCCCTGCCGGGTCTTCAACTCGGCGGCGAAGCCCTCGAAGACCATGTGCCCCGTCACCGCCTCGGTGATCGCCTCGCACACCACGCCCGGATCGAGCGTGGGCAGCTGCTCGACCATGTGGCCGATCATCTTGAGACGGCGCTGGCGCAGCGTCTCGAAATCCGACTGATCGAGACCCCGCTCGATCGTGAGGCGCACGAGCTGGTCGAGCGAGCGCACGCCCGCGCTCCACGCCTTTGCCGGCACGGTGAGCGAGGCCACCGACAAGCCGTGCCCAAGGAGTTCCTCGAAGCCTGCGTCGGGCGAGCCACCCTCGCCGTCGGCGCGCACGCGCTGGGCAAACACCTCCATCACAAACTGCCGCCGCTCGCGCTCGATCGCGGCCTCGCGCGGGTCGGCCTTCGGGGGCAACGGGGCCGCGACCGACGCGGCCTCGATCGCCGCGGAGCCCATGCCGCTCACCCGCAGCACGCCGGCGCGCAGGCCGCGGGCGTCGAGCCGGCCCTCGTCGCGCACCGGGATCGGCTCCGCGGGGCGCACCATGTCGCCGAAAATCTCGCGCACGAGCGCCGACATCGCCGGCACATCGAGGTCGCCCGCGCCCACGAGCACCATGAGGTCCGGCCGGTAGTTGCGTTTGTAGAAGGCGAGGAACTGCTCGCGCGTGAACTTCGCGATCTGGGCCTCGTCGCCGCCGGGCTCGCGCTCGGGGAACTTCAGCCCGCGGAACACGAGGGGCAGCGAGGCGGACTGCCGCTTGCCGGCGATCGTGTTGCGGTTGCGCAGCTCGGCGCGGACGACGCGCCGCTCCTGCTCGATGGCTGCGGGCGAAAAAGTCACGCCGTCGCCAAAGTCCCGGAAGAGCCGCAGCCCCTCGCGCAACAGCGCCGGGTCGTTTTCGCGGAAATCGAGGCGGTAGGCCGTGTAGTCAAAGGTCGTGATCGCGTTGATGTCGCTGCCGTATTCGATGCCGAGGCGCTGGAAAAGCGCCGTCATGTCCTCGGCCTTGAAGTTCTTCGATCCGCCGAAGCAGAGATGCTCGACGTAGTGCGCCATGCCGAGCTCGTCAGGCCGCTCGTCGAGCGAGCCAGCGAGCACGATGAACTGCAACGCGACGCGGCCCGGCACGCCGCGGTGCGGGAGCAGCGCGTAGCGCAGGCCGTTGTCGAGCCGGCCCCAGGTCACCTGCGGGTCGGGCGCGGGGGCCTTGGGCAGCTCGTGCGCCCACTTGCCGGCGCGCGGCCCGGCGGGAGCCGCGGGCGCGGCCGCGAAGGCGGCGGAAGCGGCCAGCGCCAGACTAAGGCAGAGCAACGGGATCGGGGAGGTGCGGGCGCGCATCGCGGGTCCCACGGTGATCCAAGTCGCGCGAACTTCAATCTCCGGCTCGCGATGTTTCGGTTCGTCGCTCGGGCGTGGACTTCCGCCGCAACCTGCCCACTATCCGGCTCGCTTTCCATCCCCTCCCCCCGGGCGCGTTCGCGCCCGCCCGCCATGGCATATTGGCTGCTCGTCGTTCCCCATGATTACCACCGGTCGTCCCCGCGCCCTGCGGATTTCCAGGTCCTCCATCGCGTCCGCTATCGCGCTCGCCTCCGTTCCGGCGCTCACTTCCCAAACGGCCGCTCCCGCCCGCCCCGCCCCCGCGGGCGAGCCGGTGAAGCTCGAGGCCTTCACCGTCACCGGCTCCAACATCCGCCGCGTCGAGACCGAGACCGCCTTGCCGGTCACGATCATAGATCGCGAGGACATGGATCTGCGGGGCGCCTCCACGCCGGCGGATTTGTTCGAGACCTTCACGCTCGCCGCGCCGCCGCTCCTCACCGAGCAGGAGTCCGCCGGCCAGAGCGCCCGCGGCGACAACACCTCGATCGATCTCCGCGGCCTCGGCTCGGGGAGCACGCTCATCCTCGTCAACGGCCGCCGCATGCCGCCGCACCCGATTTCGCAGGGCGAGTTCGGCACGCCCGCCCTCTCCGTCAACGTCAACACCGTCCCCTCCGGCCTCTCCTCGCGCGTCGAGATCCTGCGCGACGGCGCTTCCGCCATCTATGGCTCCGAGGCCGCGGCCGGCGTGGTGAACTACCTGGTGACCCCGCGCTTCGACGGCCTGCGCACCACGCTCCGCGGCTCGCTCACCGAGGACGGCGGCGGCAGCGAGCAGCGCTTCACGCTCACCTGGGGCGACGACAAGCTGAACAACCACCGCACGCGCCTCTCCCTCGGCATCGACGGCTACAAGCGCGACGCGCTGATGGCCTCCGATCGCTGGTATGCGCAGAACGCCGACTTGCGCCGCACGCTGAAGCTGCCCGCGCCGTGGAACGGCCAGCCCTTCACGCTCCCGGGCGCGACGGCCCTCACCCGCGACAACGATTTCAACAACGCCTCCAACATCTCGCGCTTCGGCTACTACACGCGCGGCATCGCCAATCCCGACGGCTCCGTGACCGGCTCCCGCCCGACCGCGAACCGCGGCATCAACACCGCCACGACCACCACCACGCAGACGCCCGCGGCCAACATGTCCACGGACGGCCGCTTCTACCTCGTGCCGCTCGCCGACGGCCGCGTGGGTTTCCATCCCTCGGCCACCGTGCCCGTCGCCTCGATCGACAGCCACCTGAGCGGCTACTACCACAACACCAACGACGGCGCCTACATCCTGCCGAAGACCGATCGCCTGAGCATCGGTGCGACGCTCGACCATCGTCTCGGCAACCGCATGACGCTGTTCACCGACCTCTTCGTCTACCGCGCCAACTCCGTGACCGGTCGCACCGGCGTGCAGATCGACGCCGCCGACACGCGCAACCTCTCGATGGGCGTGGACAATCCGTTCAACCCCTTCGGTTCCCGTTTCTACCACGCGACCGGCGCGCCCAACGCCGACGGCACGGCGCGCTTCCTCGGCACCCCTTCGCCAATTGTGATCAACGGCGTGCGCCCGCTCGACCACAAGAACCGCAACATCTTCGTCCAAAGCACCTCGGCCCGCGCGACCCTGGGCGTGCGCGGAAAGTTCGGCGACAACTGGGAATGGGAGAGCGCCCTGCTCTGGGGCGGCGCCTACACGCACGACTTCGAGAACCGCAACATCCGCGAATCCAAGCTCGCCGCCGCGCTGCAGAGCTCCAACCCCGCCACCGCCTACAATCCGTTCGGCCACACCTTCCGCGTCGATCCCGCGACGCAGTTCATCACGGTCGACCAGCCCTACTCGAACCGCGAGGACGTGATGGCCGCGATGACGGACGAGTATCACCGCAAGGCGTGGACCGGCCTCGGCATCTGGGATTTCAAGGTGAACGGCAAAATCGGGTCGCTCTTCGGCAACGACATCTCCGCCGCCGGCGGCCTGGAGGCGCGCCACGAGACCTACAAGTTCCGCATGGACCCCTACCAAGGCCCGGCGCCGGCGAGCGACACCAACCCCTTCATCCGGAAAGGCGACAACGACTACATCCTGCTCAGCCCGAACGAAAATGCCGACCTCAGCCGCACGGTCTACTCGACGTTCGCCGAGGTGCTCATCCCGTTTGTCACGCCGCGCAACGACGTGCGCCTCGCGCGCCTCGTGGAGCTTTCGCTCGCCGCGCGGCTCGAGCGCTTCCCCGGTTTCGGCAACGCCACCAAGCCGAAGGCCAGCCTCGCCTACATCCCGTTTCGCTGGCTGAAGCTGCGCGCCTCCGTCAACGAGTCGTTCAAGGCGCCCAACATCCTCCAGACCAATCCCGCGCGCCGCCAGGTGTTCACCACCGGCATCAGCGATCCGTATCGCTTCGAGGTGACCAACATCTTCACCGACGGCTCGACCGGTCGCACCGTCTTCCGCGAGGGCAACCCCGGCCTGAAACCCGAGGAATCGGTCAACTACACCGCCGGCTTCGTCCTCGAGGTCCCCGTGATCAAGGGTCTCGCGCTTACCGCCGATTTTTGGCGCGCCAACCAGAACAACCTCATCACCTCCGAGGGCGGCGGCCAGCAGCTCCTCAAGGACGAGGAGATGCTCGACGATGAGACGCGCCGCCAGCTCGCCGCCGGCGTCCCGCTCGCCAGCGTCGACCTCGGCTCCGGCACCGCCAACTACAAGGGCAATCCCCTAATCAAGCGCGCTCCGGTCGCCCCGGCCGACCGCACCGCCTACGCCACCTACAATAACAACGCCAACAACCTTACCAAGCGCGGCGCCGTCGGCCCCGTGCTCGATATCAACGAGGAGTTCATCAACCTCGCGGGCCGCGACATCGAGGGCGTCGAGCTCGGCCTCGAGTATCGCCTGCCACGCTCGCCTCGCTTCGGCGATTTCACCGTGCGCGGCGAGGCGTCGTTTCGCGCCAAGTTCAAGCTGCAGGAGTCCCCCGGCGCCGTGCCCGGCAACGACAACTGGGAGGACGGCCGCGCGAAGTGGCGCTGGAACACCAGCCTCCGCTGGAGCAAGGGCCGCCTCAGCCTCGGGTGGTTCACGAACTACTTCGGCTCGTTTGTGGACACCGGCGTCGCCACGACCCTCGCCGTCTACAACTTCCTCGGCCGGCCCGACTACATCGACAACACCACCACGACCAACGCCGGCGCCACGCGCTACCTGCTCAAGGTCAAGGCCACCTACACGCACAACTTCAATGCCAGCTACCGCTTCGACCGCCGCCACACGTTCCCGCTGCTCCGCAACACCTCCGTGCGCCTGGGCGTGAACAACGTGCTCAACTCCGACCCGCAGATCGTCGACGCCACCTACGGCTACCAAGGCTCCGCCTACAACCCCCGCGGCCGGCAATACTGGCTCGAGCTGGCGAAGGCGTTCTGAACCCCGCCGTTCGTCGCGCCAGACCGCCGGTTCGTCGCCTACTCCGCCGGGGCCTTTAGGCGAAGGCGGATTCCGGCTGGCGTTCCGGCGGCGCGTGGGGCAGTTGTGCGCGCCTATGAAATTCGCCCCTTCCCGCCTCCTCGCCGCCGCCGTTCTCGCGGGCGCCGTCGCCCGCGCCGACGAAGGCATGTGGCTCTACTCCGCGCCGCCCCGTGATCAGATCAAAAAGAAATACGGCTTCGATCTCACCGACGCCTGGCTCGAGCACCTGATGAAGTCCTCCGTCCGCTTCAACAGCGGCGGCTCGGGCTCCTTCGTCAGCGCCGACGGCCTCGTCTGCACCAACCACCACGTTGCGTCCGACGCCATCCAGAAGCTCAGCAGCGAGAAGAACAACTACCTGCGCGACGGCTTCCACGCCAAGACCGCCGCCGCCGAGCTCAAGTGCGTCGACCTCGAGCTCAACGTCCTCCAGTCGATCGAGGACGTCACCGCGCGCGTCAACGCCGCGATCCCCGCCGGCGCCACGGGCGACGCCGCCGCGGTCGCGCGCCGCAAGGCCTTCGCCGAGATCGAGAAGGAGTCGCTCGACAAGACCGGCCTGCGCAGCGACGTCGTCACGCTCTACCAGGGCGGCGCCTACCACCTCTACCGCTTCAAGAAATACACCGACATCCGCCTCGTCTGGGCGCCCGAGCAGCAGGCCGCGTTCTTCGGCGGCGATCCGGACAACTTCGAGTATCCCCGCTTCAACTTGGACGTGTCCTTCTTCCGCGTCTACGAGAACAACGCGCCGGTGAAGCTCCAGCACTTCCTCAAGTGGTCCACCGAGGGCGCGAAGGACGGCGAGCTCACGTTCGTCTCCGGCCACCCCGGCAACACCAGCCGCCTCCAGACCGTCGCCGAGCTCGAATACGCCCGCGACAACCAGCTCCCCTACACCGATGCCTTGCTCAAGCGCCGCGAGGTCCTGCTCACCGCATGGGGCGCCCGCAGCGCCGAGAACCTGCGCCGCGCGAAGGACGATCTCTTCGGCATCCAGAACTCGCGCAAGGTCCGCGACGGCCAGCTCGCCGCGTTGCAGGACCCGGGGTTCTTCGGCGCCAAGGTCGCCGCGGAAAACTCCTTCCGCCAGCAACTCAAGGATCGCGCCGGCGGCGCCGAGGCGCTCGCGGCCTTCGACCGCATCGCCACCGCCCAGCAGGCCATCGCCGCCGTCGCCCCGCGCGCCCGCATGCTCGAGAACGCCGCCGGCTTCTACTCCGACTCCTTCGGCATCGCGCGCGGCCTGCTCCGCGCCACCGACGAGCGCGCCAAGCCCAGCGGCGAGCGCCTCCGCGAATTCTCCGAGGCCCGCAAGGAGTCCTTTGAGCAGCAGCTCTTCTCCGAGAA
>JAEUHB010000290.1 GCA_016794665.1 Opitutaceae bacterium
ACGGCGAAACCCAGAGCGCGCGCGCCCGGCGCGGCGCTCTCGAGCTGCGGCGCCGCGGCGGAGCTGATCTCCAATGTCACGGGCCCGCGGGCGCGCGCTTCCGTCGGAAACGTCACACGCTGGCGCGCCGTGCCGATCTCGCCGCGCCAGAGCACCGCGCCGTCCCGCCGGACCTCGATGATGCGCGGGGTGAGCGCGCGCAGCTCCAGCGCGAGTTCCGCCGCACCCGGCTCCCGGCGCCAGAGATCGAGATCGAGGGTCGCGCGCTGCGCGCTCCACGCCCAGCGCTGCGCCCCGCGGCTTTCGGGGTTGAACCAGCCGTCGCCCAGTCGCGCGACAAAACTCCCGCCCCCGCTGCGGCCGGCCGCGAACTCGTCGGCGGCCCGCGGCGGCGACGACAGCGCCAGCACGCCGGCGAACACGCTCAAGTGGCCGGCGACGAGCCACGGCCACGCCGCGCGCTTGCGGGCCGCGAACACCGCGAACGCGAGCCCGAGCGGCAGCAGCACGCGCGTCGCCGCGCCCGGATGACCTTCCCACACCGCCGTGCCGAGCATCGCCATGAGCGCGACGAACACCGCGCCGAGGCGCCACCATGCGTCCGCCGGATCGCGGTGACGCAGGAAAAACGCCGCCTGCGCCGTGAGCCCGATCGTCGCGAGCAGCGTGGTCGTGACGAGCCAAGCGAAGCCGGGGGCCGCCGCATACGCACTGAGCGTCGCCGGCCACTTCTCCAACCAGCCGGCCATGGGCCACGCAAAGTTGCCCAGGCCCTGGTCCGCCGGCCCGGCCTTCCAGCGCACATAGCCGAGCCAAAGCGCGAGCGGGATCGCGACCGCGGCGGCGCGCAGCACGTTGATCGCCCACGGCCGGGCGACGCCCCAGGGCCCGCGCCACCACGCGACGACCGCGGGCAACACCGTCTCGCGCGCGAGGCCCGCGATCGCCAGCGCGCCGAGGCCCGCGCGATCCCGTTTTTTTTCCGCCAGCCACATCGCCGCGGCGAGCAGCGTCACCCCGGGCAAATCGGTGAGCGCCAGGCGCACGGAGTGCAGCGCCCCCGCGGAAAACATGAAGCCCGCCCACGCGCACCAGCCGCGGAGGTCGGCCACGGCGATGAGCCGCCACGCCAGCCACGCGAGCACCAGCCACACGCCGAGGTTCAGCGCCGCGTAAGCGTGCGCGATGCGCTCCGGCGCGCCGCCCGCGATCAGCCACGCGAGCCAGCTGCCGAGGATGCGCCGCGCGCGATACGGCACGTTGCCTACCGCCGGTTGCAGGGCCGGCGAGTCGAGCAGCGGATGAAACGCGATCTCGGCGTAGGCGAAGCCATCGTAGCCGTTGTGCCCGGGGTAAACGTGGACGGGCCGCGCCTGGATGCCCGGGACCGCTACCGCGGCGTCGGCGGAATCCAGCTGGAGAAAGGCCGTGAAGCCGTAGTGCGGGTGCCAGAAGCGGCCCGCCAGCCAGCCAAACGCCACGACCGCCGCCAAACCCGCGAGCGGCCAGCGCCACGCCCGAATCGCGTTGGGGCGCGGATTCGCCACGGCGACGATGGGCTCAGAGCTGCGCCATCCGCTCCAGCGCCATCGCGGCGGCGGTGGTGCGGTTCTCGACGCCCAGCTTCGCAAAGGTGCTCTCGAGATGCTTCTTCACCGTCGTGAGTCCGATGCCGAGCACGGTCGCGATCTCGTCGTTGGTCTTGCCGCGGGCGACCCAAAAGAGGACCTCGCTCTCGCGGGGCGTCAGTCCGAGGGGTTCGAGATCCTTGGGCTCGGGCTCGCGGCCGGGGCGGCGTTTTGAGCCTGAGGCCGCCGCCTCCGCCCGGCGCAGTCGCGCGCGCACGGCGGCGACGAGTTCGTCGGGCGCGGCGGGCTTCACGAGGTAATCGTCGGCCCCCAGGTTCATGCCGGCCCGCAAGTCGCCGGGAGCGCTCCAGCCGGTGAGGAAGACAAACGGCAGGTGCGCGGTGCGCGGGTCGCCCCGCAACGACTCGAGCACGCGATGGCCATTCATCTCCGGCATGGTGATGTCGCAGATGACAAGGTCGGGCGACTCCGTGCGGGCGCGCTCGAGGCCTTCGCGGCCATTACGGGCCTCGATTACATGGAAGCCCTCAAGCCGCAGCAGCTCGCCGTAGTGGCCCCGCAGCTTGCCTTCGTCGTCGATCAGGAGGATGCGTTTCACGGTCAGACGAGCGTGCGGGGCAGCGCCGCGTTGTAAAGTCGCCGCTGGTTCCGGCCACGAGTTTGGTGGCGTCACGCCGGACAAGGGCGCGCACCTTGCACCCGCCGCAAGCAGCGGCCCCGGCATCGAGCGGATCATTGCGCCTTTCGACTTTCGCCGCTCACCTTGGCCCATGCCCGACTTCCGCGCCTTCTGCACACCGGCGACCGCCGAGCCGGCGGAGATCACGCTCTCGCCCGACGAATCGCACCACCTCGTCGCCGTCAATCGCGCGCGGCCCGGCGACACCGTCGTCGCCTTCGACGGCCGCGGCACCGAGTGGATCTGCGAACTCGCCGCCGACCGGAAGAACGCCGCGGTGCTGCGCGTGCGCTTCCGCCAGAAAATGAAGCCGCCGCCGTTCGAAATCACCCTCGGGCAGGCACTGCCCAAGGGGCCGTCGATGGACGCCATCGTCCGCAAGGCCACTGAGATTGGGGCACGCCGCATCGCGCCGCTCGAAAGCGAGCGCACGCAAGTCCACCTCGACGGCGATCGCTCCGATCGGAAAATCGAAAAATGGCAGGTCGCGGCGCTCGAGGCCGCGAAGCAGTGCGGCAACCCGTTTGTGCCCGAAATCCTGCCGGTGCAAAACGCGCGCGCCTTCATGGAGTCGGCGCGCGGCCACGATCTGAAGCTGATTGCCAGCCTCGCGCCGGGCGCGAAATCGCTGAAGGCCGTGCTGGCGGCGTTCCACGCGGCGCACGGCCGCGCGCCGCGCAGCGCGCTCTGGCTCATCGGCCCCGAGGGCGACTTCACTCCCGCGGAGCTAAGCGCGGCGCAAAGCGCGGGGTTCGAGCCCATCACGCTCGGGCCGCTGGTGCTGCGCTGCGAGACGGCGGCGGTGTATGCGCTCAGCGTGCTGAGCTACGAGCTTAGTTGACCGGGAGGCCGCCCCGGGAGAGGCGGGACGGGGGGCCGCCGCAACTCCGGGCCATCCCTGCTCCCACGAGCAGGGCTACCATTCGAGCAATCCGCCGGCAAACGTCAGCCCGGCGCCAACCGAGCAGAAGATGATGCGGTCGCCGTCGGCAAAGATGCCCTCCTCGGCGGCCCAGCCGAGCGCCATCGAGACGCTCGCGGCGCTCGTGTTGCCATACTTGGAAATCGTGACGACGAACTTGTCGTAGGGGATGCCGACGCGCTTGCTCACGGCCTTGAGGATGCGCTCGTTGGCTTGATGCGGGACAATCCACGCGATGTCGTCGGGCTTCAGGTTTTCGCGGGCGAGGGTCTGCTCGATCTGCTCGGAGAAGCCGATGACCGCGTGCTTGAACACCGCGGCGCCGTCCATCTGCAGGTAGAATTTTTCCAAATCGTAACCCGCTGGGTCCGGAAAAGGATTACGCGCGCCGCCGCCGAGCCGCTGGATGGAATCAAACTGTTCGGCGTCGCCGGAAAGACCCATCCGGTGCAGGCGATGCCCGCCCGTGCCGCCCGTGAGAATCGCCGCGCCCGCGCCGTCACCGAAAAGAAAGGCCGTGTCCTGGCACTCGGGATTGGTGATGCGGGAGAGCAGCTCGGCCGTGACGACCACGACATTTTTCGCGGTGCCGCAGCGGATGAACGTCCGCCCGACCTCGAGCGCGTAGAGCCAGCCCGAGCAGGCGGCATTGATGTCAAAGGCCAGCGCCCGCGGGATGCCCAGCTCCCGGGCCAGCGAACTCGCCGCCGACGGCACCGGCTGATCCGGAATGATGGTCGCCATGATGACCCCATCGATCTGGCCGACCGACATGCCGGCCTGCTCCAAAGCGTGGTGCACGGCGATCTTGGCGAGGTCCGTGGCAGACTCGTCCTCCGTCGCGTAACGGCGTTCCCGGATGCCCGTCAGGCGGACCATCTCTTCCTCCGTGCGATCGGGGAAAGCCTTCAGGATTTCGCTGTTGGCCCGGACATTGGCAGGCACCGCGTAGCCGACGCCTGCGATCCGGACAGTTTCCAGGGTTGTGCTCAAGCAAGTGTGAGGAAAAGCCCCCGGAGCCCCGGCGTCCACTCAAGATTTCCGATTCGCCAGCCAGCGGGCGACATCGTCACCCGACACGCGTCCGCCCGGGCCGGTGGCCTCAATGCCCGTCATCGCGGCCGGATCGACGCCGGCCTCCTGGGCCATCTTCGTGGCGCGCGGCGTCCAGACGAGGGCGGCGGCTGGCTTGGCCGCGGCGGGCGCGGATGCCGCGGGGGCCGCTGCGCCCGGCTTGGCCTCGAGGTGGCGGAGACTCGCGTCCTCGGTCTCGAGCCGGAGGAACAGAGCGCCCGACTGCAACACGTCGCCGGACTTGACCGGCAACGCGATCACCGTGCCGTCCGCCGGCGCCTCGTAGTCGAAGACCGACTTGTCGCTCTCCAGCTCGGCGATCTTCTGGCCCTTGGCAACGCGATCGCCCGGCTTGGTCTTGAGCCCGATGACGGTGAGCTCGTTGACGGTCGCGCCCATGGAGGGAACCGGGATGTCGATGAGGAAGGAAGCCATCGGGATTTTCTGTTGGCCGCGAGTGTGGGAAGGGGGCCGGCGCGGTCAAGGGGCGCGAAGGCCGGGTTCAGTCGCGCCGCACAGCCCGCCACACCGCGAGGCAAGACGCGATCAGCGCGGGCAGATCCGCGAGGGCGATCATGTTGGGGCCGTCGCTGATGGCGTTGGCAGGATCGGGGTGCGTCTCGATGAAGAGGCCGTCGGCGCCGGCGGCGAGCGCAGCCTTGGCGAGCGGCGGGACAAACTCGCGCTGACCGCTGCTCTTGCCGCCGCCCGCGCCGGGCAGCTGCACGGCGTGCGTGGCGTCAAACACGGTGGGAAATCCGTTCTGCCGCATGATCGCGAACGAGCGCATGTCGACGACCAGGTTTTGGTAACCGAAGGTCGTGCCGCGCTCGGTCTGCCAGATTTCGCGCGCGTGGCCCTCGCGGAGCTTGCCGGTCACGTGCACCATCTCCTGCGGCGAGAGGAACTGGCCTTTCTTCACATTGACGACGCGGCCCGTCGCGGCCGCCGCGAGCAGCAGATCGGTCTGCCGGCAAAGAAACGCCGGGATCTGCACGACCTCGCACACCGCGGCGACGGCGGCGACCTGCGCGGACTCGTGCACATCCGTGAGCACCGGGAAACCGTAATCGCGCTTCACGAGGGCGAGCAACGCGAGGCCGGCTTCGAGGCCCGTGCCACGCGCGCCGGCGAGCGACGTGCGGTTGGCTTTGTCGAACGAGCCCTTGAACACGATGTTCAGGTCCGGCTGCGTCCGACGGAGCGCGACGAGTGTCTCGGCGACGGCGCGGCAAACCCGCTCGCTTTCCAGCGAGCACGGCCCCGCGATCAGCAGGAGTTTCTTGGGATCGAAGAGCATCGGCTAAACGCGAAGACGCGACGGCGCGCCAAGATTCGCAATGATCACTCAGGCCTTGGGGCGGCCTTGGCGCGACTTTCCGTCTTTGCGCTTTTCCTTCAGCGCCGCGGCGATGAACGCGGCGAAGAGGGGGTGCGCCTTGTTGGGCTTGGACTGGAATTCCGGGTGGGCCTGCGTGCCGAGGAACCACGGGTGGCCCTTGAGCTCGACGACCTCGACGAGGTTGCGCTGCGGGTTCACGCCGCTCACCACGAGGCCCGCGGCCTCGAGGCGCTCGCGGTAGGCGTTGTTGACCTCGTAGCGGTGGCGATGGCGCTCGGTCACGGACGCGGCGCCGTAGGCCTTGTGCGCGAGCGTGCCGGGCTTGAGCGCGCACTCGTAGCTGCCGAGCCGCATGGTGGCACCCTTGTCCGTGATCCGCTTTTGCTCCTCCATCATGTTGATGACGGGGTGCGGCGGGTTGGGGTCGAACTCGGTGCTGTTGGCGCCCTCGAGCTTGAGCACGTTGCGCGCAAACTCGATCACCGCGATCTGGAGGCCGAGGCAAAGGCCGTAGTAGGGCACCTTGTTTTCGCGCGCGAACCGCGCCGCGGCGATCTTGCCCTCGGTGCCGCGGTCGCCGAAGCCACCGGGGACGAGGATGCCGTCGAGGCCCTTCAAGAGCGCGAGCCCGCCCTTTTTCTCCACGTCCTCGGCGTCGATGCGGCGGATGTGGACCTTGGCGTGGTTGGCGATGCCGGCGTGGGTGATGGACTCGTAGACGGATTTGTAGGCGTCCTGCAGCTCGATGTATTTGCCGACGACGCCGATGGTCACGGCGTGCTTGGGATTGAGCAGGCGCCCCACGATTTCCTGCCAGACGTTTTTCGTCGGCGGGGGATTGGTGAGCCCGAGCAGATCGACGACGAGCTGGTCCATGCCCTCCTTTTGCAGGGCGAGCGGCAGCTCATAGATGGAGTGCTCGACATCGCGGCACTCGATCACGCCCTTCACCGGCACGTTGCAGAACATCGAGATCTTGTCGCGCAGATCGTCGCCGAGCGGGTGATCCGTGCGGCACACGACCACATGCGGCTGGATGCCGATCTCGCGGAGCTTGGCGACCGACTGCTGCGTGGGCTTGGTCTTCAGCTCGCCCGCGGCCTTGAGGTAGGGCACGAGCGTGACGTGGATGAACACCACGTCGTTGCGCCCGACCTCGAGCGCAAACTGGCGCATCGCCTCGAGGAACGGCAGCCCCTCGATGTCGCCCGTGGTGCCGCCGATCTCGGTGATGAGGACGTCGACGCCTTTGCCGCCCCCGTAGATGCGCTCCTTGATTTCGTTGGTGACGTGCGGGATGACCTGCACGGTCTTGCCGAGGTAGTCGCCGCGCCGCTCCTTTTGGATGACCGCCTCGTAGACCTGGCCGGAGGAGAGGCTGTTGAGCCTGGAGAGCTTTCCGCTCGTGAAGCGCTCGTAGTGCCCCAAGTCGAGATCGGTCTCGGCGCCGTCCTCGAGCACGTAGACTTCGCCGTGCTGAAACGGGCTCATGGTGCCCGGGTCGACATTGAGGTAAGGGTCGAATTTCTGGATGCGGACCGTGAGCCCGCGCAACTCGAGGAGCGCACCCAGCGAGGCCGCCGTGAGGCCCTTGCCGAGTGAGGAGACGACGCCACCCGTGACGAAAATGTATTTCACGGGAGAACAAAGGAGCGGTGGCGTTTTCAACGCGCAAGACAAAGTTCGGCGCGGAGCGAGGAAAGCGCCGGCACCAGGGGGCGGGGCGCAGAAAAATCGTTTGCCCCGCGTCGCGCGCCCCGCC
Source organism: Opitutaceae bacterium (assembly GCA_016794665.1). Lineage (GTDB taxonomy): Bacteria > Verrucomicrobiota > Verrucomicrobiia > Opitutales > Opitutaceae > ER46. Next base: position 7,369 of record JAEUHB010000290.1, read on the forward strand.
CTCCTCCACCGCCGATGCAGTCCAAACCACAGCTCCTCGCCTGGCTAACGTGCGACGGCGTCCACATTGACCCGGGCTCGGGCAAACACACGATTCTCGGCATCTTCTCGAATATCCAGGCGCGCGATTTCCCGGTCACTCACCCGTTCATGATCTGGTTTCTGACGCTCACCGACTGCGCGCCGGGCGAGCACCGGCTGCGCATTTCAATCGGGCTCGACGCCACCAACCCGCAGCCACTGCTGGAGCGGACCTTCGCCTCCGAAAGCCCCTTGCATCGCATCAACCTGATCAACGAAATCCGCGACCTCACCTTTCCCCAGCCCGGAGAATACTCGCTCATCATCGAAGTGGACGAAGAGCCCTTGCTCGCCACCGGCCTCACCATTTCCCACTGAAATATGCCTGCCTTTGACCTCATCGGTGTCGGTTCCCCCATCATGGATCTCGTCGCCCGCGTGCCGGACGACTTCCTGAAAAAGCATGTCTCCGGAGAAAAGGGCGGCATGGTGCTCGTCGATGACCACGAGATGGAGCGCATCGTGCGCCTCCTTCCCCAGAAACCCGCCCACGCCACCGGAGGATCCGCGGCGAACTCGACTTACAACGCCGCCCGCCTCGGCCTGCGCACGACGTTCCTCGGCAAGCTCGGCAACGACCCCGTCGCCCAAACCTATCGCGATGCATTCCGCGAAGCCGGCGTCGACAGTTCGCGGTTCAAGGCGGCCGCCCAGCCCAACGCCCGCAGCATGATCATGGTGACGCCCGACGCCCAGCGAACCATGCGCACCTGCCTCGGCGCGGCGATGACGCTCTCACCCTCGGAAATCACCGCCGCCGACTTTGCCGGGTGCCGCCATGCTCACATCGAGGGCTACCTTGTTTTCAACCAAGCCCTCGCCGACGCGGTGCTCGCCGCCGCCCGCGCCGCCGGCTGCACGACGAGCCTCGATCTTTCATCCTTCGAGGTCGTCAACGCTTCCCGAGACTGGCTGCTCGGTCAATTCCGCCGCGGCCTCGACATCGTCTTCGCCAACGAAGACGAGATCCGGGCGCTCTTTCAGGATCCTTCATCCGATTACGGGACCCTCGCGCGCCGGCTTGCTGAGCACGGGGTCCTGGCCGCAGTAAAAGTCGGCAAGGATGGCGCTTGGATCGCCCGGGAAGAAGAGCTGCACCGCATCACAGCCGTCCCGCCGGCCGAGGTCGTCGACACCAACGGCGCTGGCGACGCATGGGCCGCCGGGTTTCTCTACGCTCACCTCAATGGCTGGCCACTTTCGACCGCCGGTGCACTCGCCTCGCTCCTAGGATCGGAAACGGTGTCTTACATGGGCCCGCTGATTCCACCGGCTGAATTTAAGGCCCTGCAGGCAAAAATCAGGAACATGACGCCCCAGAAGAACGGGCATCGGTAGCAAGAAGGATGAAATCGCAGGTTTTGGCTTCGCTTCTACGCTTTTCCGGAAAAAAACACGTCCAATCCCCCGAAAAACACACAAAGTATGAGGCTCCCGCAAACCGCGGCACGCCGACATGCCTGAGGGATTCCACGATTTCAGCGCGCGCCTAAATCGAAAATTTGGCCAGAAACCCGCGGTTTTCCGGCCAGATCCGGGCAAAATCTGCCCGATTTCAGGCGAAAATAGAAGATTCAGAACCTACCGGGAAAATCGGTGGTTGATTGGTGCCGGAGATTACTTTTGAACGACCCAACCCAATTTCGCACTAACCAAGTCGAGTCCCTCAACTCACAACCAAGGCACCCTTTTGGACCTCAAACAAATCAAGCAGATCATCGAACTCATGAAGCGCTCGGAGCTGACGGAGTTCGCGGTCGAGGAAGAGGGCTTCAAGCTCAAGATCCGTCGGGGCTCCAACGGGCTGCCCATCGTGACGACCGGCCGCGGCTCGGCGACGCCGTTCCCCATTGTGGACAGCGCCCCCCCCATGCCCATCACAAGTGCGCCCGCTTCGGGCGCGCCTCTCGCGGGCGTCGCACCCGCGGCAAAGGACGAGTCGGGCATCACCTACATCAAGTCGCCGATGGTCGGGACCTTCTATCGGGCCGGCTCACCCGAGAGCAAACCCTTCGCCGATGTCGGCACCAAGGTCGATGAGAAGTCCGTGGTCTGCATCATCGAGGCGATGAAGATCATGAACGAAATTCAGGCCGAGGCCAAGGGCACCGTCGTAGAGGTCCTGGTCGAAAACGGCCAGCCGGTCGAATACGGCCAGCGGCTCTTCAAGATCAAGCAGGGCTGACCAGCCGAGTCCATCGCTTCCAAGACGCAGGAGCCGTAACGCCGGCCCCTCGTTATCCTGCCCGTCCGTCCCATGATCCAAAAAGTCCTCATCGCCAACCGCGGCGAAATCGCGCTCCGCATCGTCCGCGCCTGCCGCGAAATGGGCATCAAGACGCTTGCCGTCTATTCCGAGGCCGACGTGCAGTCGCTCCATGTCCAGCTTGCCGACGAGGCCATCTGCATCGGCGGCAACAAGAGCGCCGATTCCTACCTCCGGGCTGACCGCATCATCAGCGCCGCCGAGATCGCGGACGTGGATGCGATTCACCCCGGCTACGGCTTCCTCTCGGAAAACGCCAAGTTCGCCGAGCAGTGCGAATCCTGCAACATCAAGTTCATCGGGCCAAAGTCGAAATCGATCAAGATGATGGGCGACAAGTCCGTGGCGAAAGACACCGTCCGCAAGGCTGGCGTCCCCACGGTCCCGGGCTCTGATGGCCCGGTCGAAACCGAGGCTGAGGCCGTGAAGGTCGCCCGCAAAATCGGCTATCCGGTCATCATCAAGGCTGTCGCCGGCGGCGGCGGGCGCGGCATGCGAATCGCGCATAACGACGTCTCGTTCGCCAAGGAATACCACGTCGCCCGCGGCGAGGCCGAGAAAGCGTTCAGCAACGGCGCCGTCTACATCGAGAAATACATCGAGAAACCCCGGCACATCGAGTTCCAGATCCTTGCCGATTCCCACGGCAAAACCGTCCACCTAGGCGAGCGCGACTGCTCGGTGCAGCGCCGCCACCAGAAGCTCATCGAGGAATCGCCCTCCCCTTTCCTCCTCCAGCATTCCGACCTGCGGAAAAAGATGGGCAAGGCCGCCATCCGCGCGGCCGAGGCCGCCGAGTATGAGAACGCCGGCACGATCGAGTTTCTCGTCGATGCCAAGGGCAACTATTACTTCATCGAGATGAACACCCGCATTCAGGTCGAGCACCCCGTGACAGAGGAGGTCACCGGCATCGACCTGATCAAGCAGCAGCTCCGCATCGCCAACGGCGAGAAGCTCGATTTCGATCAGGGAGACATCAAATTCGAGAAGCACGCGATCGAGTGCCGCATCAACGCCGAGGATCCCGCTCGAAACTTCGCACCCTCGCCCGGCACCATCGGGCTCTACTACGCCCCAGGCGGCCTTGGCGTGCGCGTCGATTCCCACGCCTACTCGGGCTACACCATCCCGCCCTACTACGACTCGATGATCGGCAAGCTCATCTGCTTTGGGCCGACGCGCAAAGTCGCCCTCGAGCGCGCCTACCGGGCGCTGAGCGAGTATCTGGTCCGCGGCATCAAGACCACGATTCCCCTCCATCGCGCCATCATGGCCGACCCTTTGTTCATCGAGGGCAAGGCCACGACCGCCTACATGGAGGATTTCCTCGGGCGCACGGCGGCGGACTTGTTTTCCTGATCCTCCGCTCGCGCGGCCCACTTCGCGCTTTCATCGCGCTGGGCGTTGGTCTAGTCAGACCGCGCCATGCATCCCCGTAGCCTGCTACCCTTCATCACGGCGGTGTGCGCCCTGCTGGGCGCCCCGCTCCTCCCGGCGGCCGAGAGCGCTTTCGTCACCGGTCGCGTCTCCAATGTGTCCACGGGCGACTACCTCGCCAATGCCGTGGTCGCCCTCGCCGGCGCCAGCACTCAGGTCACCACCGATGTCGACGGCCGCTATCGCATTGCAGTGCCGCCCGGCTCGGTGCGCCTCGTCGCACGCTATCCCGGCCTCGAGGACCAGACGGCAACGGTCACGACCGCGTCCGGCCAGGCCTCCACCCGCGACTTCGCGCTGAACTCCACCGTCAAGGTGCTCGAGAAGTTCGTGGTCAAGGGCCTCGCCGAGGGCCAGGCCGCGGCAATCCAAGAGGAGCGCAACGCCGCCAACATCCGCACCGTCGCCGCCATCGACGCCCACGGCAACCCGGGCGCCTCCGTCGGCGAGCTCATCCAGCGCCTCGCCGGCATCGCCATCGACGGCGCCGGCGGCGAGGTCGGCGCCATCTACGTGCGCGGCATGACGCAGGATTTTTCCTCGCTCATGATCGACGGCGCGCAGATCGCCGTGTCCGGCGGCACCGCCATCAGCAACGGCAACGTCTACTTCGGCCAGGTCTCCAGCGGCACGCTCGCCGCCGCCGAGGTCATCAAGTCCCCCACGCCCGACATGGACGGCAACGCCATCGCCGGCTACATCAACCTCCGCACCAAACGCGCCTACGACCGCAACCCCGGCCGCATCGTCTCGCTTACGCTCGGCACCGCCTGGGCCAATGGCCGCGACCATCCGTCCGTCCCCTACCGCGACAAGGCCGAGTTCGACCTCATCAACCTGAGCTACTCCGACGTGTATTCGATCTTCGGTGGCAAGAACAACCTCGGCGTCGTCGGCACCTTCATGCGCAGCATCGGCAACGGCCTCATCTCCGAATACGGCCCGCGCCAGGCCTCCGCCGCGCAGACCGGCTTCTTCACCGCCGCCGCCGCGCCCACCGAGCCCCTCCAGCGCGCGGCCGGCGCCGGCGAGTGGGGTGGCACGCCCGAGCAGACACCCTCGCTCAACCTCGGCCTCAACGCCGACTACAAGCTGACCGAAGACACGACGCTTTATTTCAAGAGCACCTACAACCGCGTGAAGCGTCGCAGCGGCTCCTCGCCGTCCTACTTCCGCTGGAAGCTCACCACGGGCGCCTCCGCCGCCAACTTCCTGCCGGGCTCCACCTACGATCTCGTCCACGCGCGCAACGGCACGCTCGATCTCGAGTCCGTGCTCTACGTCCGCGAGAGCGAGAGCGCCACATTCTCTGGCGGCGTCGAGCAGCGGCTCTTCGGCGGCGCCGGCAAGCTCACCCTCGATTTCAACTACTCGCGCAACCGCACGCTCTACCCGCAGCTCAACCAAGTAAACGCCCGCCTCACCGGGGTCGCCTGGACGCTCGACCGCCGCGGCCACGACGACTTTCTGCCCGTCATCACGCAGACCGGCGGCCTGCCTTGGTCCGACCCGGCGAGCTACGTCGTCCGCCCCGACGCCACGCTCATCAGCTACTCCGCGCCCGCGATGCGCTGGGGCGGCCGCGCCGATTACGAGCACGCCTTCGCGACGCGCGTGCCGTTCACGCTCAAGGCCGGCGTGAAACAGGCCAACTATTACCAGAAAGCCAACCGGGACCTGACCTACTTCACCTACGCCGGCTCCGCCAACAGCACCGCCACCGGTGGCATCCGCTCCGTCGTCGGCTACAACATGCTTATGTCCGAGGGCCGCTACGGACCCTTCCCCTTCCTCCAGCTGCCCGAGAGCGGCATGACGAACGATCTCTTCGCCAGCCGCGCCAACTGGATCCAGACCTCCAGCGACGTCTGGAACACCCACTACCAGTCGCTCCTCAACGACGCCTTTTTCAACGAGACCATCGACGCCGGCTATATCCAGATCGACGCCAAGCTCGGCCGCCTTCGCGTGCTCACCGGCATCCGAACCGAGGAGACGCGCACCAAGGGCACCAACTACCGCCGCGTCTCCAACGCCACCAACAACAACCTCGCCACCGCCACCGCCGATGCCGCCCGCCAGCGCGCGCTCAATAATTTCCGCGGCCTCTCGACCCTCGGCACCGACTACCGCGAGAATTTCCCCGGCCTGCACATGGTCCTCGGCCTAACCGATAAAATGCAGGCTCGCGCGTCCTACTCGAAGTCCATCACCCGCCCCACCCCCACGCTGCTCCTTCCGAGCATCGTCCCCGACGAGGACAACCAGCGCCTCTCCGCCGGCAACCCCGCGCTCCGCCCCTACACCTCCGACAACTTCGACGTGTCGATCGCGCGCTACTTCTCCGGCATCGGCCAGCTCAGCGCCGGCGTGTTCCTCAAGCAGATCTCCGACTACTTCCGCTCCTTCCAGTCCACCGTGCCGGATGGCCCCGACAACGGCTTCAACGGCGAATACGCCGGCTGGACCATCACGCAGAACCGCAACATCGGCTCCGCCCGCATCCGCGGCGCCGAGTTCAACTACTCGCAGCAATACACCTTCCTGCCCGGCGCGCTGCGCGGCCTCGGCTCCTACGCCAACTTCACCTACATCGACACCAAGGGCGACTACGGCACCACCACCAGCGTCTCGCGCCTGCCGAATCTCACGCCCCGCAGCTGGAACGCCGGCCTCACCTGGCGCGGCTACGGCCTCGACCTGCGCCTGATGATGAACCACCGCAGCGAGTTCTTCCGCAGCGCGACCAGCGGCAACTTCGGCACCGGCGCCGGCGTGCTCCCCGGCACGATGTTCTACGAAATCTACCAGCACCCGCGCACGCTCTGGGACCTCAAGGTGAACTACATGCTCACCCGCACCTACAGCCTCTACCTCGACGTCTACAACCTGACGAACGACTACACCAACAACGACTACCTCCACGCCTTCGGCCGCGAGATCCCGAGCTACTCCGCCGGCCCCGGCATGAGCTTCAAGGCCGGCGTGACCGCGCGGTTCTGAGCAGCTGTCACGATCGGGCGGATCGGCAGCTCGATCCGCCCGGCGGCGAAGTGCTCAGCCGCGCCGCTGCAGTTGGCAGATGACGAAACTGATCCCGGCCGGATCCAGGAGCACGGCCATCGCGTCGCCCTCGGGCAGCACGCTCTTCGGCATGATCACGCTCGCACCGAGTTTCGTCGCCTTTCCGATTGCGGCATCGATGTCGGCCACCTCGATTTGGAGCTGGACGAAGCTCGGCTTGCCCGGCGGCGCGGGCCACACGCCGCCGTCGGCGCCGCGCGCCTCGCCGCTCCGGAGCTCGCGGTAACCGAGCGCGTTCGCCGTGGAAAGGTCCCAGGCGAAGAGTTTCTTGTAGAACCCGGCCGCTTGATCGGCCTCGGGCGTGATGATTTGCCAGCGGATGACAGGATTAGGCATGGGTGTGACGGGAAAAGATCCAGCGTGAGGGAGATTCCATGACGAGCTGGCGGCGGTGGACGAGCCGCGCGATCGCAGCGTTGACCGCGTCGAGCGGCAAGCCCGTGCGCGTGGCGATCCAGCGCGAGTTCGGGCGAAACGCCGCGCCGCGCGCCAGCCGCGCGATCGCATCGGCATGGTGTTGCTCGCAGGCCTCGGCGATGTCGGCGGCCGACAAATGGAGCCGCCGGCCAAACTGCCGCACGAGCCGGGGCGAGAGCACGCGGCGCCCGCGTAGGAGTTGCGAGAGCGTCGCGTGATCCGTCCCGAGGTCGCGGGCGAAGGCGCGCAGCGAATAACGCGCATTCCGCGCGCGGCGCTGTGCGAGTTCGGCGGTGAGCATCTGCCCGAGGTCCACGCCACGAGCACGACGCGGCGTCCCCGCCCGGTCAATCCGCCCGGCCGCCGCCGGCCGAGAAAGCGGGGCAAACCTCCCCCGCGATCACAGCCGGCGTCGCGCCAAACGCGTCCGACACCTTACCTCCCCCGCACGATCCAGGCCGTGTTCCGGTCCGTATCGCCGGCGGTATCGTAGCCGCCGAAGTAGAACACGCGGCCCAGGTCCGCCGCGAACGGCGACACCGCGATCGCGCGCGAGGCGCGCAGGCTCCGGCCGTTGGGCACGGCGGGCACCATGCCTTGGATGTCCGCGGCCTCGTAGGTGCCGTCCGCGTGGCGGATCAGGTAGTGCGAGCCGTTGTTCGGCTGGCGCGGCGCATCCGGGTGCTCGATCCACAGGCCGATCAGGTGGACGGGCTCGCCGGTGACGGGATGCGTCGCGGGCGTGAAGCGCGTGTAGCCAATCGTCACGGGGGCGGTGCGGAGGCTGTCGTTGTTCCAGCGGCGCGCGAAGAAGTCGCGCACGTCGAGCTCGACCGTCATCGCATGCGCGGCCGCCGGATCGATGCGCACGATCGTGCCGGGCCACGAGAGCGCGCCGAGCAGCACCTGCCGGCCCGAGTTGCGCGGATCGAGGACGGCGGTCAGGCCGGTGAGCGCGCGCCGCGCGACCGGCGCGGTGTTGATGCCGGCGGGCGGCGTCCAGACCTGCACCCGCTGCCAGGTCCCGGCATGGTCGTTGCGCACGAGGACCCCGCCGCCGAGCTGGCTGTTCGCCACCTTGAGCGCGCTCGCGGCGTAGAGCAGGCCGTTGGCCTCGGCAAAGCCGGTGATCGCGCCGCCGCCGCCGGTGATTGGCTCGGAGGCGGGGGTTTGCCACGTCATGTTGGCGCCGCTGGTGATGGTGTAGTAGCCGCGGTGAATTTCGCCGCTCGAGGTGCCGGCGAAGATGTGGTGGATGCCCGTCGTCGCGTCGCCCACGCGGTGCGTGCCGAAGGCGGACGGAAACGCCGGCAAGCCGCTCGGGTTCGCCGGGTGCGAGACGCGCCACACGGCCTCGGGCAAGCCGGCGCTCGCGGCGTCGTCGCGCGTGCGGACGCTCACAATGCTGTCCCCAATCCCGGAGAAGTCGCTCATCGCCGCGACGAGCACCTTGTCCGGCGTGGCGAGTTGCTCGCTGCCGCGGGAGGTGAACGTGAGTTCCTCCATCACCTCTACCCGCCGGTGATCCTTGAACGTGCGGTCCGCGCGCCACGCGGCCGTCGGCGAGTCCTTCACCAGCATCTGCGCGCCGGTCCAGTTGTTGCCGAGCTTGTTCGCGGTGTTCCCGACGCTGCCCTGACCGGCGTAGAGCTTGCCGCCATGCGGGACGAGGTGCGTCGTCTCCGTGCCGTTGAAATCAGCCGCAGTGCCCGCGACAAAATTCCACTCGTAGGCCAGCGCGGGCCAGCCGCCCGTGCCCGTGCGATTGGGTTTGCCGAGGCCCGTGGAGGCGAGCCGCAGCTGCGCGGGATTGGTGCCGTTGTAGCGCGTGTAGTAGGCGAAGACCTCGCTGGCTCCGATCGCGGTCTGCGGCGCGAAACGCGCGCCCACGCCATCGTCGATGCGACGCGCGACGCGGTTGTTGGCGTCGGGCCCGAGGCCGAAGAGCCAGACTTGCGACTCGCCGGGGACCGCCGGGTTGGGATTCGCGCTCACGACGCAGGTAAAGTAGCTGACGCCGTTGAAACCGCGCAGCCCGTCGAGGGGCCGCATCGAGTGGAAGTAGACGGTCGGCGGCGGCACGGCCGGCAAAGGGTCCGGCGGCGGAATCCGGAGCGACGCCACGCGTTGAAACGTGCTGCCCGGCGTGCCCAGCACATCGAGGTATATCCCGATCACGTCGGGGAGCCCGCTTTCGCGGACGACCGCCGCGTAGCAGAGCGCGCCGCCAAACTCGGGCGCGCGAAACGCCCACACGTCGGACTTCGCGCCGCCGTCGAAGCTGATCTGCACGGGCGTGTTGGTCGCCGTGCGCAGCCGCACGATCTGCGGCACGGTCGAGCCCGGCGGCGTGCCCGCATAGGCGAGGTCGGATGTGTCCGGGATCCAGCGGCCGTTGCCCGCGCCGCCACTGTGGAACGGAATCGTGTTCACCGTGCGCGGCGGCGCGACGTTGGCCCACGAGGCGGTCGCGCCTGCCATGAACGCGATCTGCGCCGCGCTGTCGGAAAGGTCGCGGCTCGCGCGCGGCGCGAGGCTGTCAAAGGCCGTCGTGTTGGTCAGCGCGGCCGGCGCACCCGGCATCGCGCGCCAGATTTGGCTGCGCGCGCCGGCGCCGGGCTTGGTGTAGAAAAGCGAGGCGCTGCCGGCGGCGAGGCCCCACTGCGGGCCGACGAGCGGGTTGGCGAGCGGCGCCAGCCCGCTGTCGACGAGCACCGGCGCCTGCGCGGGCAGGCCGCTCACGGGGTCGATGGCGTCGTGGCGCAGGGCGTTGCCGCCGTCCTGATACGCAAAGCGGCCGGCGCCGGACAGGAAGTCGGTCGCGAGATACGAGGTGCTGGTCGAGCCGACGCGGAAGTCCTCGAGGATGAACGCGGGATCGGAGTAGAGGAGCTGGTTCCACGCCCAGCGCGGCCGGGCCATCTGCGCGCTCCACGCGTCATGGGTCGCAATCATCGTGCGCAGGCGATCGGGTGCAATGTCGGCGAGGTCGGTTGTCTCGGACTCGTCGGCGGCGAGGTTGTAGAGCTCCCACGTGTCGTTCGCGGAGGGCTTCACGATTTTCCAGTCGCCTTCGCGCATGGCGCGCAGGCCGTCGGGCGCGTCGTCTGAGGCGTTGATGCCGTTCGTTTCGATGCGCCAGTAGAGGCGATCGTGGGGCTTCGGGCCCGCGGGGTTCGCGATGTAGGGCAGCAGGCTCACCCCGTCGAGGTTCGCCGGCAACGTGCCGCCCGCCGCCACGATCGCGGTGGGCAAGATGTCGAGCGTGCTCACGGGTGCATCAAGCGCGCGGATCGGCAGGCGGTTTTTCCAATACATCAGCAAGGGCACGCGGATGCCGCCCTCATAGAGCTGCGTCTTGCGGCCGCGGAGGTGGCCGTTGTTGCCGCCGAAGTAGGTGTCGCCGCCGTTGTCGCTCGTGAAGATGATCAGCGTGTCGTCGAGCAACGGGCGCCCTCCAACCAGAGTGGTCCCCAGCTTGCGCACGAGTTTCCCAATCGCCTCGTCGAGGCCGAAGAGCACGACGCGAAGTTTTTGGCGCTGGTCGGGCAACCCCTCGATGGGATTGGCCGCATTGATCGGCGTGGGCAGGGTGACTCGGTAGGCCGGCGCCGCCATCAGATTGTAGCGGTCGACGAGATCGACGGGCGCTTGCAGGTGGAAGTGAACGGCGTTGAACGGCGCGTAGAGGAGGAACGGCTGGCTGGCGGCGACGCGGTTGTTGATGAACGTGTCGATCTCGTCGGAGAAAAGATAGGTGAGGTAGGGCAACTCGAGCGCTGGGGTGAAGGGCTCCGGATTCTTGGTGAGCGGGGAGCGGTTGCGCTGAATCCAGTCGCTGTTTTCCGGCAAGATCTCGCGGCCAAAGTCGTCGCGCTGCGGATCGGCGTTGGCGTTGATGTAGTGGTGGTGGCTTTGGAGGAACCCGAAGAAATGATCGAAGCCGACCGAGTTGGGCTGCGACTCATTGTGCCAACCGAGGTGCGACTTGCCAATCCAGCCGGTGTAGTAGCCGGGGTTGATCGCCTTGAAGTGCTCGGCGATCGTGGCCTCGGTCGCGGGCAGGCCGAAGGCGGGATTGGTCTCGAGCTTGGGGCCGGGGTTGGTCTCGTGCCCGAAGCGCTGCTGATAGCGGCCGGTCATCAGGCCCGCGCGCGACGGGCTGCAGATGGGCGCGGTCACGTAGGCGTTGCGGAAATTGACGCCGCTGCGCGCGAGCGCGTCGAGGTTGGGCGTGACGACGTCCGTGGCGCCGTTGACCCCGAGATCAAACCACGAGAGATCGTCCGCGACGATGACGATGACGTTGGTGGGCGCGGCGCGGAGCGCGGCGGCGCCGGCGAGGGCCAGCAGCGGAAGGAGCGCGAGCCGGAGCCGGCGCACGAGGCGGTGGAGCGGTTGGATTTTCATGGAAAAAATCGGAAGCCGGCACCGCACGCGCACGCCCTCAGCGGCCGTTTTTCAACGGCGCTGACGGCGTGGACGGCGCGGCGCGGAACGGCCCGCTCGGCGGGCCGCGCATGATGTCGGGCGGCAGCCCGATCACCGCCTCGATGAAGGACCAGTCGCCGATGTGCCGGTTGAAAAGTTCACGCTGCGCGGGCCGGAGCTGCTCGCGAAACGCGACCAGCTCACGCACGATCACGAGCGTCTGCCGGCGGCGCACCTCGCCGGTCGCCGCAATCGCGGCCTCGTAGGAGGTGTCGCCGGGAGTCGCCTCGCGAAACTTCGTGATCGCGGCGTCGAAGAGCTCCGCCGTCTCGGCGCGCAGCCCGCCGAGATCGGCGCGCAGCCTGCGGCGAGTCTCGGCGAGCCGATTCGTTTGCGCAGGCGTGAGCGCGAGCTGCGCGAGGAGGGCCGAGCCGTCCGTGTAGGCGAGGGCCTTGTCCGCCTCGCTGCGCGCGTGGAAATACGCGACGACCGCGAGGACGTTGGCGGCGAGCGATGCGCCGAGGACGAGATGGAGCGGCTTCATCACAGGCCTCCTTTCGCCCCGCGCGACGTGAGAAACTCGCGCAGCGCGTGGTCCTCGACCTGACGCTGCTGCTTCGCGAGGCCCGAGCCGATGCTCCACGCCGGGACCAGCAGCGCAATGGCCGCCGCCGCCGCCAGCGGATAGGCCCAGCGCGACGTGCGCTCCGCGACCACAGGAAATGGCACGACCGGCGCCACCCCGTCGCTCACGAGCCCTTCGAGCGCCGCCAATTCGGCGGGCGGAACCGTTTCCTCGTGCCGCAGCCGCGCGGCCGTGAGCGCGCGGCGCAGCTCGGGCTCGTGCGCGAGCGCCGCCTCGATCGCCGCGGCGCGGTCGGCGGGCAGCGTGCCTTCCAGCCAGCCAGCCAAATCGTCGATCGGCGGCAACGCGCGCTCTCCCTGCGGCCGGGGCAGGGTTCCGAGCAGGGCCCGGATGGCGGCGCGTGAATCGTCCGGCGGGTTCATGGGTTCGTCTTTCATGGGAGTATTCGTGGGTGGGCCGGGAAAACATCCCCGGCGGGATCAAAAATATTTTCGGCCGGCGAAAAAGGCGCGCAGGCGCTCGAGGGCCTTGTGCCGCTGCGAGCGCACGGTCTGCGGCTCCGTGCTGAGGATCGCGGCGATCTCGGCGACCTCGAGGTCGTCCTCGTAGCAGAGCCGCAGGATGAGTTCCTGCTGCGGCGAGAGCACGTCGGGCGGGAGCGGGATATCTTGGCCGGCCACCGCAGCCGGGGTCGCCTGCTCAGGCGCATGCTCCAAAGGCGCGGGCGCAGCGCGGTGCTTGCGCAGGTGATCGACTCCGGCGCGCGCGGTGAGCACGGCGAGCCAAGCGGAGAGTTTGCCCTTTCTCGGATCGAAGGTGCGTAGCACGCGGAAGTCGTCGTGGCACAGCCGCGCGAAAACATCCTGCAGCACATCGGGCACGTCGGCAGCGCGGCCCGCGGGCGCGAGCGCGCGGCTCACGATTGCGCGCAGGCGAGGCGCGGCGGCACGCACGAACTCACGCCACGCCGCCGCATCGCCGCGCTGGAGGCGGGCGACGTCGATTTGATCGAGGGGGGTCTCCACGCGCCGAAAAGGGTGGCGACGGACTGCGCCCCCCGCGGCGCGATGGCCAGCGCAAAACTAGAGGGGACGCCTCAGGCCTTCGCGATTACGGGGCCGGCGAGGCGCGGCACCTCGAAGCCCTTGCGATAGTCGCGCGAGAGGTAGCGGTTGGCGGCCTCGTCCTTGAAGCGCTCCGTCTTCGGATCGAAGGCGAGCGAGCGGCCGAGGCGGAAGGCGATGTTGCCAAGGTGGCAGTGCGCGCAGCCGATGTGCGCGTCGAGCACGCTCATCGGCATGTCGGAGGCCTTGCGCGAGCGCACGGCGCCGACGAAGCGGCCGAACGGGCTTTCCTTGGCCGGCTTGCCGCTGTCGCCCGGGACCGGGATGGCCTCGCGCTCGCTGGCCTTGCCCTGCTTGTAGCTGAAGAAGCCCTTGCCGACGACGTAGAGGCCCTTCGTCCCGAAGAAACTGTTACCACAGTCGCCGCCGTCCATTTCCTGGAACGAGCCGAGGTTGCGCACCTGGAACGTCAGGATCGAGCCGTCGGCGTAGCTGAACGTGGTCGACTGCGTGTTGGGCGTCTGGCCGGCGTCATCAAGGCCGAAGCGGCCGCCCGCGCTGTGCACGCTGATCGGCAGGCCGCGATTGTGGCCCCAGCAGGCGATATCCATCTGATGCACGCCTTGGTTGCCGATCTCGCCGTTGCCGTATTCCCAGTTGTAGTGCCAATCGTAATGCACCCAGAGGCCCGGCTGCGACTTGGCGGGCTTGCCGGTCTTGGCGAGGAACGCCTGCTCGGCGGCTGGCCCTTGCCAGAGGTTCCAGTCGAGATTCGCGGGGACGGCGCCGGGCGCGCCGTGGCCGATGGAGCCGCGGTTGCCGTTCTTGTAGACGTAGCCGCGCGACTCGACGATTTTCCCAATGAAGCCATCATGGATGAGCTTCATGTCGCGGATGAGCGTCGTGTTGGATCGGCTCTGCGTGCCGTGCTGCACGATGCGGCTGTATTTCTCAGCGGCGGCCACGACCTGCCGGCCCTCCCAGATGTTGTGCGACATCGGCTTTTCGACATAAACATCCTTGCCCGCCTGGCACGCCCAGATCGACGCGAGGGAGTGCCAGTGGTTGGGCGTCGCGATCGAGACTGCGTCGATTTCCTTGCTCGCAAAGACCTCGCGCATGTCGCGGAAAAGCCTCGGCGCGGAGCCCTGCGCGGCCTCGACGGTCTTGGCGCCGCGCGCGAGGACGTTGGAGTCGACGTCGCAGAGCGCCGCCACGTGCACGTCCTTGCCGAGCGCGGTGAACTCCTTCATGTGCGCGCCACCGCGGCCATTGAGGCCGATGACGCACACGCGGAGACGGTTGCTGGCACCGACCACGGTGCCTTGGGCTTTCATGCCGGCGACAATGACGGCGGTCGCGGATGTGCCGAGGAAGTGACGACGAGTGAGTTGAGTGTTCATGGGGTGACTAGGGGATTTCAGAAACGACGGACTGCCAACTTTTGCAAAAGAAGAACGGAACCAGCTCAACACGCAACAGTCCCGTTCCACACATGAGAATAGCCAATTCCACACAGAATTTCCCGACTTCTTGCCTCAATTGTGCCCTCGCGCCGCGAAAATTGCCGTCGTGCCGCGAAGCACGCGAGCACGCTAAGCCCAGCACACCATCCCGATTTCTCGTCTGAGACATCGGCCCGATAAAATTATTTCCTTTCGAGAAAATATCTGAAGGTTTCACCCCATGCTGCGAACATACTGGCCGCCCCGCGGCCTGCCCCTGCCTTGCCTTTTGCTGACCATTTGCGCCCTCACCGTGCAGATGGGACACTCCCAGCCCAGCACGGGAGTCGCACTGACCAGCCCTGCCTCGGGCAGCGGCGCAGTGTCGGCCCTCGGCACACGCGTCGCTGATATCGCCCGAGCATACGGCCTCACCGGTCAGCGCCTCACGACGCTGCTGCAGACGCAGCCCTCGCTGGGCGTAGACCGGCAGGGCAAGATGTTTTTCGCCTGCCCAGTGCCTGCCACACACCTGGTCCAAGCCGCAGGGCCAGCGGGCACGACACCCACGGGGCCGGCGAGCGCCCAGGCCACCGACGCATTCCAGCTCCACAGTTTCCCGGGAGCCTCCAAGGTCATCTACCTCGATTTCACCGGACACACCACGGCCGGCACCATTTGGAACGCGAGCTTTACCGGCGGGGCTGACATCATCTCCGGGCCCCTCGATCTCGACAACAACCCGTCGGACTTCAACACCGCCGAGCGGGCGTTGATCACGGCAATCTGGCGACGCGTGGCGGAAGACTACGCCCCGTTTGCCGTCGACGTGACCACACAAGATCCCGGTGTCGAAGCGTTGCGCAAGACCACCGCCGGCGACCAGAACTACGGTGTCCGCGTCGTGATCAGCCCGACGAACTGGTATAACCCAAACGCCGGCGGAGTAGCCTATGTGGGTTCTTTCGACTGGAATCAGGACGCACCGGCATTCGTGTTCACAGAGCAGTTGGCGAACGGTGAAAAATTCATTGCTGAAGCAACGTCGCACGAAGTCGGCCACTCCGTGGGTCTAAACCACGACGGACTCATCGGGCCCAACGCGACGGAGTATTTCACAGGCCACGGCGATTGGGCGCCCATTATGGGCGTCGCTTATTACCGCGGTGTCTCGCAGTTCAGCCGGGGCGAATACGCCAACCCAAGCAACACCGAGGACGATCTCGCCATCATCGCGGGGTATATTCCCTACGCCGTCGATGACCACGGCAACACTACCGGCACTGCTTCCACGCTCGTCGCCGATGCCGCAGGCGTCGTGGCCGACGGCGGCACCATCGAACGCAGCACCGATTTGGATGTATTTCGTTTTAGCGCGGCGAGCGGCCCGATTTCTCTAACCCTGCAGACCCCCTCTCCCGAAGCCAATCTCAACCTCAGCGTCGAACTCATCAACTCGTCCGGTGTCGTGCTGGAAACGAGCAATCCCGTCGGCATGAGCGCCTCCATCGTCCGCACACTCACCGCGGGGACCTACTATCTGCGCGTCCGCGGCGTCGGCGACGGCGACCCCCTCACCAATGGCTACTCCAGCTACGGCAGCATCGGTGACTATATCATTACCGGCAATTTGGTTTCTGGAGTGCCGCCCATCGCCGTTGCCAGCGCCAACCCCAACTCTGGAACGGCTCCGCTCACGGTAAACTTCTCCAGCGTTGGTTCAAACGATCCCGACGGAACCATTGTTTCGTATTCGTGGACGCTCGGCAACGGTGCCACCTCCACCGCGGCCAATCCTTCCTACACCTACCCGAGTGCCGGCTCGTTTACCGCCACGCTGACCGTGACGGACAACACGGGATTGACCGCGTCCGCCGCCGTCGCAGTCACGGTGAACCCCGCGCCCGTCGCCCCGCAGATCACGACCCAGCCCGTGAGCCAGACGGTGAACGCCGGTGCCACCGTCACCTTCTCCGCCGCCGCCTCCGGCACCCCCGCCCCCACCTTCCAGTGGCGCAAGGACGGCAACCCCATCGCGGGCGCCACCACCGCCTCGCTCACCCTGGCCAACGTCCAGTCCGCCAACGCCGGCTCCTACACCCTCCTCGCCTCCAACTCCGCCGGCTCCGCCACTTCCAACCCCGCCGTCCTCACCGTCAGCTCCGGCGGCTCCGGTCTCCTCGCTGAGTATTTCAACAACATGACCCTCAGCGGCCCGCCCGCCGCCTCCGTCGTCGAGCCCACCATCGACCGCGACTGGCTCACCGCCGCTCCGCCCTACACCGCCCCCGACTTCTTCTCCGTCCGCTGGTCCGGCTTTGTCCGCGCCGACCTCTCCGCCACCTACACCTTCATCACCTCCTCCGACGACGGCGTCCGCCTCTGGATCAACAACCAGCTCATCATCGACAACTGGACCGACCACTCCCTCACCGACAACACCGGCTCCATCACCCTCCAGGCCGGCCAGCTCTACGCCCTCAGGATGGAGTTCTACGAGAACACCGGCGGCGCCACCGCCCGCCTCCGCTGGGAGGCACCCGCCCTTCCCCGCGAGGTCGTCCCCGCCTCCAACCTCTTCACCGCTTCAAACATAGGCCCCCCGAAGCAGTAGAAGGAAAACGAATCGTTCAACTGGTGCTCGGGACAGGACTCGAACCTGCACACCTTTCGGCAAGGGCTTCTAAGACCCTCGTGTCTGCCATTCCACCACCCGAGCGATTGGGACCCCCGACTTTCGATTCTCGATTTTCAATTGACTGAGGCAAGCGGCGAAAAAGCACAGCCAACCTTCTCACCGTGCTTCGCCGGGCGCCAGAAACTTGGGCTCCCGCCGCCCTTGCGTCCGCGCCTCAAAATCAGCCGCGAGCGCGAGCAAACGCGCTTCGCTCCACGCGCGCCCGAAAAAAATCACCCCCACGGGCAGCCCGCCGACCTGTCCCGCCGGCACTGTGACGCTCGGATAGCCGGCCATGGCGGCGGCCGCAACGGCACCGCCGCCATTCGGTCCGCGCCCGCCGAACACCGGATCGTTCGCGCTCCCTCCCGCTGGCCTCAGCAGCCCCGCCGCCGCCCCAATCGCAATGAAGGCATCAAGCGGGTGCTTCTCTGCCAACGCGTCAATGCCCTCGGTCCGTGCAACACGCCGGCACGTCGCCAACGCGGCAACGTATCCGGCATCCGTGAGCGGCCCCTTGGCCTGCGCACGGGTGAAATACTGCTGCCCAAACAGCGGCTGCTCGCGCGCCCAGTTTTCGTCGTTGAAACGAATCACATCAGCGAGGCTCCTTATCCGCGACGCCGAGCCGAGTTCGGCCAGGTAGGCGTCGATGCCGGCCTTCATTTCGTAGAGCATCACCTCGACCCGCGGCGCCCCGGAGGCCGCGAGCCCAGGAAACTCGCCGATCTCGATCACCTCCGCACCCGCCGCGCGCACCGCGGCGATGGCATCGGCAAAAATATTTCCCAGCGCCGGCCGCAATTCCGCGCTGCGCACCACCCCGAGTCGCGCGCCGCGCAACGCACCCGCGCGCAGCGGCCGCGCCAGCTCGCCGGCAAACGCCGACGGCAGCCCGCGCGTGGCCTCGTCGCGCTCGTCCACGCCGGCAAGCGCGGCGAGCACAAGCGCCGCGTCGCGCACCGTGCGCGTCATCGGGCCCGCCGTGTCAAAGCTCGCGGCGATGGGAATCACGCCGCTGCGGCTCACCGAGCCCACCGTCGGCTTCAGTCCAACGATGCCGTTCACCGAGCCTGGCGAAAGGATTGATCCGTTGGTCTCCGTGCCGATCGCCGCGACGCACAGGTTGGCCGCGACGGCGACCGCCGAACCGGAGCTCGAGCCCGACGGCGTGCGATCGAGTGCGTAGGGATTCAGGGTCTGACCGCCACGCGCACTCCAGCCGCTCACCGAGCGCTCGCCGCGGAAATTGGCCCATTCGCTCAGATTGGTTTTGCCCAATATCACCGCGCCCGCCTCGCGCAGGCGCATGACGAGGCCCGCGTCGCGCGGCGGCTTGAGGCCCACCAGCGCGAGCGAACCCGCGGTGGTTTCCATGCGATCTGCGGTCGCGATGTTGTCCTTGAGCAAAATCGGCATCCCGTGCAGCGGGCCGCGCACACGACCGGCTTTGCGCTCGGCATCCAGTTTATCCGCGAGGGCCAGCGCGTCGGGATTGAGCTCGATGATCGAGTTGAGCTTCGGCCCCGCGCGGTCGATTTGCGCGATGCGCTCCAGGTAGGCGGCGGTGAGTTCGCGGGCTGTCAGCCCGCCGGCCGCCATGCGGGCCCGCAGGTCGTCGATGGTCGCCTCGGCAAACCGGAATGCCGGCTCGGCGGCGGCGGCGCACGTCGCAAGGGCGAGAGCGAGAAAGCCATGGTTCATCACTTTCACGGCACCACCCCCAGCCGCTCGCCCATCCGGGCATACGTCTCCATCTGCTGCGCGCTTTGC
Source organism: Opitutaceae bacterium (assembly GCA_016794665.1). GTDB lineage: Bacteria > Verrucomicrobiota > Verrucomicrobiia > Opitutales > Opitutaceae > ER46. The sequence continues at coordinate 26,632 of JAEUHB010000290.1, forward strand.
TCAAGCACGTCGGCGTCGCAACGAATCCGCCCACGCTGAAACAGCGTAATCACGCAAGAGCCGCCGAACGCGAAGAGACCCTTCTCGTCGCCCTTCGCCACCGCCCGCCCCGGCACAAAGCTCTGCTGGATGCTGCCGACGTTGGTCGCGCCCACCTCGATGATCGCCACCGTGCCGAACTGCGGCGACTCGACGAGCGTGACCACGCGCTTGTTCTCCACGAGATAGCGGATGCGACGCCGCAACGCGATCGGACTCACCGAGTAGAGCCAGCCGCCGATGAGCCGCGCATCACCCGGCACGCCGGCGACGGGGAAATGAAACCGGTGGTAGTCCACCGGGCAGAGCCGTGAGATGAGCATCGCGCCGCCGGCGAATTTTTCCGCGAGCGCCGCGTCACAGAGCAACTCCGCCAGCGTGAACTTCGCGCCTTTCACGTAGAATCCATCGGCGGATTCCACATCCGAGAACGCGAGGTGCCGCCCATCCGCCGGGAAGACCGCGACCTTCTCGCCCTCGGCGATGGGCCGCGCGCCGGGCTTGAGCGCCCGGTAGAAAAACTCGTTGAACGACTTGTAGTCGAAGGGCGACTTCGCGAACTCGTCGACGTCGATGTCGTAGGCGGAGATGAACGGCAGGACGCGCAGCGCGCTCGCGGGCTTGCGCATCTTGTGGCCATACCAGCGCGAGAACCACGCGCGCCGGATCAGCCCCCACACGAGCAATCGGCCGACGGGATTCTCGTAAGCCAGCCGCATCCAGCGCTCGCCGAGCACGCGCTCGGTCTCGAAGGCCTTTTTCTGGCGGTGGAAAAAACGGATCGGTTCGGCAGGCATGGCCACGACTGTGAGGCGCGGGGCGGCGACCTCAACGCGTTTTGCTGCGGACCGGCGGCCCGAGCGCCAACGGGGCGCACCCCGCAGTCTCAACGCGACCGGAAAATCTCACTCGCCAGCGACTCGACGATGAGCGTGCGCAGGCCGTAGCCATCCTTCTTCACGGCCTCAAAAATCTCCTCCATCACGTAGTCATCGGCAGGCTCCATGTGGCGGCCGGCGGCGTAGCTGAGGAACTGCCGCACGAGGTGGCGCGCGAAGTTGTCCGCCCGGCCCGCGACGAGGATTTCCTTGAAGTCGTGAAATCCTTCGTAGGTCTCGCCGGAGCCGAATTCGCCGGTGGAGTCGATCTTCGGCGCGGGGACATTTCCCTTGGGCTTGGGATAGGTCGCACGCCAGCGGCCGATCGGGTCAAAGTTCTCGAGGCTGAAGCCGAGCGGGTCGATCTTGCGGTGGCACTCCGCGCACGCCGGGTCGGTGCGGTGCTTCGCCAGGCGATCGCGGATGGTGGTCGCGCCGCTCACGTCGGGCTCGATGGCAGGCACGACATCCGGGGGGGGCGGCGGCTTGATGCCGAGGATGTTCTCCATGACCCATACGCCGCGGGTGACGGGCGAGGTCTCCACGCCATTCGCGCTCACCGTGAGCACGCCCGCCATGCCGAGCAGGCCGCCACGCTGGCGGCTGCCCGCCAGGCTCACGCGCTGAAACCCGTCCGCAATGCGGAGGGTCTTCGCCTCGGGCAACTCGTAGAGCTTGGCGAGGCGCTTGTCCGCGAACGTGTAGTCGGCGTCGAGGAATTGCCGCACCGATCCGTTTTCCCGGAGGAGGTGGCGGAAAAAGAGGCGCGGCTCCGTCTTCATGGCCTCGGGCAGGTTCTCGGCGTAGTAGACGCGCATCGTCTCGCGCGGCGGCGGCATGGAGCCGAGATCACGCAGGCGCAGCCAGGCATCCAGGAAAGCGCCGACGAACCCGCCCACGCGATCGTCGGCGATGAGCCGGGCGGCCTGCTTCCGGATCTCGGCCGGCGCGGTGAGTTTGCCCGCGGCGGCGGCGGCGAGCAGCTCGGCATCGGGCGGCGCGGCCCAAAGCGCATAGGAGAGCCGCGTCGCGAGATCGTGGGGGCCAAGCTTGGGCTCCTGCTCGGCGGTGACCTCGCTGAAGTAGAGGAACGACGGCGAGCAAAGAATCATCTTCAGCGCGTCGAGCGCGGCCTCGCGAGGTGCCGCTTTCTCGCGGATGCGCGAGTCGTAGGTCTTCTTGATCGCGGCGCGGTCGGCGCTCGTCAGCGGGCGGCGAAAGGCGCGCGCGCCGAAGGCGTAGAGCTGGTCGAGCGCGCGCTTGGGCTGGAAGCCGCCCGCGCCAAACACCGCAATCTCCTCGGCGCTGCCGCCGGGTTCGGGCACAGGACCAGCGATCTTGATTTCGCCGATGCGGATGTGCGGCAGCTTGCCCTCGCGCAGGAGGTGGGTGCGGCTGACGCCCGCCTTGGCGAACCGGCCCTGAAAGTCGTCCGCATAGCGCTTGTTGATCGCGATGACGGATGCGCGCGACTCGTAGGGGCCGTTGGGAAAGATGAAGCGCGGTGTCTGGCCGGCCTCGAGCCAGACGCGGAATTTGATCCACTCGGGCTGGGCGTCGGGCACCACCGCCTGCGCGAGCAGCGGCTCGATCAGCTGCGGGTAGTGAATGTGGTTCTTGGTCGCGTCGCCCGGCACCACTCCGAGGATGAACGGCTCCGAGAAATCGATCCCGAAGATCGCGGGGTCGTAGTGCGTGTCGCGGTGCAGGGCCTGCGCGTGGACCTCGATGTCGTAGAGGCCGGAAACCGGCACGCCCTTCAGGAAGTCCTCGATGTGGCCGTAGCCGCCCTGCCGGGTGTCGGTGTTGGGCTGCTCGTAGAGGCAGAGATATTTGTTGTTGAAGGCCGCCCGGTGCGGCCCCGACAGCTCCTCGTATTGCACAAAATTGCCGGTGAAGTGCCACGTCTGCGGAGGCGTCTCCGGCCGGCCGAGGCGCAGGTCGACCAAGCGGTTCGCGGATTGGAAATACTGGTCGAGCAGGAAGCCCGAGGTGACGAGCGACTTGCCGATCGTGTCGATGTGCTCGCTCGCCTTTTCCTTGGGGAAATCGGCGGTGAGCCCAAGCGTGTCCACGCGGCGGCCAAAGAGCGTCGCCAGCGTGTTCTCGTATTCACGGTTGGAGAGGCGCCGCAGCGCCGTGCGCGCGGCGGTGCTCGCGATTTTGCCGCGCGCGGAGGCGATGCCCTCTCGCAGCAGGCGGATCATCGCGAGGCGCTCGTCGTCGCTCGGGTGCGCCTCCGCCTTCCGCGGCGGCATCTCGCGCAACGTGAGCTGATCGATGATGTCCTTGGCGACGATGAGATCGGCTTCCTTCGCCAGCGGGAGCCGGAAGGTCTCGAACTCACGGTCGCCCTTCTCGGTCTCCTTGTCGTGGCACTTCAGGCAGTATTTCGCCGTGAAGGCGGAGACGCTCTTCTGCGCGGGGGAATCGGCGGCGGAGGCGGTTGCTGCGACGAACAACGGACCGGCGAGGCACCAAAAAACGCCTGTCATTCTGAGCGCAGCGAAGACTCCAGCAGGATATGCGCTACGGGAAGAGCGAAGCGAAACTCCAACTGGCTTCTTCGCTGCGCTCAGAATGACAAACATGGAGGTCCGCTCTTGAAACGCAGTCGGAACCGCCATGCGACCCATCGTTGCGTGATCGGCGGAATCCACCTCACGCCAACCCGAAGCGCCCGGTGCTGTTGCCGAAGGCCTCCGTCTCCACGCCCATGCGCTGGGCGATGTCGACGTAAAGGTTGCAGAGCGGAATCTTGTTCGCGCCCGCCGCCGGGAGTTTCTTGAACTCGCCGTGCTTGTAGCCGCCGCCGGCGAGGATGATCGGGAGGTCGGAGTTCTTGTGCGTGTTGGCGTCGCCGATGCCGCTGCCGAAGAGGAGCGTCGTCGCGTCGAGCAGCGTGCGGTCGCCGTCCTGCATCTTCGCGAGGCGCGCGACGAATTTCCCGAACTCGTCGACCTGGTAGGTCTCCAGCGTGACGAGGTTCTTAATCACCGCCTCGTCGTTCCCATGGTGCGACATGCTGTGGTGGGACTTGTCGATGCCAAGGTCCTGCGGGAGGAAGTCGCCGCCGATCTCAAGGGTGGCGATGCGCGTCGAGTCCGTCTGCAGCGCCAGCGCCAGCAGCTCGTAGAGCAGCGGGAGGTCGCGGACGCGGCTCTTGTTCGCCGGCCGCTCGAACGGCGCCTTCGGCTTGGGCTGGCTGGCCCAGCGCTGGCGGAGCTCGAGGCGTTTCTCCACGTCGCGGATCGAGGTGAAGTATTCATCGAGCTTGTCCTTGTCCTCGCGGTTGACGCGCTTCGCGAGGCGGTTGGCGTCGGCGAGACCCGAGTCGAGAATGGAGCCTTGGAGGCGGTTCTCCTGGTTGCGGCGCGCCTGGCGCTCAGCCGAGTCGTCGACAAAAAGCCGGTCAAACAGCTCCGCCGGCCCGGTGATGGGCGGCACGCGCACGCCGGCCTTGGTCCACGCGATCTGGCAGCCGCCGTGGATGCCGCTCTCCGAACCGACCGTGAGCGAAGGGAAGCGCGTCTGATGGCCAATCACGTCGGCCATGAACTGGTCGATCGAGATGTTGCTCAGCGGCCGGTTCTGCGCCTCCGAGTTCAGCACGCCGGTGAGGAAGGAGTGCACCGCGAAGTGTCCACCCTTGATGCCGTGATCGAGCCCACGGTAAACCGTCAGGTGCTTGCGCACGCCCGAGAGCGGCTTGAGCAACGGGGTCTCCTCGTAGGCGGCGCCGGTGGTCTCGGGAAACAGGTGCTTCACTTGGAAGCCGAGCAGATTGCCAACCGCGACAAACCGCTTCGCGCCGGCGCCCGCGCCCTTGGCGGCCTGCACGGCGGAGTTGCCGCCCACGGCCGATTTGCCAGCGGCGGCCGCCGCCATGAGCGACGGGAGCGAGGGAAGGGCCAGGGTCGCGCCGAGCGACTTCAGGATGAAACGGCGGCGGTTCAGGGTCGGGTTCGGGCGCATGGCGAAAAGTGCTTCGGGGTGAGACGCAGTAACGACCGAATGGTCGCGGGGAAAATGAAGGCGGAAACGCGCCTCCCGGCGAGAAGAAATCCGCTCTTTGGCCTGCAGCACCACCGCCCACGCGACCAGCTCCGGCTTCGCCTCCCGGAGGCCCCCCTGATCCCGCCGGCTCCCGCAACCGCACCGCCCGCGGCTCAGTCGCCAGCGGCTGTCTTCGTGTAGAATTTTTCGAGCGTCTGCAGCTTGAGGCGGTGCATCACGAGGCTCAAATCGGCGAACGTGGCGTTGGCCGCGGCGTCCGGCGCGCCCGACTCCAGCCGCTCCGCCATCCGGTGGAAGCGTTCGCCCAGCGCGCGATGCGTCTCGGTGTCGCCGAGTTCGCCCAGCAGCCGGCGCGCCTCGTCCGCGCGGCGCCGCGCCTGCTTCACCAACCGCAGGGCGGCGGCAAACGTGATGCGCCCCGCCCTCGCGTCCTTGAGCACGCCGCACTCAAACATCCGGCATTGCCTCGGCCGCTCCGCGTAGAGCCGGCACGTGCGATCCGCGCACAACGCCGCGCACGGCTGCGGAAAGCGGGCGACGGGCGACGCCCCGCGCGAAACCTTCACGGGCAGGCCGAGCCCCTTCAGCTTCGCGCCGTCGTCGCCCGACTCGAGCTTGACGAAGTCGAAGAGCGTGCCGTCACAGCACAGCCCGCACGCGACGCAGAGTTCCTCGGTTCGATTCATGCCGCCTACTCTCCGGTCGCACCCGGCGCGATGGCAAGAGGCCGCTCGATGGTCTCGCTGCCTCCGGGTCTCTTGCCTGTGTGCCAGCGTTCTGGGCCTCAAAATCGCACTCGTCTACTTCCCCGCGGCTCGACGCCGTGAAATTCCCTCCCCACCCTGCGGCCACTCTGCAAACCGCCCCCTCGATGTCCTCCAGTCTCTCGCTGATGCAAGTTTCCGCGGTCATCGGCTACGTCGTCTCCGCGGGGCTTTATTTCGGCGCGTGGCTGAACCCCGCGTGGGGCATGGGTCCGGGCCTGATGAAGTGGGTCGCGTTCGAAAAAATCTGCCTGGCCGAGTTTCTCTCGATCCACGCCGCCACGTTGCTCGCCGCCGTGAGCCTGGCGCGCGCCTCCGGCGAACCGGGGGCCAACTTCTCGTTCCTCTTCTGGGGGCTGCTGGCGTTCTACGCCACGATGGCCGGCGGAGCCTACCTTTTCCACCGCAGCTTCGAGGTCCTCGCCGGTTTCTACCTGATGCTCGCGATCCGCGGCGTGCAATTTTTCTCCCTCGGCACGGCCGACGTGGACGAGCTGCGCGCCGTCGTGGTGAAAAACTTCGTCATGACCGTGCCCATGTTCCTGCTCGTCGCCGGCATCGCCTTCGGCGACGACCTGTTCACGCCGTGGCAGGAACGCTTCGCGAAGGCCGCGTCGCTCTGGCAACGCATCGTGCAAGGCCGCGCCCTGCTTATCGTGACCGCGTATTACCTCGTGTGGGCCGTCGTCGAACTGAAGTGGCCGCAGCGGATCAGCAAGTAGGGGCAATCAACTGCGGTGAGGGTGCCGCAGCTCCAAGTTTTGGCGACGAAGCAGCTGATTGGCGGGGACCCCTCGCCCTCGCCGCGTTCTTGTCCGCCAGCCTGCATCGTGTCCGAATTGCACCCGTGCCCGAACCCCGCGGCCTCCCCACCTCCGGCCGTTCGCCCCGCAACCGAACGCCTTTCTCACCGCCGTCAACCACGAGCGCCACGCCGTGCACTCCTGCCAATCAGCCTTCGATTCACTCACCGCGATCTGGCAGCGCTCCGCCGAACTCGATGGCTGGTTCGTCGGCGACTACCTGATTATGCGGG